>JAAWDY010000069.1 GCA_022793995.1 Coprococcus sp.
AAAAGAGTGGTCTATCGGTATCCCTGCAATATTCTGTATTTCTTCAAAGCTCAATTTAAAAGACTGACTTCCATTATTTTTCACGTATTCCCATAAAGCACCGTATTTGCCCATTGTGTTTTGCTCCTTTTAAATCCCGATTGAACAGTTTGTACTGGAGAGAATTATACCATACCCAATTACGAGAAACAATCCTCGTTCTATGTCCGTTCCGACTATCCAGACCGTCAAGGCGAGTAGTATTTTTTCTCAAAGTGCGCGAAAAAACTCCACTCTTAAACCCTTGACCGTCTGGATTTTTGCTGTTGCCATTTCGCCCCGACCTCTCCCAAGGAACAGAATGGAATGTTACGCAATAGGGCTTGAAAAGGCTTGATTTTCAAGGCGTTTCAGACACGAAAACCCACCGGGTAAGGTTTTTTATACTACCCACCCGCGAAAACGGCTTCTAAACGTCCACAGGCGCGTTTTGCGCCCCTTTTTCTGCCCCGAACCCCGCCGCACTAACAAGGGCTTGTGTCAATAACTCAAAAAAGCACTTGACAAAACGCTTCATGGGGATCGGGGCGATGGCGGCCATCGGAGAAAGAAAGCTGCCCGTTCCGGAGAGGGCGGCTGTTGTAGGGTACGACGACATTGACATGGCTAGATATCTGAGCATTCCATTGACAACGGTCAACCAAAAAAATACACAATCGGTTTGGAGAGCGCAAAGCAAATCATTGCAATGATTGAAGAAGATAAAGAAGGAGTAGAACAGCAGATTCTAAAGCCTACTTTGGTAGAGAGGGCTACTACCTGAAATCATAACATGATATCCATATGAAATCATTTCATAAGAACGTATGCAAAAAAGTCAGGTAGGGAAAAATCCCCGGGCTTTTTTGCATATTTTCTTCTATAAAAAATGCATAAATCTTGATCGATTTCCCATGATATATCATAAAAAATGATAAAAAGATTAACAAGGAAAAGAAGATATGATATCGTTGCTTTAATGATTAAGTATAACGATTAAGTGAGGAGGAAAAATAGTGAGGAAAACAAAAGCAAAGGAACTGACTTTGGAGAATTTTTCAAAATATGGGACGTTTGCAAGGATGAAAGAGCCAGATGGAGTTTCTGTAGGACCAAAGATTCATGAATTTTTTTGTGACAGGCTTGTACATGGATACGCTTCTCCGTCGCCGGTTGGATTATCCATTTCCCATGTGAAAAAGAGAAAAGTATTAGTCGACACAACGGAGATACATAGTATGTGTGGAGAAGTGATGCTTCCTCTGGACGGAGATATCTACATCCATGTGGGACAAGTATCGGATCCAGACGAGCCGCTGTATGAGAAGTTCGAGATTTTCCGCGTACCGGAGGGATATGGCGTATGTTTAAAACCAGGGGTCTGGCATTTTGCCGCGTTTCCGTGCGACAAGGAATTTGTAAGTATCCTGGTCGCTCTTCCGGAACGGACTTATGTAAATGATTGTATTGTAAAGAAGATCCCGGAAGAAAGTCAAATCGGGCTGGAGGAATAGGAACTGCGTCCGGGCAAAGGAGAAAGGAGGGCGCATGTTGAAACAGGAAATTGCTTTGGAGATGAAAGCGATATCGAAAGAATTTCCCGGAGTAAAGGCACTTGACCGGGTGGATTTAGAGGTAAGGAGAGGGGAAGTGCACGCTCTTATGGGGGAAAATGGAGCCGGCAAATCTACTTTGATGAATATTCTTTGCGGAAAACTGAAAAAAGATGCAGGCCAGATTTTTGTAGAGATGGGAAAGAAGTAGAGATATTATTGGCAGTAACACGTGCGCTGGCTCTGGAATGGGGACTGTATGGGATTACCTGCAATGCGGTTTCACCGACTGTTGTAATGACTCCGATGTCCAGAGAATATTGGCAGGGCGAGAGGGCAAAGAAGAAACTGGAGCGAATACCGACGGGCAGTTTTGGTAGAAGCCTCTACGGGGAAACTGGCCGTATGTGCGGAAAGTACATATAAGCATGGAGTGATGTGCAAGAATCTTCCGGATGGTACAAAACTTGAAGAGAACTGGGCATTGCAGCATCCGGCGGATTATCTGGAAGCGCTGGAGAGTACTGTGACGGAAATATAAAAAAAATCGAAGGTAGATAAGCGTTAGATCATCGGACTTGCCATTGATTTTACCTCCTGCACCCTTCTTCCGGTCAATTCGGAATTGACTCCGTTATGTATAACGCCGCAATATGAGGGACGGCCTCATAGTTACGTAAAGCTGTGGAACCATCATGCAGCACAGTGGGAAGCAGACGAGATAGGGCAAAGGTTTGGAATCCGCATTTCCTCGGAACTAATGTTGCCAAAGATATTACAGCTTATTAATGAGGATTATGAGATTTATAGAAGCGTAGATCAGATTTTAGAAGCAGGAGACTGGCTGGGGCAATTACTTACAGGGAAAAAGGCGTGTTCTGCAAGTATGGCGTCTTATAAAGCAATGTGGACTCCAAAATCAGGATATGCATTTGAAACTCGATTGGGGGAACTTCATCCACTGCTGAACGGAATGGTGAAAGCGAAGCTCTCCGGAAAAATATATTTTCCAGGGGAGAAAATCGGCCGCCTTACGGCTGAATGGGCCGAGAGGCTGGGACTTAAAGAAGGAATGGCTATAGGGAGCAGTATGATTGACGCGCACGCCGGTATTCCTGGCTGCGGGATTACAAGGCCGGGCCAGATGATGCTTGTGATTGGGACATCGACGGTTCAAGCGGTTTTGGAAAATGTAAGTTATCAGGAAAAAGGAATTTATGGAAGCGTGAAGGACACGGTAATCCCAGAGTACTACACTTGGGAATCAGGGATTGCTGCGGCTGGGGATGTCTTTCAGTGGTTTACATCACAATGTGTGCCGGAATCCTATATAAGGCAGGCAGAGCGGGAGGGGGAAGGGATCCACAAGCTTTTAGAAAAGCAGGCGCAGACATTGAAACCGGGAGAAAGCGGCGTTATGGCGTTGGAGTGGTGGAACGGAAATAAGACGCCTTATATTGACAGTAATCGAAGCGGGATTCTCGTAGGATGTACGTTACAGACAAGACCGGAAGAAACATACCCCAGCACTTGGCGCGGCAATGTACGCGGCAGTAGCAGCCGGAGAGGCAATTAAAAGAATCGATCCGTTAGCAATACGGAGAATGGTTCGGGATTATTGCATTTGCAGGAGCATTTGTGCGAAAAAATAGTAAAAAAGTGATAAAATGTGATTTAGTACTGGCTGTTATGCCTAGGGCTTGATACAATAAGAGGTAGATGCAGGGTCAAAAGATGTGATTTATGGCTTTTGGCCTTGGTATCATATATAAATAGAAATCGAGGTGTGGTATGCAGATATCAAGCAGATTTACGATTGCGGTTCATGTCCTCATATGTATTGAGACGTTCAAAAGCGACTATAAAGTAACAAGTGATTTTCTTGCGTCCAGTGTGAATGTAAATCCTGTCGTTATAAGGCGTTTATTACAGCAATTAAAAAGGGCGGGGCTGATTAGTGTCAAGAGGGGCAGCGGAGGAACGGATATAGATAAGCCTTTAAACGAGATTACATTGTTGGACGTGTATCGTGCGGTAGAATGTGTGGAAGGCGGAGAGCTTTTCCATTTTCATGAAAACCCGAATCAATTATGCCCGGTGGGAAAAAATATTCATGCGATTTTGGACGCGAGGCTGGATGGAATTCAGAAAGCGATGGAAAAGGAGATGGAAACAATATCTTTACAGGACGTTGTGAACGACGCTAAAAAACGGCTGGAGATGTAATTTATTAAAAAAGCAATGTAACTGTTGACATTACAACTAAAATGCATTATAATCGATGTATCAATAAAAGTTACAACAAATGGAGGCAAAGATTATGGCAAATTTTAGTAAGATTCATGTGGCGCAGGATGCAAGGACAGAACTTCATGACAAACTTTCTTTAACAGGGGCAGAAATAAGCGTTAATCATCTGCCGGCAGGGGCAAGCGTGCCGTTTATCCACTCCCATAAAAACAATGAGGAAATTTACGTTGTTCTTGCGGGAAGGGGAAAAGCTGTTGTTGATGGGGAAAGTGTGGAATTGGCATCTGGCGACTGGATTCGCATTTCTCCTGCGGGACAAAGACAGTTTTTTGCAGATGAAGATTCTGCAATCAGCTTTGCCTGCATACAGGTAAAAGAGAATTCCCTTGAAGGTTATACGATGGACGACGCAATTGTCCAAAGCTAAGGAGTATCAAACAGCTTTCAGAAAAATTCGCGTCGAAAGAAACGGATGTCAAGAGTCGCTGCCTATAGACCGAAAATCTACAGGCAGCGACTCTATTCTTCTATAATCTGAATTTCAAGATAATCAAAATCAATCGTTTCAACAAAACTATCCTGATAGAACCGCGCTTTGGCGTGACGTTTGAATTCATTGATCGTGGAGTCCAGCCAAATGGGTTTTCCCAGGTCAAATTCATAACAGGCCTTCTCCAGCGCACCGAATATCTTGTGTGTGCGGGTGTCCGCGCTGTCGTCACATATGGTCGTATCCCGGACCATACGGTTGTCTTTCCATTCTTTTGCCCATAACCGAAACATAGATCGAATCCTCCTTATATCGTTTTGCGGTTATGCGATTTCATTCAAGTAAATCAATTTCAATTCTCTTTAATCTGTCTTCCATCGGTTTCAACCTTGCATCTAACTTTTTATCCAGCATATTTGATATAGCAAGCAATAATTCATTATCTGTCATTGCATCACCTCCAGTGCGTTTGTTTAGTATGATTGCGCTTTAGATGCTCTATAGTATACCATAAATAGAATGCAGAGTCTATTGAGTTATCAACGGTTTTTGCACTGGATTCGTAAATTATTTTTTGATATAATATGTCACATACGAAAGATGCGGTGGGTACTTGAATAGAAATAGGATAAAACCAGAATGGGGAGAAGAACGGATATGCGGCAGGAATTGCTTTACAAGGTTTTGGAAAGGATCCAAAAGGCAGATCCGAGGAAGCTTTTTATGGCAGCGGCAATATTTGCCATGATATTGATATGCGGGCTTATGGTGCAGCGGAGAGTTTCCTCTTCTGAAGAGCAGAGGATGGAGGCAAAAGCAGAAAAGCAGGAGGAAAAAAGCAAAGAGGAAGCTGGGAAAGATGGAGCCGCCAGGCAGAAGACAGAGGAAGAGAAGCAGATCGAGGCTGTGGAGGCGTCGATCGCACCTGGACAGTACCCGATCATGGGAGCAAGCAGTATCCAGGTGGGAGAGATGGTTGCGTTTTTCAAGGAGAACGGCAGCGCATACCCTGAGGAGGTTTTGGGGGAAGGCGGGGCGCCGGATATCGAGACGTTTTGCGAGATCTACTATGAAGAGGCGCATGCGGAAGGGGTCCGTCCGGAAGTCGCGTTTGCCCAGACCATGAAAGAGACGGGATGGCTCCAGTATGGAGGGGACGCGAAGGTCACTCAGTATAATTTCGCGGGCCTTGGCACAACGGGAGGAGGCGTTCCGGGGAACAGCTATCCGGATGTGCGGACGGGGGTGCGCGCCCAGATCCAACACCTGAAAGCCTACGCGACAGCCGATGCCTTGGACGGTGAATGCGTGGACGACCGCTATGAATATGTGACAAAAGGGAGCGCGCCCTATGTGGAGTGGCTGGGACAAAAAGAAAATCCGGAAGGATACGGATGGGCCACGGGAGAGAATTATGGTTACGATATTGTGGAGATGATCCATGATATGAGAGATTCGTACAGTGATTCGTACGATGATGAGAATAAGGAGGAAAACACAGAATGAGGAAATTGTTAGTGGTTGTGGACATGCAGAATGATTTTGTAGACGGAAGTCTGGGGACGGAGGAGGCGGAGAAAATCGTGCCCAATGTGGTGGAAAGGGTCAAGGCTGCAGAGAAAGCGGGCGAGGACATTATATTTACCAGGGATACTCATGGGTCGGACTATCTTAAGACGCAGGAGGGAAGGCGCCTTCCAGTCGTGCATTGTGTAAAGGATACAAAGGGATGGGAGATTATAGATGAACTCAAAGGCTATGCAAAAACGGTTATTGACAAGCCTTCCTTTGGCAGTACGCGGCTGATGGAAGCGGCGGTACGGGGAGAATATACGGAGATTGAGCTTATAGGCCTTTGCACGGATATCTGCGTGGTGTCGAACGCGCTTCTGTTAAAGGCCGCGCTTCCGGAGGCGGATTTTAGCGTGGATGCATCCTGCTGCGCAGGAGTCACGCAAAAAAGTCATGAAGCTGCGCTTGAGACCATGCAGATGTGCCAAATCGAGATTAAAAGGTAAGGAAAGGTTCCTAAAAGAATGGCGAATTATGACAGAACTATTAAAATACTGTGAACTCCACGTCGGTATTCTGGCATTTCTCTTCAGAAAGTGTTACAATGAAAATGATATTTGTTATAAGCAAAGGAGAGATATACGTGCGGAATACAGTGAAATATTATGATGACGTGGACAGCTATAAGACCATCATGTTTCTGTATAAAGCGGCTTTGAAGGAAGTAGGAACAAAATTGGATATCCTGAACGATGAGTTTCAGCATGTCCATCGGTATAACCCGATCGAACATATCAAGACCCGTATCAAGACGCCCGAAAGCATTGTGAAGAAGCTGCGCCGGGACGGTCACGAATCCACGATTGACAACATGGTACAATACGTGAATGATATTGCCGGGGTGCGGCTCATATGTTCGTTTACATCAGACATCTACAGATTGGCAGAGATGATCGGGAACCAGAGCGATCTGAAGGTGTTATCCATCAAGGATTATATAAAGCATCCGAAGGAAAGCGGTTATAAGAGTTATCATATGCTGGTTTCAGTGCCGATCTTTTTGTCGGACAGTGTGGTTGACACGAAGGTGGAGATTCAGATCCGGACGATCGCCATGGATTTCTGGGCAAGTCTGGAGCACAAGATTTATTACAAATTCGAGGGGAACGCCCCCGGGTATATCAGCAGGGAGCTTCGCGAGTGCGCGGAGATGGTATCTGCACTTGATGAAAAGATGTTGTCTTTGAACGAGGCGATCTTGAATCTGGAGGCGCCCGCAGTGACAGGAATTATCAAGATACCGGACGCTGTGCAGGAAAAAGGACAGGAGGTGAGAAGAGCTTATGTGGGAACTTGAAAAAGCGGTCCTTATCACGAATAATGATCGCGTATATGAGAAATATAAAGGTATGTTGACCGTAAAGATGACGGATTCCTATGAGGAGGTACTGATTAAGACCAGGGATATGGTGTATGACCGGCATGTGCTTCTGACACATCCGCAGGCGTCAAGCCTGAAGCCGAATCAGACGCCGTACCGTTCTGTTGTGGTGTATCCGAAAGGAGAGGAAGACAACACGAAAGATATGATGCTGATCGAAAAATGTCTGGAGACATACAGACAGTGGCAGGAGATCGCCCCTACGCCGGAGAACTATCAGGAACGGGTGGCGGAGGATTTTAAGACGATAGATTTATCTGTGATCGACAATGTTATACCAAGAATTTCCTAAAATAAAAAGCATGATAGCAAAATAGCAAGGAAGTGGCAGGGAATGGTATTAGAGAAAGGAAACGCTTATTTTAAAGGGCTTTCCAGAAAAGATTATGTGCAGAAGGCGCATGAGATCATTCAGAAGGAGGGGCAGGAGGCAGTCACGATACGCAGGATAGGGAAAGAACTGGGATGTTCTTCTGCCAGTTTGTACCGATATTTTGAAAATCTGCCGGAACTTTTGTACTACGCGGAGCTCAGGACGCTCAATAGTTATATCAACCGCCTGAACGAGGCGGAAAAGCACTGGCAGGGCGCCTGGGACGTCTACGTAGGGGTATGGGACTGTTATAGCAGAGAGGCATTCTCCCACCCGAAAGCCTTCGAGCTTTTGTTCTTCAAGTACACCAACGAGAAACTACAAAGTTCCATCAATGAATACTACGAGATGTTCCCGGGAGATTTGGAGAAGACGAGCTGGATATTTCAGACGATGCTAAGGTGCGCGGACTTTTTGGGCAGGGATTATGAGATGTGCAAGCGATGCGTCCAGGAAGGGGTTCTGCGCTCGGCGGATACGGTGCAGCTGAACCGGATGGCGTGTAATCTTTTTAAGGGATACTTCAAGACCGTGCTGGATGAAGGCATCGAGGAGGATCAGATCGACGCGCGAGTTAGGGACTTCATAGATGATATGGATATGGTAGTGCGGGCGCTTGCGATCGATCTGAAAGGATATACTGGTTATAAGAGATACTAGAATTTCGTGAATATAAGATGTCCGGTTGTGCTGCCGGCATGTTCTGAATTTGCGCATTTGTGCGTATTGTCCATAGAAAATCCAAATATTAAGATAAATCTTATAGAAATACTTGAAAGTTATCGCGATTAGTGGTATAATCTTAAACATAGACGATAGAGCGGTAAACAAATTTTTTTTCATGGTATGTTATCATGATTACTTTTTTTGATGCCATGTTATCGCGATTACAAAATACTATAAAAGGAGGGAACTTGTATGAAACTGGAACTCGGTAAAATTGAGATTAAGGATATCCAATTTGCGGACAGGACTTACATTGAGAACCATGTGCTCTACGTGAATAAAGAAGAAGTAGAAGCTCTGGTCCTGGAAGATGATAAGCTTCTGGAATGCCATCTGGATATTGCAAGGCCGGGCGAATCAACAAGAATCACACCGGTTAAGGATGTCATTGAACCCCGCGTCAAGGTGAGCGGGGGCGGAGAGATCTTCCCGGGAGTATTAGGAAAGGTGACACCGCCGGTTGGGGAAGGAAGGACCCATGCATTGGATGGCTGCTGCGTTGTCACTGTAGGTAGGATTGTTGGTTTCCAGGAAGGCGTTATCGACATGAGCGGTGTGGCGGCGGATTATTGTCCGTTCTCCAAGACTGTGAACCTGTGTGTGGTAATTGAACCTCAGGAAGGTCTGGAGACGCATGTATACGAGAAAGCAGGAAGAATGGCAGGCCTCAAAGTAGCTGCATATCTTGGAGAAGCGGGGAGAGAAGTTGAGCCGGATACTTTGGAAGTATACGAGACGAAACCGATCTTTGAACAAGCGGCGCAGTATCCGGATCTTCCGAAGGTAGGTTATGTACATATGCTTCAGTCTCAGGGACTTCTGCATGACACCTACTACTATGGAGTGGATGCAAAGCAGTTTGTGCCGACCATCATGTATCCGACCGAGATCATGGACGGCGCGATTGTTTCCGGAAACTGTGTGGCTCCGTGTGATAAGGTTACGACTTACCATCATCTGCACAATCCGGTTATTGATGAGTGCTACAAGCGTCATGGAAAAGAAATTAACTTTATGGGCGTGATCCTAACGAATGAGAACGTATTCCTTGCAGACAAAGAGCGTCATTCCGATATGGTGGCAAAGCTTGCTGAGTGGATGGGGCTTGACGGAGTCCTGATCACAGAGGAAGGCTACGGTAATCCGGATACGGACCTTATGATGAACTGCCGCAAGGTAGAGCGTAAGGGCACCAAGGTTGTTCTGATTACAGACGAGTTCCCGGGCAAAGATGGAAAATCTCAGTCTCTTGCAGACACCTGCGATGAAGCGACAGCGCTTGCATCCTGCGGACAGGGTAATATGACGCTTCAGTTCCCGGCAATGGATAAGGTGATCGGTATGCAGGACTACATCGAAAGCCAGATCGGCGGATGGGCAGGATGTATCAATGAGGACGGTTCGTTCGAGGCAGAGATCCAGATCATCATTGCTTCAACGATCGCGAACGGCTTCAATAAGCTGGCGGCAAGAGGATACTAGGAAAGGGGGATTAAGGAGTTATGGCAAAGTATAAAATAGTTCATTACATCAACCAGTTCTTTGGTGGAATCGGCGGCGAGGAAAAGGCAGATTTTGAACCGGAAGTAAGAGAAGAAAAGATCGGCCCGGGTCTTGCGCTTGCACAAGGACTTGGCGAAGACTATGATATCGTGGCTACCGTGATCTGCGGAGATAACTATTTCGGAGAGAATCTGGATAAGGCTACTGACATTATTGTCGATATGGTGAAAAAATATGAGCCGGATGTATTTGTGGCAGGTCCTGCTTTTAACGCGGGGCGTTACGGAGTTGCATGCGGCACAATCTGTAAAGCTGTTGAGGAGAGACTTGGCATCCCGGTACTGACCGGTATGTATGAGGAAAACCCAGGGGCGGATATGTTCAAGAAGGACATCATCACAGTCCAGACAGGCAATTCAGCGGCGACGCTTAGGAAGTCTCTTCCCAAGATCGTGAATCTGGTGAAGAAGATGGCGACTGGCGAGGAAATCCTCGGACCTTCTATTGAAGGGTATCTGGAAAGAGGAATCCGTGTGAACTACTTCGCGGAAGAAAGAGGCGCTACCCGTGGTATGGACATGTTGATCAAGAAGATGGCAGGAGAACCGTTCGAGACGGATCTTCCGATGCCGAAGTTTGACCGTGTTCCTCCTGCAGAGCCGATTAAGGATATCAAGCACGCGAAGCTTGCCGTTGTTACATCCGGCGGTATCGTGCCGCAGGGTAACCCAGATCACATTGAATCATCGAATGCGACGAAGTTCGGCTTCTATACTCTGGAAGGCATGGAAAAAATGTCTGCGGACGATTATATGACGATCCACGGCGGATATGACAGACAGTTCGTACTGCAGGATCCAAACCTGGTAGTACCGCTTGACGTTCTCCGCAAGCTGGAGAAAGAAGGAGAGTTCGGTGAACTCTTGAATTACTTCGGAACCACGACAGGAACCGGAACAGCGACAGGATCCGCTGCAAAATTCGGCGATGAGATTGGTAAGAGGTTTATCGAGGAGAAGGTAGACGGCGTTCTTCTCGTCAGTACATGAGGTACCTGTACACGTTGCGGCGCAACGATGGTAAAAGGTATTGAAAAGTATGGTATTCCGGTAGTTCATCTTGCTACGGTTGTTCCAATTTCTAAGACAATCGGCGCGAATCGAATTATCCCGGCGATCGGTATCCCGTATCCGCTTGGCGATCCGACGCAGAGCGATGAGGATTCATACAAGATTCGTGAGAAACTGGTCAAGAGAGCGCTTAAGGCTCTTCAGACACCGGTCAGCGAACAGACGGTATTTGAGAAAGATTTCTAAGAGCTGTGGAGAGGTTTCTCAAACTCGGATACGGCTTCTTTAAAGAAGCCGTATCCGAGGGGTAAAAAAATATAACGTTGCGGTCTGCGGCAACAGACCGCAATACCCATTGTAACACAAATCAACGAATGAAAACAAGAAAATTTGACAGAATTTTCATCGGAATTCTCGTTTTCGTTTCTTTGGAAGGAGAGTGTTTTATGAGTAATAACGGTCAGGCTCAATTTAAATCGCGTTTTGGTTATATCATGGTTGCGGCAGGGGCGGCGATTGGATTAGGTAACATTTGGAAATTCCCGTATCTGGCATACAGAGGGGGCGGCGGAATCTTCTTAATTACATATATTATCATCATTATCCTGATGGCACACCCGATGGTAGAGATGGAAACTGCAATCGGCCGTCATACGAAATTAGATACCGTGTCTGTATATGAGAAGATCAATAAAAAATGGGGTTTTGTAGGATGGATCGCGAACATCTGTACCTTGGGTATTAATATGTTCTATGTAGTAGTCGGCGGCTGGGTCATGAAGTATGCGGTGCAGTTCATCATAAGCGGTGATTTCGGCGAAGATACGAACGTATTCTTTAACGGATTTATCAGTAAACCGGTCGAACCGATCATCTGGGCATTTATCGTAATGGCGATCACTTCCTTCTTATTGCTGTTCGGTATTACGGAGATCGTAGAAAGAGTCACAAAGGTTATCATGCCTGCACTTTTCGTTATTTTGATTTTCTGTGCGGTTTATGCGTGCGCGACTCTTCCGGGCGCAGTAGAAGGATTGAAATATTATCTCATTCCGGACTTTGGTAATTTTAGTTTCAAGGTGTTCGCTGACGCGGCGACACAGGTATTGTTCTCCGTTGGGATCGGCTGGGGCATTTTCACCACATTGGGAGCAAGCCTTCCGGATTCTAATAATCTAAAGGGCGATGCGATCATGGTAAGTATTATGGATACTCTGGCGGCTGTTCTCGCAGGTTTCGTAGTTATTCCGACCGCGTTCGGCGCAGGTATGGATGTCTCTAAGGGACCGGCGCTGCTGTTCGATGTTATGGCAGGAATCTATGGAAGTCTTCCAGGAGGAAGGCTGATCGGGTCATTCTTCTTCGTAGGCGTTATGTTTGCAGTATTTTCTTCGCTGTTCACATTCTTTGAAATTTCTATGAAGACGTTTGAGATTAAGCTGAACATGGGACGCAAGAAAGGCGTGCTTGTAGTTTCTGTAATTATCTTTATCGGTAATATCCTCGTATCTCTCTGGTGGGGACCGCTTTCCGGAATCAAGCTTCCATGGCCGAACGTTCAGGGCATCGAGTTCTATAACCTGCATGATTGGCTTGACTGCTTTACCGGATACTTGCTTCTCCCTCTGGGCTGTCTTCTCACCTGTATCTTTGTTGCGAAGATCTGGGGATGGGACGGCTACGAGAAAGAGCTGTTCCAGAATGGGCGCGACGGCAAGCTGCACGGCTTTGACAAGGCGCTTACCATAGCTGTTATTCCAATATTCATGGTTATCGTTCTTTTGAACGTATTTGGTTTTCTTGGGTAATTAAATCGTTGAACTCAGATCGCCTATTCGGCGATGAAGTTCATAAGGTTCCCCTCATGCTGAGGCATTCGGGATTCGTGAACTCAGATCGCCTATTCGGCGATGAAGTTCATAAGGTAAGACGTTTACATACCCTCTATAATATGGAAAGGGAGCCTGCTTGTAATAAGCAGGCTCCCTTTCAATTGGTTTCAAGTAAGGATAATTTACAATGGTCCATGGACTGGCATCATGCGGTTTTCACTTCTCCATTGTCTGGGAGAGATGCCGTAGATATTTTTGAATGCTCTGGAAAAGTGAAGCTGGTTGGTATAACCGACCGCATTTCCGATATCCCCGATATTAAATTGTGTCAGCTTTAGTAGTTCTGTCGCTTTCAGCATACGGTAGTTCATCAAAAATTCTTGCGGGGATTTGCCTACCGCGTCCCGGAAGATCTTACCGAAATAACTTCGGTTCAGGCCGCACGACGCGGCGATATCCTCCACGCTGATCTCATTCTGAAAGTTCTGTTCAATAAAATTCAAAGCTTCTTTTACGTAGAAGTCGCGGAGACGTCCTCCCTGCCTCAGACGCATGGACGCCGCCGAGCGGGTCATGTAATCCAGAAACAGATAGAGATGTCCAATTAGATGAAAAGGCGACTCTTTGGAATGCTGCGCGATATACAGCATCTCGTCCATCATATTCAGGCGCAGTTCTTTGGAATTCGCATGGTAGATGGGGGAATCTTTTGCCAGTCCGGCAATCTCAAGCATCTCTTTGACACGCAGTCCGTCAAACTCAAGCCATGTGTATTCCCAGGGAAGGTCCCTGTCGGCGATATAAGTTGAAATCTGTCCAGGAAAAAGCATGAATCCCTGGCCGCTGCGGACCTGATAGGTCTGGGTCCGGCCTTTGGAATCATCCGCCATCAGGCGTCCGGTTCCGGAAATGATGTAATGAAAAAGAAAATGATTTCTAGCGGCTGGTCCGTAGAGATGTGAGGGTTCGCATTGTTCCCAGCCGTACTGGTATAGCCCAAGGTCAACAAATTGCTCATTTGGAAAAACAGAAAACAAAAGATCGCTCATTTTTACTTCTTTCCTCCTCATTGCTGAATAGGCAATAATTTAATTTTAAGTATAGTATATACCAAAATGCTATACAACTTCAAGTCATATGAAAATAAGTCGCATTTTGGTATAAAACTGGAATAATCGTGATATTTTTCGTTGCATTAAGGGATGTTATAATGTTTTCAGCGAAGGAAATCGAGTGTTTAAAATTATCTGAAAGGAGCAAGCTAGAGATGCAAAGGAAAGGTAAAAAAGCCGTCAGCCTGCTTTTAGTCGGAGCAATGCTGGCCGCAATGACACTGACCGCATGTGGGAATAATGAGAACAGCGGTAAAATTGAGATTGAACTTGTACAGTACAAGCCGGAAGCAGTAGCCGCTTTCGAGGCGATCGAAGAAAAGTTCAACGCAACGCATGACGACATTCATCTGACGATTGAATCGCCGAACGACGCCATGACAATTTTAAAGACAAGATTTATCCGTGAGGACGCGCCGGATATCATCGGAATCGGTGGAGATGTAAACTTCTCCTCATTCATTGATTCGGATATGCTGATGGATATCTCTGATTTTGAGGGTCTCAACGATATCAAACAGGCATATAAGGATATTGACAAGGATCTGGAATATGTGCCGGAGGAAGGGGTTTACGCCGTACCGTATGTGGCGAACGCAGCCGGAATTCTGTATAACAGAAAGATGTTCAAAGACCATGGCTGGGAGATCCCGGAGACCTGGGATGAGCTTATGGATCTCTGTGAGGAGATCAAAAAAGAAGGAATTAATCCCTTCTATTTTGGATTCAGGGAGATTTGGACGACCCTGGCTCCCTGGAATGCGATGTGTGTAGGGTTGGTAGAATCCGACGTTTGCCGCCAGGTGAACAGAGGTGAGACTACATTTACAGAGCAGTACCGCGAAGTGGCGGAGAAGATACTTCAGATTTTGCCTTACGGGCCGGATGATCCGTTTGCATACGACTATAATGGAGCATGTACCGCATTCGCGAACGGGGAATCTGCTATGTATCCGATCGGAAGCTACGCCGTACCGCAGATCCAGTCGGTCAATCCGGATTTGGATATTGACTCCTTCGTGTTCCCGGTCAATGACAAGGAAGCAGATAATGTCCTGAATTCTGGTATTGACCTTCAGTTCTGCGTGATGGCGGACTGCCCGGAGAAAGAGGCGGCGTATGAGGTCCTGAATTTCCTGTTAGAAGACGAGAGTATCCAGGAATATCTGGACAATCAGAACGCAGTACCTTGTAAAGAGGGTAATTTCAAACTTCCGTCTATGCTGGACGGTATGAAGAAGTATATCGACGAAGGAAGAATGGCAGATTACCAGGATCATTACTATCCTTCTGAAATGTCTGTAGACGCACAGATTCAGACATTCCTCATGAAGGGGGATGTAGACGCTTTCCTCGCTAAATTTGACAAAGACTGGGTTCGTTATAATCGTGACATTATCCGGAAGGTAGAAGCTTATCAGGCTGAACATCCGGGAGAATAGAAGAAGGGGGAAATTAAGACATGGATAAAGCAGGAATGACCAATAGAAAAAAGACATTTCTATTAATTACAATCCCGATTATGGCTTTGTTCTTCTGTTTCAACACCCTGCCGCTGATTCAGGGCGTGATTTACAGTTTCACGAACTTCAAGGGATACGGAAGCTATGACTGGGTCGGACTTAGAAACTATATCGATCTGTTCCAGGACGGACGTGTGGGAGGCTCTTACTGGTTTACCTTTAAACTAGCGATCGTCGCAACCGTCATCGTCAATGTAGTCAGCCTTCTTTTGGCACTTGGTTTGAACAGTAAGATTAAGTTTAAAAGTGCGATGCGTGGGGCATACTTTATTCCGAACGTATTAGGCGCATTGGTAGTAGGCTACATCTTCAACTATTTCTTTACATACATTTTGCCGGCTTGGGGACAGATGATCGGAAGCAAGACGTTTGGTTCCAGTATGCTGGCGAATGAAAACCTTGCGTGGATCGCGATCGTGATCGTCTGTGCATGGCAGTCCATTGCTATGAATACGATCATTTATATTTCCGGTCTGCAGACCGTGCCGGAGGATGTATATGAGGCGGGTTCTATTGACGGCGCTACAGGGTGGAAACAGTTTCGGCATTTGACGTTCCCGTTGATCTTCTCGTTCTTCACCATCAATATGGTGCTTTGTGTAAAGAACTTCCTGATGGTATTCGACCAGATCATGGCGTTAACAAAAGGTGGTCCTGCTCAGAGTACTGAGTCCATCTCTTACCTAATTTATCAGAACGGTATGGGCGGCGGACAGTTCGGTTTCCAGAGCGCCAACGCGGTTGTGTTCTTTATTTTGATCGTAACGCTTTCCGCGCTGCAGTTAGGGGCATCAAGTAAGAAGGAGGAACAGTTATAATGAAAGAAAAAGTAAAAGAAAGAGTCAACTGGCCGATTACGATTTTGCTTATAGTGGGACTTATAACTGTCGCTTTCCCGTTATATATGACGATCGTGATTGCGTTCAAGCAGCCCAGCGAGATGACGAACAGTATCAGCGGAATCCTGTCTCTTCCGAAGAACTGGAGCCTTGCAAACTTCGCGGAGGCAATGGAAGTAACCGATTTCTGGCGTTCTCTTGGTAATAGTGCCCTGATTACGGTTCTTACTGTAGTAATCTCCATCATCCTTCATTCTTTGGTGGGATATGCGATTGGGCGTAATAAAGCAAAGAGTAAATTTTATAATTTTGCATATCTCTATATTGTGAGCGGTATGTTCGTACCTTTTGCAATCTTGATGATGCCTCTGGTAAAACAGACCGCTATGATCGGACTTGCAAACTGGGTTGGCGTTATTGTACTTTATGTGGTATTCTATATGCCGATGAATGTACTTCTGTATTCGGGATATCTGGTGAATATTCCGATGGCGCTAGAGGAGGCCGCGTATGTAGACGGCGCGACCACATGGCAGACATATTGGAAGATAATTTTCCCGATTATGAAGCCAATGCATGCGACAGTAGCTGTTTTGACGGCTCTTGGAACATGGAACGACGTGATGACTCCTCTGGTTATCATGTCCGGTTCAGGGATGACGACGCTTCCGCTTGCACAGATGACATTCCAGACACAGTTCGGTACAAATTATAACCTGGCGTTTGCTTCCTATCTGCTGGCGCTGCTGCCGATCTTGATCTTCTACCTGGTATGCCAGAAGCAGATTTTGAACGGCGTGGTAAATGGCGCAGTGAAGTAAATAATGTTGATAAACATTTGATTATCAGCAATACGTGGAATCAGCCGTCCGGAAAATACCGGGCGGCTGTTTGTAAATCATCTGCTCGGCGATCAACTTTTACCGTAAAAAAGGAGAGACATCATGGGAATTATTTACAACGAAGAAAAACGCACGTTTACGCTGCATACGGCAGCCTCTACTTACCAAATGCAGATTGACCGATATGGATTTTTACTGCATTTGTATTACGGACGGACAGAAAAAGGATGTATGGATTATCTGCTTACTTATAAGGATAGGGGGTTTTCGGGAAATCCTTATGACGCGGGACAGGATAGGACGTATTCGATGGATGCACTTCCCCAGGAGTTCCCATGCCAGGGAATCGGGGATTACCGCAGCGCAGCGCTTGTGGTGCTAAATGAGGATGGAAGTGAGAGCTGCGACCTGCGTTATCGCAGCCATGAGATAAAGAAAGGAAAGTATGGGCTTCCAGGACTTCCGGCCGTGTATGCGTCCGAGGAGGAAGCGGAAACTTTGGAGATTGTTATGGAGGATCCAGCGACATCCTTGCGCGCAGTTCTCTATTACGGAGTTCTTCCTGAGAGGGACATCATTACACGGAGTGTAAAGATCGTCAATGTCGGTCAGGGAAGAGTGTACTTGGAGAAGGTGCAGTCAGCATGTCTGGACTTTGTTTCTGGAGAGTACGATATTCTCAGCTTTTATGGCAGACATGCCATGGAGAGGAATTTGCAGAGAAACCCGGTGATTCATGGAAATATGGTGATTGGAAGCAGGAGGGGAACTTCGAGCCACCAGTACAGTCCGGTTATGATCTTGGCACAGCGGAATGCGACGGAGACATACGGGGATTGTTATGCGATGAATTTTGTGTACAGCGGAGGGTTTAAAGGAGAAATAGAGAAGGATCAGTACGACCAGACGCGCATGCTTTTGGGACTCCAGGACGAGCTGTTCCGGTATCCTCTTGGGAGCGGGGAGTCCTTTTATGCGCCGGAAGTTATTTTGAGTTACACAGATCAGGGACTAGGCAGGCTGTCACAGAATCTCCATACTTGTATCCGCCGTCATATCTGCCGGGGGAAATATAAGGAGACTGTAAGGCCGATTCTCCTTAACAGTTGGGAGGCCTCGTATTTTGATTTTACCGGAGAAAGTATCTGTAGTTTGGCAAAACACGCCGCGGACGTGGGAATTGAGATGCTGGTTATGGACGACGGCTGGTTTGGGAAACGGGACGATGACAACAGCGGTCTGGGAGACTGGAATGTGAATGAGAAGAAACTGGGAATGAGTCTTGGCGAGTTAATCCGGCGGATTCATGATACTGGGCTTAAGTTCGGGATTTGGGTAGAGCCGGAGATGGTGAATGAAGACAGCGACTTATACCGCAGCCACCCCGATTGGGCGATTTCGATTCCGGGAAGGAAACCGGTGAGGGCGCGCAACCAGCTGGTGCTTGATTTTTCGAGACGCGACGTGGTGGACTATATTTACAAAGAGATCTGTAAGGTGCTGGATCAGGGAAAGATTGAGTATATAAAATGGGATATCAACAGAAGTATTGCAGACGTGTATTCCGTGGTTAAGAAAGACCAGGGGACAGTACTCTACGACTATGTTCTGGGTGTATATGATTTCCTGGAGCGCCTGGGGAAACGGTATCCGGACACCTTGATCGAGGGGTGCAGCGGCGGAGGCGGGAGATTTGACGCCGGGATGTTGTATTATACGCCGCAGATCTGGTGCAGTGATAACACAGACGCGATCGACAGAGTACAGATTCAATACGGAACATCCTTTGGATTCCCGGTTTCTGCGGTTGGCTCCCACGTATCGGCAGTGCCAAATCATCAGACCGGCCGGTCTGTGTCGCTTCACACACGGGGAGTAGTCGCGATGGCGGGAACCTTTGGATATGAACTGGATCTGGCTCAAATGACGTCCGAGGAGAAAGCGGAGATTAGGAAGCAGATTGAAGATTACCGAAAATATGCGCCTCTGATACAGGACGGATTATACTACCGTCTTTCTGATCCCAGTATCGATCCTGTGGGGGCGTGGGCGTTTGTGTCCCAAGATCAGCGGGAAGCTTTGCTGAACGTAGTGATGCTGGAGGTGCATGGAAACATGATTACAAGCTATGTAAAGATGCAGGGGCTTAAACCGGACGCCATATACCAGGAACAGGAGGGAGGGAAGCGGTATACGGGAAACGCCTTGATGAAAGCGGGGATTCCTATGCTGGTGGAACTTGGGGAATATTTGGCATATCAGATGCATTTTGTGGAGGTAGAAGAGGAGTAAAATGCTGTTTTTGCTTCTTTTTCCGTACAATCCTTGTTAAAATTTTAATTAGATTGAATTATAGGTAAAACGTGGTAGAATCATAACAGAGAAAATAACGTGTAACAAAAGTGAAAACAATGTTTCAAGGAGGAAAGAAAATGGACAGGAATATGCAAGGCTTCGGTATGATGATTAAGAAGCTGAAGGAAAACCCGAAAAGGATTGTGTTTACCGAGGGGACGGATGGAAGGATATTGGAGGCCGCGTCCCGTCTGCTCGCGGGGAATTTCCTCACGCCGGTCCTGGTAGGCAACCCGGACGAAGTGTTGGCGGCGGCGGAGGAGAACGGCTACAATATCCGCGGCGGCGAGATCATCGATCCGGCGAATTTTGACAGGATCGATGAAATGGTGGAATTGTTCTGTGAACTGCGTAAGAGTAAGGGAGTGACGCCGGAGCAGGCGCGGGCGACTCTTGCGAAAGGGAATTATTTTGGGACAATGCTTGTTAAGATGGGGATTGCGGACGCGCTTCTCGGCGGAGCTACCTATTCTACTGCGGATACGGTACGTCCGGCCCTCCAGCTCATCAAGACAAAGCCGGGAAATAAGATTGTTTCCTCTTGCTTCATCCTGGTGCGTCCGTCCGCTACCGGGGATAACGCGGTACTGGCGATGGGGGATTGTGCCATCAACATCAAGCCGAGTGAAGACGACCTGGTTGAGATCGCGATCGAGACGGCAGAATGCGGCAAGAATTTCGGTATTGACCCGAAGATCGCGTTTCTGAGCTATTCGACTCTGGGTTCCGGACAAGGCGAGGATGTGGACAAGATGCGCAATGCAGCGAACAAGACGAAGGCAAAACGCCCGGACCTTCCAATTGAGGGAGAGATTCAGTTTGACGCAGCCGTATCGCCCCGTGTAGCGCGGACCAAGTGCCCGGGAAGCGAAGTGGCAGGTCAGGCGAATACTTTTATATTCCCGGATATCAACGCAGGGAATATCGGATACAAGATTGCGCAGCGTTTAGGTAACTTTGACGCGTACGGACCGATTCTTCTGGGACTAAATGCTCCGATTAATGATCTTTCACGGGGATGTAATGCGGAGGAAGTTTATTCAATGGCGATTATCACAGCGTCGCTGGCAGAATAGAGCGGGTGAAATGATATAAAGTTATAAAATATTCTGCGATTAGAAAAAAAGACTGACATTTTTGCTTGAAATGTGATATGATGAATATGTAAAAAGTCGATTTTTACCGGAATGACTGCGTCCAATGATAGGAGGGCGCGGTCTTCCGGTATGTCTTTTATCCCGGCAGATATGGGCGGCGGATGTAGAGCGTGAGATCTGCGGGGGTCTTGATAGAGGAGATGGCAAGTCATGTTTCAGGAAAATGATGCGGTAGTATATGGGAACAGAGGGGTGTTCCGGGTCACAAATGTAGGGAAACTCTCAATGGGGATAGCGGACAAAGACCGGATTTATTATACATTGAGTCCAGTGTATCAGCCGGAGACGGTAATCTATGTCCCGGTGGATAATCAGAAGATTATCATGAGACAGGTGGTTTCAAAGGAAGAGGCCGAGAAGCTGGTCGAGGAGATCCCACAGATCGAGATTGTCTGGATTACAAACGAGAGGGATAGAGAGCAGCAGTATAAAGAGGCGCTTCGTTCAGGAGACTGCCGGGAGCTCATAAAGATTATCAAGACATTATATCATAGGAAGAAATCTCGGATACAAAAAGGGAAAAAGGCGATGGCAGTAGATGAGCGGTATTTCCGCCAGGCGGAAGAGCAGCTATATGAAGAATTGGCATTTGCGTTGGGAATTGGAAAGGATAAAGTGCAGACCTATATAAGGAAAAGTCTGACGAAAGACAAGGAAAAGATATCTGATGGTATGTAAAACGTTGCGGCGGGGAGAAGAGGGTGTTTTCAGTGAATGGAAAACACCCTCTTTTCGACTCATAAAATGCCGGATATGCGATATACTGAATTGAGAAGTCAATGCTTAAGAGGTCAGATATCATTTATGGAATTTACAAAGATGCATGGCTTAGGAAACGATTATATATACATAAATTGTTTCAAAGAAACCATCAAAGATCCGGCAGGGCTGGCGAAACGACTGAGTGACCGTCATTTTGGGATTGGTTCGGACGGGTTAATCCTCATCCGACCGTCGCAGTCGGCGGAATTTAAAATGGAGATATATAATGCCGACGGTTCTCGGGCGGGAATGTGTGGGAATGGAATCCGATGCCTGGGGAAATATGTGTATGAGAACAAAATGACGTCAAAGACAGGGTTCGATGTGGAGACGGGAGCTGGGATCCGCAGCCTTAAGCTGGAAGAAGAGAATGGAGTGGTAAAAAGGGTGTGCGTTGACATGGGTACGCCGCGCCTGAACGCCCACTGTATCCCGGTTATGACCGATAAGGCTCTGGTGATCGACGAGCCGTTTCAGGTGAGGGGAAAGAAGTTCCGTATCACCTGCCTGTCTATGGGAAATCCGCATGCAGTGGTTTATGTAAAAGACGTTTGGGATTTTCCAGTAGAAAAGCTGGGGCCTGAGTTTGAGTGTCATCCTCAGTTCCCGGAAAAGGTGAATACAGAGTTCATAAGAGTGGTGGACCGCGGTACGATCGAAATGCGGGTCTGGGAGCGGGGCTCAGGGGAAACCTTTGCCTGCGGGACAGGGGCATGCGCTGCCGTAGTGGCTTCTGTCCTGAATAACTTGACAGATGAGGAAGTTACCGTTAAATTATTAGGTGGAGAATTGTACATCCGCTGGGACCGTTTTGTGAACAAGGTGTATATGACAGGTCCGGCGGTCCATGTGTTTGACGGGGTTATGATGCTAGGGCCAAAAAGTCATGTGTGACATGTTTGCATGTCAATATACGACTTTGGGACCCATAAAAACATGAGAAAGCAGCCCGATTAGGGCGGATTTTGAATGTTTTTAGGATTGCGGGAGCATGAAATGCGGAGCAATCTGTAGTATTATGCTATTTCCGCAATGCTGTACTAGTATCATGGGGGTCGAATTACTTTTTTACCCCAACATCATAAAAAATAGAAGAGGAGAAGAGGACAATGTACAGAATAAACGAAAACTATTTAAAATTACCCGGGAGTTATCTATTTTCTAACATTGGGAAAAAGGTTGCGGCATTCTCAGAGGCGCACCCGGAAGCTCCCATCATCCGCATGGGGATTGGGGATGTGACGCAGCCGATCGTACCTGCGATTGTTGAGGCTTTGCATAAGGCGGTAGACGAGATGGGCCATGCTGAGACATTCCATGGATATGCGCCAGACCAGGGGTATGAGTTCCTTAGAACAGCGATCGCAAAGAATGATTACCAGGCGCGGGGATGCGACATCTCTGCGGATGAAATCTTTGTTTCCGATGGAGCGAAATGTGATTCCGGCAATATTCAGGAGATCTTTGGGCCAGATGTAAAGATCGCTGTCTGCGATCCGGTGTATCCGGTCTATGTGGATACGAACGCTATGGCGGGGCGTACCGGTACATATGACGCGAGGACGGAGACCTGGAGCAATGTAGTCTATATGCCGTGTACCGAAGCCACGGGATTTTCTCCGGAGCTTCCGAAGGAGACGCCGGATCTGATTTATCTGTGTTTCCCAAATAATCCGACAGGGGCCGTACTCACAAAAGATCAGCTGCAAAAATGGGTGGATTATGCGAACCGTGAGGGCGCCGTTATTATTTACGACGCTGCTTATGAGGTATATATTACAGAGGAAAATGTGCCGCATACAATCTTCGAGTGCGAGGGGGCAAGGACCTGTGCGATTGAGCTGCGAAGCTTCTCCAAGAACGCGGGATTTACCGGACTGCGTTTGGGTGCAACGATTATCCCAAAGGATTTGAAATGCGGCGAAACCACGCTTCATTCTCTCTGGGCGAGGCGGCATGGGACGAAGTATAACGGTGCGCCGTATATTGTGCAGAGAGCCGGAGAAGCAGTCTATTCGGACGCGGCAAGAGCGCAGCTTAAGGAGCAGATCGAGTACTATCAGAAGAATGCACGGACGATTTATCAGGGGCTAAAGGATGCGGGATACAGCGTGTCGGGTGCGGTGAATTCCCCATACATCTGGCTGAAGACCCCGGATCAGATGACGTCGTGGGAGTTCTTTGATTTCCTTCTGGAAAAGGCGAACGTGGTTGGGACTCCGGGTTCCGGGTTCGGGCCAAGCGGAGAAGGATATTTCAGGCTGACGGCGTTTGGAACTTATGAGAATACCGTAGAAGCAATCGAGAGGATTAAGCGGATATAGGAAAACCGCGGCCGGGAAGAGAAATGTGGTCGAGAAGAGAAGAAAAAAGTATGTGGAAGATCTGGCGAGGCTTATCAGAAAAGAGACTGTATCTGTATTTGAAGAAAATCCGGACCTCACAAAGTTCAGGGAATTTCATGAAATATTAAAGGAAATGTTTCCAAAGGTCTTTCAGTCATGCGAATATGATGATTTTGAGGGAAGCCTCCTTCTCAAATGGAAGGGAAGAGAGGGTGGTAAGCTTCCGGTCATGTTCATGAACCATCACGATGTCGTGGAGGCGCCGGGTAAGTGGGAGCACGGACCATTTTCGGGCGATGTGGCGGATCAAAAGCTCTGGGGACGGGGCACACTGGATACAAAGAGCGGTCTGTGGGCAATGCTTCAGGCGGCGGAGGAACTGATTGGAGAAGGATTTGTACCGGACCGGGATATATATTTTGAATCGGCTTGTACGGAGGAAACAACGGGAAAAGGCGCCGAGCAGATAGCGAGAGCCCTGGAAGAGCAAGGCATTTGCTTTGACATGGTCTTTGATGAAGGCGGCATGATTATGCATGAACCGATTGGAGGCGCCAAGGGTACGTTCGCGATGGTTGGAATGGGAGAGAAGGGCAACTGCATTTTAAAGTTCATTGCAAGATCGGCGGGCGGACATGCATCCACTCCGGGGAAAAATACGCCTCTTGTCAGATTGGGGGCGTTTATGGCCGAGGTGGATAGGAAATGTCCGTTTCAGAGCGAGATCAGTCCTGTGGTGAGGGAGATGTTCAAAAGGATTTCTCCTTATATGGGAAGCTTAGGGCTTATCACAGGGCACACGAAGCTATTCGGGGGCCTGCTTAAGGCGGCCCTGCCGGGAATTTCGTCGACGGCCGGAGCAATGCTCAGGACAACGCTGGCATTTACCATGGCGCAGGCGTCGGAGGGGAGGAACGTGCTTCCCCAGATGGCGTGGGTGGTCGGCGACATGAGGTTTTCGCACCATCAGGGGGAGGCATCCTCCATCGCGGCGTTAAAAAGGATCGCGGATCAATATGATATTGAGATCGAGATCATAGAGCATGGCATCGACTCCGGAATTGCGGACCATGACAGCGAGGGCTTCCGCCTGCTGGAGAAGGCGGTGAAAACGGTCTTCCCGGGAGTGGACGCAGCGGTGCCTTACATTATGACAGGGGCTTCGGACTCCCGCTTTTTCGGACGGATATGCAAGAACTGTTTCCGATTCCTTCCGTTTCAGATTGATGAACAACAGCTGAACAGTATTCATGGCCTGAATGAGAATATTAATATTGATACTCTGGTTCCTGCTGTGGATTATTACAAATATTTGATGAGAGAGGTATGAGTATGGGTGAGCCGAAGCAGGAGAAAAGAAAAGGTCTGGATATCAGCGTACGATCCTTTATCACGGCAATTTTGATTATTTTTGCACTGATGGTCCTCACCTATATTCTGACATTCCTTATCCCGGGTGGGGAATATGCGCGCATTGCAGATGAAAATGGAAATAGGATTATCGACCCAGAAGGACGGTTCACTTATATCAGAGGCGGACTGCCTTTTTGGAAATGGATTCTGTCCCCCATCCTTGTGCTGTCGGCGGACGGCGAGGGGACCATTATCGCTGTCATCCTGTTCCTGCTGGTCGTAGGAGGCGCGTTCAACTGTCTGGATAAATGTGGTCTGATGGAGTATATGCTGCAAAGGATTGTACATCAATACGGAAAAGTCAGGTACACTCTGATGGGCGTTGTCGTGCTTTTCTTTCTCTTCCTGGGTTCGTTTATCGGTTCCTTTGAAGAGTGTGTGCCTCTGGTCCCGATTGTGGTCGCATTGTCCGTCAGTCTTGGATGGGATGCACTGACCGGGATGGGGATGAGTATCCTGGCAGTCAGCTGCGGGTTTGCGGCAGGCGTCTGCAACCCGTTTACCGTGGGTGTGGCGCAAGGGCTTGCAGGGCTGCCTATGTTTTCCGGCGCATGGCTGAGGATCGTGTCCTTTGTACTAATCTATCTGCTGCTTATGCTTTTCCTGCGAAACCATGCAAAAAAGGTGGAAAGACCGATCGTATTGGAGCAGAAAGGGGAATTTGAAAAGCAGGCGCATATGGACAAGGGGCTACTCTGCTTTGCAGCGGTTCTAGGCGTAGGAATCCTGATCGTGCTGTTATCCGGATTTGTCACGGCGCTCCAGGATTATACGATGATTATTGTAGCTGTGATGTTTTTGGCAGCAGGAATCATCGCTCCCTTTCTGTGCAACATGAAAGGAAGAGCACTGGCTTCCTGCTTTGGCGCGGGGAGTGCGAGTATCTGTCCGGCAATCCTGATGATCCTGATGGCAAGCTCGATCAAATTTACGATGGTGGAAGCGAATGTGCTGGATACGATTCTTCACGGCGCGGTCGTAATGGCGGAGGGCTTTCCGAAGTGGACGGTCATCCTGTTTATTTATTTCATCGTGCTGGTGATGAACTTTTTTATCGGTTCCGGGTCGGCGAAAGCATTTCTTCTTATACCACTGATCGTCCCGATCGCGCAGATATTCGGTATATCGCCGCAGCTGTGCATTGTAGCATTTGCTTTCGGAGACGGATTTTCTAATGTGTTTTATCCGACGAATCCGGTTCTTCTGATCTCGCTTGGCCTGGCGGGTGTAAGCTATGGAGAGTGGGTCAAATGGAGCTGGAAATTCCAGGCGATGAACCTGGCGCTGACTGTAATGATACTGTTAGCAGGCCTGGGGGTAGGATATTGCTAGGATAACCCGTACTCATTACCGGTATGTTTCGTGCAGGATATCCAAGGATACGTTCATACTTCGCTAAATGATGTGCCTGAAAAGTTGTCTGAAAAATTCCAGAAAAATGACTAGAAAAATTTCTGAAACTTTTCAGGCAAAAATTAGAAAAAAAGACTTGCAATTTGGAAAAGTTCTGGTATAATAATCTTGTTCGCTGTTAAGAGCAGACGACATCATGTAAGATGATGCGGATTGGTGTAATGGCAGCACAGCAGACTCTGACTCTGTTAGTAGAGGTTCGAGTCCTCTATCCGTAGTTCCTTTAATTGAATAGGGAAGACCGGATACCCTGTTAAGGGGTATCCGGTGAATTTATCGGAGTGTGGCTCAGCTTGGTAGAGCGCTACGTTCGGGACGTAGAGGCCGCAGGTTCAAATCCTGTCACTCCGATTTTTTATTGGAATACCCCAAAGTACCGTATTTACGGACTTTGGGGTGTTTTTATATTTTCAAAGCATATCCGAAAACTCTTTAAACTCTTCTATATTTTACCCGGTACTAAAAATGTTACTAAAAATCGCCCGGCAGGCAATTTACCGGATAATATTCCCGCAACCCCTTATGCAAACAGGTCTGCGGCAACTATTTTTGTCTCATCCTCGGCATTTACAGTTTTCACACGTACTACGGTATGTTTGATACTGAGAGTCTTTTTCTCAAAATCAACAGCCGACCATTTTAATCCTAATATCTCAGAATGCCTGAGACCATAATAGGCTCCCATAAAGGTGATTCCTAATAATCTGGGATAATTCTTTGAGATAAAATGCAAAAGCTCTGAGATCTCATCTTCTGTCATGAAATAATATTCTTCACTGTATTCTTTATTCTTCCGACCGTGAACATGAACATCATTGACCGGATTCACTCTTAATATCCTGTCAATTGTTGCCTGGGCAAATACGGCATAGAGGATATTCCGGTAATCCCTGACTGATCTGACTGATAAGGGCTCTGGCTCCTTTGTCTTTTGATTTATCTTTCCGTATTGCAGACAGTATTTAAAATATGTATCAAGGACTTTAGGCGTAATAT
>JAAWDY010000070.1 GCA_022793995.1 Coprococcus sp.
AATGCCAGACTCTTCAAACTGTTGTATACTCTTAATCATAGGGAACACCTTTCTTTGTGCTATTGGTCTTCGTCGACTAATATAATAACACAAAACTGGCGTTCCCTTTTCTATGTGTCCTACAAAAATTTTACGCTAGCTTTTGCTTGTGAATAAGAAAAGGACACGATCTCCGGCGTTCTTACCTGCCGAAAATCGTGCCTTTTTTCTTTTTAACCTCTTTTATCTACTCGTCCTGCGTCCCGGTCTGCGGCCGATTCGTTGTACCTTTGTTGTTTATACCGTCCCTATCTGCGCCGTCCGTCATATCGTCCACTCCGTCGCGTATATCGTCGGCGGCATCGTCCAGAGCGTTATCGACATCGTTCTTTACCCCGCTGCCTGCACCGTTTCCGTTTACTGTCCCATCGGTCGCCCCGTTCGTTGTGCTCCCGTTTTCTGTCGTTCCATTCATTGTATCGTTGTTCCTACATGCCGTCAATGTGCCGATCGCAAAAACGCAGGCCATAAACAGCAGCATTTTTTTAAATTGCTTCATTTTCCATATCTCCCTTTCTGTTAATGTAAATTTGAGGTTATACCCGTGAGCCGAATGATTTGCCGACAAATTACCCTTGCGTTCAGATATACTTGCAAATCATTTGGCAAATAAGTATGCTCGCGAGTATACTACTACTATTTACAGAAATGGAGAAAATATGTACACAATTTTTTAAATTTTTTCGCTGATTTTTCCGCTTCGGTAACCGCTAAGCAGCCTTTCCAGGTCTTCGATCCTCTCTTTGATCGCTTTTCCCACATCGGTATCGCCGACCGTCTTTCGGGACACAGCCCTTTTAATCACTATGCTGTCTGAATGGATATCCCTCTCCTTCTCGATTGCAGCCTCTGTTGACTCAAAAGGTTCGTGCGCTGCCAGAATCAGTCCATAGGAATTATAGATCAGCGTGTATCCTGCAATTCCTGTCTCCTTCTGGTACGCCTTGGAGAATCCTCCGTCGATCACCATCACTTTGCCGTCGCACTTGACCGGATTCTCGCCGTTTTTCGTTTTTACCGGCACATGGCCGTTGATAATATGCGATCTCTCCAGATCCAGATCGAATTCCTCCAGAACCCGGTTCATCACCGTCTCGTCCTCCACAAAGGTATAATAAGGATTTTTCTCCTCCTTATGCAGTTCTTTCTCCGCGAGGAAATACCGTTCAAAGGTCGCCATCTTATCCTTGGCAAACAGCGGAGAATTTTCTCCCTGCCAGATATACCACATCAAATCGCGCCCTTTCTCCCGCTCCTTCTCGTCTACGGCAAAAAATCCTTTCCGGACATAAGAATCCAACGCGTCATAAAGCGCTTTTCCCCGGTACGTCTTCCCGTAAATTTTGACTTCTTTCATCATCCCTTCCCCGTCCAGCGGCACACATCCATGATAAAGGAGGTTGGAGTTATAGATCTTATATAACGTCCCCTTGTTCAGCAGGAAACGCATATGCTTCTGCATTCTTTCACAATTCTGGAACGCGGACACCAGGCGGTTCATAATATCCTCTTCCTCCGGCGATAACGCATAAGGATCCGCAGGATCGATCGTGGGGAAATAATCGTCTAAAAGTCCATACTCTTTGCCGTCGATCAGAATCGTCCCGTTTTCATAATTGATCTTATCTAAGAAATTGCGTTTCTCAAATCCAAATTCCGGACGTTTTTTGGAGATTTGCCCTTCTACTTTAAACTGAATGATCGAGATCGCCTTGTGCATTTTCATATTCAGTTCCGTCTCCTGAAGCCGGTCCTCGTCCTGCCCTTTCAGCTTAAAGCACTCGCACGGATCCTTAGAATACTTTTTCCACGCGAACGTCGCAAGGGGAAGAAGATTGATTCCATATCCGTCCTCCAGGATATCCAGATTCCCATATCTGGCGCAGATCCGGATGACATTGGCGATACAGCACATCTGCCCTGCCGCTGCCCCCATCCACAGAACGTCGTGGTTCCCCCACTGGATGTCAAGGGAATGGTACTCCATCAGCTTGTCCATAATCAGATGCGGGCCAGGACCCCTGTCGTAGATATCCCCCACAATGTGCAGATGATCCACCACCAGGCGCTGGATCAACTCGCAGAGCGCGACGATGAATTCTTCTGCCCTCCCAATCCGTATGATCGTACTGATAATGGAAGCATAGTAAGATTCCTTGTCCGTGATCCCTTGCTTTTCCGTAATCAGTTCCTCGATAACATAAGCAAAGTCCTTGGGAAGCGCCTTCCTCACCTTTGAACGGGTGTATTTGCTCGCCGCCCGTTTACTGATCTCGATCAACCGGTAAAGCGTGATCTTGTACCAGTCGTCCATGTTCGGCTCTTCCTTCTTAATTCGCTCCATCTTTTCCCGCGGATAATAAACTAATGTCGCAAGCGTCTGCTTATCCCTGGAACTCATGGTATTGGCAAACACATCGTCGATTTTACGCTTCACTGAGCCGGACCCATTTTTCAGCACATGGGCAAAGGCTTCATATTCCCCGTGGATATCCGTCAGAAAATGCTCCGTCCCTTTCGGAAGATTCAAGATCGCCTGCAAGTTGATGATCTCTGTCGACGCGGCCGCAATATTGGGAAAAAGCTCCGCTAACCGTTCTAAATATTTCTTCTCTAACGTATTCATTGTCTCCTCCAGTCCTATCGCCGCCAGGCGATTTAATATCAGGTATGCCCGAGGGTATTTCCTCCAGTCTTATCGCTGCCAGGCGATTTAATTCAGGTATCCCGAATGTATATGAGGGGGCTCCCCCTTAGAATTTAATTACGTCTTTCATATCGTATTTCCCCGCCGGTTTTCCGGCAAGAAACTTTGCGGCCTCTATCGCGCCTGTTGCAAAAACGGTCTTAGAATATGCCGTATGCTGGAACTCGATAACTTCGTCTGCCCCCGCGAAGATCACGTCATGCTGTCCTACAATCGTCCCGCCGCGCACTGCCACAATCCCGATCTCCTTTTTATCCCTTTTTTGTCTTACCTGGCTGCGATCATAATTATAGGTATATTCTCCGCCCAGCGCTTCGTTCACTGAATCTGCCAATGCGATCGCAGTTCCGCTCGGCGCGTCCACTTTCTGATTATGGTGCTTTTCTACCAACTCGATGTCAAATCCCGCCGGAGCCAGCACCTTTGCCGCCTCCTTAAGAAGCTTCATCAAAAGATTCACTCCCAGCGACATATTCGCCGAGCGCAGAACCGCAGTCTTCTGCGCCGCCTCCTCTACTTTCTCAAGCTGTTCGCCGGACAACCCTGTCGTGCAGAGTACGACCGGAATTTCCTGGGATACGCAAGTCTCGATCAAGCCGTCCACCGCCGCCGCATTGGAGAAATCAATCACCACGTCCGCCTCCACATCACACTCTCCCAGATTTTCAAAAACCGGATAAGGATTCCCGATTCCTCTATAGGTATCCACTCCTGCCACGATCTCGATCCCTTCGTCCTCCCTCGCCATCTTTGATATCGCTTGTCCCATCTTTCCATTGCATCCATGCATGATTGCCCGTACCATCTCTGTAACCTCCTCATCATTTTGCTTTTTAAACACATCGGGATCTCCTTGTAAAACTTTTCACAATCCCATAACGCCATCAAAGGAAGCTCCCATGAGCTTCCTTTGTCTTTTTCCCTAATCCTTATGAAAGGCTGATACCAAATTCCTTCATAGCCTGCGCCAACTCTGACGCATGTGCCTCGGTCATCTCCGTGAGCGGCATCCTGAGTGGTCCTGTCTCGAATCCCATCAGGTTCATCGCCTTCTTAACCGGGATCGGATTCACTTCACAGAACAACTTCTCGACCAGGGGCATTGCGTCAAGCTGCATCTTACAGCTTCCCTTCAGATCCCCTGCAAAAAACTTCGCGCACATATCGTGCACATACTGCGGCGCCACGTTCGCAAGAACAGAGATTACACCCTTGCCGCCAAGAGAAAGAAGAGGCACGATCTGGTCGTCGTTCCCGGAATACAGGTCAATCTTTCCATCCGTCAAATGCATGATCTTCGCGACCTGGGCAATGTTCCCGGAGGCTTCCTTGACTCCAACGATATTCTCTACTTCCTTACATAACGACGCCACGGTCTCCGGCGCGATATTCACCCCCGTACGGCTTGCCACGCTGTATAAAATGATGGGCGCTTTCGCCTCTTTTGCAACCGCTGTATAATGTGCGATCAAGCCCTGCTGCGTACACTTATTATAATACGGCGTCACAATAAGCAGCCCGTCCGCCCCGTCCTCAACCGCCTCTTTTGACATCTGAATCGTTGTGTATGTACTGTTGGAACCTGTTCCCGCGATAACAGGAACCCTTCCTCTTACCTGCTTTATGGCAAAGCGGATACAGTCCATATGCTCCTCTTCCGATAATGTAGACGACTCTCCCGTAGTACCGCAGATAATAATACTGTCCGTACCATGTTCGATATGATAGTTCAGAAGTTCATCCAATTTATCATAATTAATGCTTTCATCCGCATGAAACGGCGTTACAATCGCCACACCTGAACCCGTAAAAACAGACATAATATTCCTCCTCGACTTTACAAAACTAAATTCAGTTTAGCATTAAACAGGATCTCTGTCAATCTGGGCCGGTATAGAATTTTCCTGTTTTCTCCCTTTACTCCTCCATACACTCCAGCTTACTGACCGAGACCTCGTAGGCTATCCGTTTCTGGCTCTCCGTCTCAGACAACTTTTTTATGTACTCCCGGCTTTGGATCCGCCCTAATACCTGGACGTGTTCCCCCACCTCGAACCCGGATGCATACCGCGCGTTTCTTCCCCAACAGATACATGGGATATAGTCCGATTTTCCATACGGCCGGTTTACTGCCAGAAGTAAATCGGCGATCTCCCTCCCCAGCGGCGTTTTCCGATAAATCGGCTCTTTACAGATATAGCCGTCAAGCAGAATACTGTTGGTCTTTGACCCGTCCGGCTCCTCCTCCACAAATGCGACTTCTCGTACGAAAACAGATAAAACCAGACGATTCTTTTGTTCCTCGTGCCGGTTGTAAGAACGGAACTGCCCGTACGCCTCAATGTAGCTCCCAGTGTAATCCTGCGTCACATCAAGCAGTCGTTCCGAAATCATGAGAGGGATTCTGTCGCAGGAATCGCTGAGCCTTCTCACCAAGACCTCCACCATATAGAATCCTTCTCCAAACACCTCATGGCTGAACGAAAATCCCGTCGCCACCTGTCCCCTAATTGTTACCTGGTTGTTTTCAATGATCTTATCTGACATAATTTTGTAATTCTCCTTCCTTTTCGTCGGCGTATTTTATTTGCCCTGTTTCAATTTGCTCCCTCATCTTGGGAGGTACTTTTAAGTCAATACTTAATCTATGCTCGCGAAAATGCATTTAGAACCAAAATCTAAAAAAATTTAATAGGGCTTGTAAATTTTTTTAGATATGATAAACTATACGGGTTATGACATTATATAAGTAAGAAGAAGGATGTAAAAAGTATGAAGACAAAGCGTGAAGACATCAGAAATATCGCAATTATCGCCCATGTAGACCATGGAAAAACCACCTTAGTGGACGAGCTGTTAAAGCAGAGCGGCGTATTTCGGGAAAATCAGACGGTTGCCGAGCGCGTCATGGATTCCAACGACATTGAACGCGAACGGGGCATTACCATTCTTTCCAAAAATACCGCTGTTTTCTATAAAGGTACAAAAATCAACATTATCGACACGCCCGGCCACGCTGATTTCGGCGGCGAGGTGGAGCGTGTCCTTAAGATGGTGAATGGAGTTATCCTCGTGGTGGACGCCTTTGAGGGCGCTATGCCGCAGACCAAATTTGTTCTGAAAAAGGCCTTGGAGTTAAAGCTCCCCGTTATCGTTTGTATCAACAAGATCGACCGGCCGGAAGCCAGACCCGACGGCGTCATCGACGAGGTCATCGAACTCCTTATCGACCTGGGCGCGTCGGACGATCAGCTTGACTGTCCGTTCATCTATGCCTCCGCTCGGGACGGCTATGCCACCTACCAGGAGGACGACGAGCCTAAGGATATGACTCCTCTTTTTGAGACGATTCTTGACTACATTCCCGCCCCGGAAGGCGATCCGGATGCGGGCACGCAGGTCCTTATCAGCACCATCGACTATAATGAATACGTAGGGCGCATCGGCGTGGGCAAGGTCGATAACGGAACCATCGCTGTGAACCAGGAGGCGGTCCTGGTGAACCACCATGACCCCGACAAGCAAAAAAAGGTCAAGATCAGTAAACTTTATGAATTCGACGGATTGAATAAAGTGGACGTAAAAGAGGCAAGTATCGGCTCTATCGTAGCGATTTCCGGCATTTCCGACATCTCAATCGGGGATACGATCTGCTCGGCGGAGTGCCCGAAACCGATCGAATTCCAGAAGATTTCAGAACCCACGATCGCCATGCAGTTTATCGTAAACGACAGCCCCTTCGCCGGACGGGAAGGGAAATACGTAACCTCGCGTCACTTGCGTGACCGTCTATTCCGGGAGCTGAACACAGACGTCAGCCTCCGCGTGGAGGAGACGGATAACACCGACAGCTTCAAGGTTTCCGGGCGCGGCGAACTGCATCTTTCGGTTTTGATCGAAAATATGCGGCGTGAAGGCTATGAATTTGCAGTGAGCAAAGCCGAAGTTCTCTATAAAACGGATGAAAAAGGGCGAAAGCTGGAACCCATGGAGATCGCCTATGTCGACGTGCCGGACGAATTCACCGGAACCGTGATCGACAAATTAAGCCAGAGGAAAGGCGAACTTCGGAACATGGGAGTATCGAACGGAGGATATACCCGTCTTGAATTTTCCATCCCCGCCCGAGGCCTCATTGGATACCGTGGTGATTTTCTGACAGACACAAAGGGAAACGGCATCATGAACACTGCGTTTGACGGATATGCGCCCTATAAGGGTGACATCCAGTACCGTAAACAAGGCTCTCTCATCGCGTTCGAGACGGGCGAGGCCGTGGCTTACGGTCTGTTCAACGCGCAGGACAGGGGACTTCTCTTCATCGCTCCGGGCGAAAAGGTGTATTCCGGTATGGTGGTTGGTGAAAATGCGAAGACGGACGACATTGAGCTGAACGTATGTAAGACCAAGCATCTCACCAACACTCGGTCATCCAGCGCGGACGAAGCGCTCAAACTGACACCGCCGAAGATCCTGAGCCTGGAGCAGGCGCTGGACTTTATCGACACAGACGAGCTTTTGGAGGTTACTCCAAAGTCTCTGCGGATCCGTAAGAAAATTCTGGATTCTAAAATGAGGAAACGAGGAATCAGTTAAATGGATATATTGTGGGCTTTGTCTGAAATACGGACCCCTTTTTTCGACCATTTTTTTCAGCTTGTCACTTATCTGGGACAGGAGCTATTCCTGATCTCCATCGTCTGCGCGCTTTACTGGTGCGTTGACAAAAAACTTGCCGCCCAGATCGGTTTTACCTATGTCGCCGCGGGATTAAGCGTCCAGGGGCTTAAGATTACGTTTCGGATTCCCAGACCATGGATGTTGGATCCGAATTTCCAGGCCGTCGAGAGCGCAATTCCCGCGGCTACCGGCTATTCCTTTCCCAGCGGCCACACGCAGGCCGGAACCAGCCTGTTTGCTCCGCTTACCCTGCATACAAAGAAATGGGGGCTAAAGTGCGCTTATACGGCGATGTTTCTCCTGATCGGCTTTTCCCGTATGTATCTGGGATGCCACACGCCGAAAGATGTCCTTGCCGCTATATGCGTCTCGCTTCTTGCCGCCTGGATCATCCATAGGTATCAGGATACACTGACCGCGAACCCCCGTTTTACCGGGTGGGCGGCTGCGGCTGTTGCCGCGTTCGCGCTTTTTATCTGTTGCTATGCTTTTTTCCTTTATCACGGGGAAATCATTGAGGCGCGGTATGCTTCCGACTGTTTCAAAGCGTCCGGCGCAGCGCTTGGCTTTGCGGCGGGCTGGTATCTGGAACAACGATATCTGAATTTCTCCCCCGAGAAATCACACACACAGTCCAATTCCTGCCTGATCTACCGGTTTTTATTCGGACTTGTTGTGACTGCGGTCCTCCAATTTTCTCTGAAAGCGCTGATCGGCCGTACGTTTGCCGGACAGATGGTTCAACATGCTGTTGTCATTTTCTGGATTATTTATGGATATCCCCTTGTCTTTACACATTTCAGAGATAAAAACTGAAATTTTTCCAACTGTACGGTTGCGATTCACAGCAGGATTCAGTAAGGAAATGGATGCGTTATGCTGGCAGGTTTTGCGAATTTTTGTATAGTGGGTTGCCGTGAATCGCATTTTTAACCGTACAGGTGGAATTTTTCTTTACACATCTTCTCTTTTCCGATACAATTTACTATGAAAGCTTGTCCTCGTGCAAAGCAATCCCGACTGCTTTTATGCTTTAATGAAAAATCACGTTTGAAAGGAGAAATGTATGAAAAAGTATTTTGACGCCAGCCTTCAGAAAGTAACCATTTTTCTGGAAATATTCATTTCCCTGATGATGGCTGTCGGAATCATCCTCATGGCGATCCGTCTTGCACTCACCTTGACGAATATTCCTGATTTGGAAGTGTATCCGAACTACGACGATCTGCTGGAAACTTGTTTTAACCTGATTATCGGCGTGGAGTTGATCCGCATGCTCTACCAGCATAAGCCCTCCACTGTATTTGAGGTATTGCTTTTTGCTATCGCCCGCCAGATCATCATCGACCATTCTAATCCTGTTTCCAGCCTGATCGGAGTGGTTTCCATCGCACTGCTATTCGCCACGCGAAAATTCCTGTTCATCGAATTTGATGAATCAGACACTTTTATTTTCCGGGCTTCCTCCAAGGTAAGGCATGTCAACAAAATTATCCATGTCCATATCCCATACGAGGATGAACAGACGCTTCTTGACATCATCACAGCCCGCTTTGAAACGGATGGCACCGAAATCGGGGTCGGCGCCTGCGCCTACTATGATAACTTTGGGCTGCGGGTTGCCAAGATGAATAATGGCGGGATCTCCCGCATTGAAGTCATCCGGTCAAAAGCATAAATTCCAGCATAACTTTTTTGTGTTTTCCATTGCATGTACATAGCAAAATGGAGTATAATAAGTGCATAAACAAAAGGTGGAAAATCCTTCCGTCTTTGTCAGTTTTTAACCAGAGGAAGGTATCCAAAGGACGGACGTCTTTTGTGGGACGTTTCTCTGGAAATTTATGAAAAAGGAGTTGAGCTGTATGAAATTTATCATTAGCGGAAGAAACATGGACATTACGCCCGGTCTGAGACAGGCTGTGGAACAGAAACTGGGTAAACTAGAAAAGTATTTTACTCCTGAAACCGAGATCATCGTCACCTTGAGCGTGGAAAAGGAACGTCATAAAATCGAGGTCACAATTCCTGTTAAGGGCAACATCATCCGCTCTGAGCAGGAAAGCGGCGATATGTATGTATCTATTGATTTAGTGGAAGAGATCATTGAGCGTCAGCTGAGAAAATATAAGACAAAACTTATCGCAAAACACCAGGGAGGGCATGATTTCCGCCAAGAATTCATTGACGAAGATAACGCCGCAGGCTATGATCCCGATGAGATTCGGATTGTACGTACGAAGCGGTTCGGCATCAAGCCCATGTTCCCGGAGGATGCGTGCATCCAGATGGAACTTCTGGGGCACAGCTTCTATGTGTTCAGTAATGCCGAGACGGACGAGGTCAATGTTGTGTATAGGCGGAAGAACGGCACTTATGGGCTGATCGAGCCGGAGTTTCAATAAGGCCTAAATAAGGAGGCGCACACTGTGGCTTTAGCAGAGATGCCTATTTATATGATCGATGATATTTACGCATTACCGGACGAGCAGAGGGCAGAGCTGATTGATGGTATGTTGAACAGTATTTATGAAGATTTCACTAATATCATATCGGAATTATTGATGTAAAAAGTTCTAAAAAAACAGGAAGGGGTGGCAGATCATTTTTCTGCTGCCCTTATTGATTCCTTTATTTTAAATGCCTACTAAATTAATAAACGGAATTTACAGGATTTCCAGGGGTTTTTGTGACTAACGTGTGACTAACAATGTAATAAATCATGTGTTAAATCACAATAAAATATGTTACTTTGTTACCTTATTATATAATCTCTACCTGCACCGCGTCGATCGGATAGCCATACCATCCAGCATATCCATTATCCCCGTTACCATAGTCCGTAACCCAAGCCAACCATCCTTTTCCGATCACATGGACTCGATACCGCACATGTTTCCCGGACACGCCTACAAGCCGCATCTGAAGACCGTCAAAGCGATTCCTGCAGTCCCCGGCATAGTTCTCGCCATTCTTGTCTTTTTCCCGGTCTCGCTGCCAATTATAGTAGTTTCCTCCCAGCTTATGCAAACGATACTCTAGGTATCCAACTGTCTTTGCATCGCCCTTTATGTAAGCTCTGAGTGCGTTTAAAGGCTTCCCGATCACACCGGCGTATCCTTCCGTTCCGCTCCCCCAGTTTGTCACATAATCCCACCATTTTCCAGCCGCAAATGCCTGGTAAATTGCATCGCCAGATTTGTCGGTTATAGACGGTGCTGACGGTGCTGGAGCTTTGTTTGACGAGGTTGTGTTTCCTGTACCCGATACTTTCCCGCCGGTGATCTGTGTGTGGAGAGTTTTCCAACGCGCCGAGTCCACGTAATATGCTGGGCACTTCTTCCCTGTTACATCGTAATGCCGGATGACCCTAGACG
>JAAWDY010000071.1 GCA_022793995.1 Coprococcus sp.
ATGCAGTGGCATTCGGGACTCGTGAACTCAATCGCCTAATCGGCGATGTGTTTCATAAGGTATCCCTCATGCAGTGGCATTCGGGACTCGTGAACTCAATCGCCTAATCGGCGATGTGTTTCATAAGGTATCCCTCATGCGGTGGCATTCGGGACTCGTGAATCCAATCGCCTATTCGGCGATGTGTTTGTTTCATAAGGTATACTCTACTATAAAAAATTGGAAATAACAATAAAAAGGAATCGAAAAATATAATAAATAACGCTAATTATTATAAAAATCAATGAATATGAATGGTACAGTACACTAGTGATAGGAATGCGATTGAAGGATATGCGGTAGGTTCCTTTAAAAGGTGGCGTCCAGAAAAGGCGCTGTTTTTTTATAGGTAAAAGCTATAGAGACATGCGAAAAAACTATTAACATAATTAACAATATTTGTTGATTATGTTAATAAAATGGCGTACACTATTTTTAGTGATGGAAAGTAGTAAGAATATTCTATCGCAAATGTTACAAAAGTTGAAAATATCAGAAAGAGACAGGAGGAAACATAAGGAATGAAGAGAAAAATTGTTGCAGCGATCTGTATGCTGGCTATGACAGTCGGTATGATTGCAACGCTTGCAGGATGTGGGGGAGATAGTACAGAGGAAAATAAGGGGACGGACGGTCAGCAGGAGAGCCAGCCGAAAGAGTCGGGTGAGAAGAAGTACAAAGATACGATCGTGTATTCATTTGACGCGACGCCGACAGGGGACTTTCTCTCGGTACAGTCCGGAAGCGATTATAATACATCGGTAATGGATATTGTTCACGGTTCTTTGATGATTACAGATGAGGCGGGGAATTTGGAAGATTATTTTGCAAAAAGTCATGAGGTGTCAGAGGATGGTACGGTGATTACCTTCCATCTCCGTGATAACGGATACTTTAACGATGGAGAAAAGGTGACTGCAGACGACGTTGCGTTTACTTTTACATATATGTGCGATCCGTCGGACGAGGCATGGGGCGGACAGACTACCATGATTAAGGGCGCCGACGCGTACCGTGAGGGGACGGCGGATTCGATCGAAGGAATCAAAGTGATTGATGATAAGACGATTGAATTTACTTTATCACAATATTATCCAAAGGCCCTTTCTTTCATCGGCGAGATGGGAATTGTGCCGGAACATATTTGGAAAGATATTCCATACAGCGAAATTGAGAATCACCGTGAACTTCTGGGAGAGAATATCGTAGGGTGCGGACCATACCATGTCACAGAGTTTGTAGAAGACCAGTATGTGAAACTGGAAGCAAACGATGATTTCTATATGGGTGAAGTTGCGACAAAGAATTTTATTTTCCGTGTAACGAATGCGGACGCGATTACTACAGAGCTTAGGACAGGAAATATTGATATCGCAGCGGTAACAAACCTTCTTAAGGCAGAGCTTGATCAGCTTGACAATGAAGGATTTGATATCAATTATTTCCCGTACGACCTTGTTCAGTGTATTATTTTTAATGACTCTGAGACAGGAAAAACTCCGGAGGCAGTGAGGCTTGCGCTTCGTTATGGAATGGATGTCAATGGATTTATAGAGAATTATATGGAGGGAAGGGCGGACGCGGCTCCCATCCTGATTAGCTCAGGAAGCTGGGCGTTCCCGAAAGATATGAAGTATCCGGACGCAGATATCGACGCGGCGAAAAAGGCGTTGGAAGACGGCGGATATAAAGATGTCAATAATGACGGATTCGTGGAAGACCCGGATGGAAATCCATATACATTCCGCTTAGTTTACCCGACAGGACTTACCTGCAGGGAGCAGTTCGCAGTCGTATTACAGGAAGAAGCAAAGAAATTTGGACTTAACATTGAACTGACCGGGACAGATTTCCCAAGCCTGATGAGTATTATGAATGATGATACGGCTTATGAAGCGTATTTGATGGGAAATGGTGTTGACAGCGCGGATCCGGATTTGAATACATATGGTTTTATAAACAGCTATAAAGAATGTCCGGAAGCACAGGAGTTGATCGTGAAGGCGTCGACAGAGCAAGATCAGGATAAGAGAAGTGAATTGTATAAGGAAGCGGCGGAATATCTGGTAAAGGCACCGACAACGCGTATGTCCCTGTACTGCCAGGAAAAAGCGTATGCTTACAGAGATACATTAGAAAATTATGCAGCAGGATCCTTTAATAATTTCTATCATGTTCATGAATGGAAAATGGCGGAATAGTCAGATGTTCTGGAGGGTGATGTTTAAAAGAAGCATCGCCTTCTTTTCCATATCAGATAGATTTTCTGTAATGAAGGAGAATGAGAGAAACATATGAGAAGATATATATTAAAAAGATTAGGAGTATATGCCGCGATTTTTATCGGAGTAACAACATTAATCTTCGGTCTGATGATGGCAATGCCGGGCGACCCGTTTTCGGGAATGATGCTGGATCCGAATATTCCTCCTGAATATATAGAACAGCAGCAGAATAAGTTAGGGCTGAACGATCCGGTTCCGGTACAGTATGTGAAATGGGTGTCCCGGATTATAAGAGGAGATATGGGATATACCTCGGACGGAAGGCCGGCGGCGCCCCAAGTCTGGAGGGCTATGAAAAATACGTTCCTTATTACCATCCCTTCCTTTATACTCAGTACTTTGATCGCGGTTCTCTTTGGAATCTATTCCGCGATCCATGCAAACCGCTTTTTTGATAAGATCGTGACGCTTCTGACATTTTTGGAAGTTTCCATACCGACCTTTTTCCTGGCGCTGACCTGTGTCAAATTCTTCGGATACGATCTTCAATTACTTCCTGTTTCAGGACTTCATTCCCTAACCGGGAATCTGACCGGGTGGGCGTACATCAAGGATTCGCTTTTGCATATGATTCTTCCGGTTTCGATTCTGACACTGACGCAGACTTCCAGTATGCTGCGTTATACAAGGTCGTCTCTCTTGGATGTGATGGGTCAGGATTATGTGCGGACGGCGAGAGAGAAAGGCCTGACTCGGAAACAGGCGATTCTGCGGCATGGGGTCAGGAATGCCCTACTCCCGATGATTACCATATTCTGCATGAGGCTTCCGGCAATCGTATCCGGCGCTTTGTTTACAGAGACAGTATTTGTATGGCCGGGAATTGGGATGTTAAACTATAATTCGATCATGGGAAGGGAGTATTCTCTTATTATAGCCATCGCGGCCATGCTCGCGATCATCATCCTGCTTACAAACCTTTTGGCGGATATCCTGTATATGGTCGCCGACCCCCGTATACGGTTGGGAGGTGTGAAACAGTCATGAAAAGAATGTGGAAGCGCCTGCGCCAAATGTATGGGCGAGAGGAAATTTCAGCGGAACATCTGTCGTTTGGACAGCTCACCTGGAAGAGGTTCCGAAGAGATAAATGGGCGGTATTCGGATGCATTGTTATTTTGATCGTCTTTATCATTGTTTGTGCCGCGCCTGTGATCTGTAAATATAAACCGGAGACGATCGACAATACTATGATCCGGAAAGCGCCTGGTGGCGGGCATATCCTGGGAACCGACGATTATGGACGGGATATATTCAGCAGACTGGTATACGGCGGTCGAATTTCTATGACGGTTGCTTTAAGCGCTACAGCGCTGCAGTTGTTTTTCGGGATCGTACTTGGTTCTTTTGCGGGATATTTTGGAAAATGGATTGATTCCCTTATCATGCGTGTCGCGGATGTATTCATGTGTTTTCCATTTTACATTATAGCGGTCTGCCTGGCGGCAATCTTAGGCCCGGGGCTGCGCAATACAGTCATTATACTTGGTTTTCTTGGGTGGCCGAGCCTCTGCCGCATGGTGCGGGCAGAGATCCTTTCTATTAAGGAAAATGATTTTATCATGGCGGCCAAATCACTTGGGCTTGGCTCCGGTGAGATCATGTTCCGGCATATTCTTCCGAACGTCATTTCACCGATCATCGTCTCCGCGACGCTATCTGTAGCAGGAGCGATCATGTCTGAGGCTTCTTTAAGCTTTTTGAACCTGGGAGTTAAAATCCCACAGCCGAGTTGGGGAAATATGCTTTCCGCGGCGCAGAGTATGAACACCCTCATCAATGAGTGGTGGAGGTGGATTCCGCCCGGATTTTGTATTATCGTCGTGATTTTGTCGATCAATTATATCGGGGAAGGTCTTCGCAAAGCGATGACGCCAAAGGCAGGTGAATAGCAGATGGAGAAAATATTAGAAGTCAATCATTTAACCGTAGAATTTAGGACGACTCTGGGAATCGCATCTGCTGTAAGAGACTTAAGCTTTTCTGTAAATAAAGGGGAGATCGTCGGAATCGTCGGTGAATCCGGGAGCGGGAAAAGCGTTACTTCACTTGCAGTTATGGGGCTTCTCGATGAGAATACTGCACACATTTCTAAAGGCGAGATCCTGTTTGAAGGGAAAGATCTGCTGAAATTATCGGAAAAGGAGATTTGCAAGATTCGTGGCGCAGAGCTTACGATGGTATTTCAGGAACCAGCCATGGCGCTGAATCCTGTCATCAAGGTAGAGAAACAGCTCGGCGAGATTTATAAAATACATGAGCCTTCCAAGGCAAAGAACTGCCATGCAGAGCTTACGGAGCTTTTAGAGAAGCTTCGTATCCCTGACGCACAGCAGGTGCTTAAGAAGTACTCATTTGAACTAAGCGGCGGGATGAAGCAGAGGATTATGATTGCGATGGCAATGCTCAGTAAGCCGAAGCTCCTCATTGCGGACGAGCCTACGACAGCTCTAGACGTTACCACGCAGGCAGAGATCCTAGATCTGATGAAAATGATGCAGAAAGAAACAGGGTGCGCAGTGATTCTAATTACACACGACCTTGGCGTGATCGCAGAGATGGCAGATAAGATCCTGGTTATGTACCGCGGGCAGTTGGTGGAGGAGAAAGAAATCAATAGGTTCTACCACGGGGCACAGCATCCTTATTCAAAAGATCTCCTGGGGGCAAGGCCGGAAGGATTTGACGGAAGATTCTGGTCGATTCCTGGCGCCATTCCAAACGCCTATACTCCTCTTACCGGCTGCGGCTACTGCGGCAGGTGTCGGGAAGCTTTGCCCAGGTGTTTAAAAGAAACGCCAAAACTGATCCGTCTTAAGGAAGGAGATCAGGTACGGTGCCATCGATACGGTCAGGGAGGGGGAAAAAATGAGTAAGGAAAGTCCGCTGATTGAGATCAGCCATCTAAAAAAATATTATTCTGTTTCCAATGGTTTCTTTACCAGTAAGGGAATCGCATTGAAAGCAGTGGACGATGTCAGTCTGACAGTGGAGAGAAAACACAGTCTAGGGATTGTAGGGGAATCCGGATGTGGGAAATCGACGATGGGAAAGACAATCCTGCGCCTGATCGAGCCAAGCGGTGGAAGCGTGGTATTCGACGGGCAGGAATTATTTAATGTAGAAGAAAAACGCTTTATGGAGCAGAAAAAAATCCAGTCCCTCAGAAAAGAAATGGCGATGGTGTTTCAGGATCCGTATAGTTCCTTGAATCCTCATATGACAATCGGGGATGCGGTAAAAGCAGGAGTTCTGCGGCATAAGATTGTCCCGAAAGAGGAGGCTCCTGATTATTGTATTGAGGTACTTTGTTCCTGCGGATTGGAGAAAGAAGCCTATTCTTCCTATCCGAATGAGTTTAGCGGAGGCCAGAGGCAGAGGGCGGTTATTGCAAGGGCGTTGGCGCTGAAACCCAAATTTGTCGTCTGTGACGAGCCGACCGCGGCGCTGGATATGTCGATTCAGTCGCAGGTTCTTAACATGATGCTGGATATGCAGGAACAGATGGGGCTTACATATCTTTTCATTTCACATAATCTGCAGGTGACAAGAGCGTTCTGCGATGAGATCGCGGTTATGTATCTTGGAAAAATAGTGGAGAGAGGGAAAGCGGACGAAGTATATTATCACAGCGCCCACCCATACACCAAAGCTCTGATCGCATCCCTTCCGGTCAGCGAACCGGGACAAAAGAAGCAGGAAAGGAAGATCATGAACAGTATCCCAAGTATGACGGATGTACCGAAAGGCTGCCGTTTCCACACGAGATGTCCGTATGCGACAGAGAAATGTAGAACCGAGGAGCCGAGGCTGAAAGAGATCGCGCCCGGGCACGTCGCGGCGTGCCATGGCATTGCCGGATAGGAGATTATTTAGAGATTTATAGGAGAAAGAGAACATGAATCAGAATATTACAAATGAAAATGTAAGACAATGGGAATCAAACTTTAAGGCGGATAAATCCAATCAATTTCTTCAGAATTCACTGATCCGTCATGACCTGAAAGAAGTCTACGCAGACAGGAACCGGATGCAGGCGAACCAGATGTGTTTTCCAAAAGAGCCGGAGATCGGGGATGTGATGGCCCAGAAACAGTCGGGAAGATGTTGGATATTCGCCGCGCTTAATGTCCTTAGAAGCCAGATAATCCGGGATAAGAAGATGAATCCGGGATTCCATCTTTCTGTGCCGTATCTGTATTTTTATGACAAATTGGAGAGGGCAAATTTCTTCCTGGAAAGAATCCTAAAGGATAAAGGCCTGAATAAGGAGGGGCAGATCGACCGTTCATTATTCTACTATCCGGTCGGCGAAGGCGGACAGTGGTATATGATAAAGGATCTGGTTGAAAAATATGGTCTTGTGCCGGAAGAGTGTATGCCGGAGACCTATCACAGCGAAAATACGCAGCAGTTTTGTGCAGTAATCAATAAGATTGTCAGAAACGGCGCCGTCCAGCTTCTTCATATGATGGAAGATGGAAACAAAAAAGAGGAGATTTTGGAAAAGAAGTCCGAGATCCTGAATTCGGTCTATAAACTACTGTGCAGCTGCCTGGGGACGCCTCCTTCTGAATTTGTATATGAATATAAGGATAAAGAAGGAGGGTATCATGTAGTAAAGACGACGCCAAAGCAGTTTGCGGAAGAATTCTGCGGATGCCGTCTGAACGACTATGTCTATGTGGTAGATGTGCCGGGAAAGAACAGGCCGTATCATAGAACCTTCACCTTGGAAAATTGCGGAAGTGTCTGGGGAAAGAAAGGCATCTATTATAATCTCAGTATGGAGGAGATAAAGCCGATGCTACTTGCCCAGTTAGAGGCAGGCGAAACGATCTGGTTTGGCTGCGATTGTGCAAATGATATGGACCGTGCTGGCGGCGTCATGATCGACGGACTTTATGATTACAGAGGGCTTTTTGACATAAAATACGAGATGACAAAGGAAGAGATGTTAAACTACTGCGAAAGCGGATCGAACCATGATATGGTGATTGCAGCCGTTAAGGAAACGGAGTCGGGACATTATGTATGGAAGGTGGAAAATAGCTGGGGAACCCAGGCTGGCATGCAGGGACGGTATATTATGGACGACAGCTATCTGGAGAAATACGCATTCCAGTTTGTTATCCATAAGAAATACTTAAATCCGGAGATGCTGTCCGAGCTTGAGCAGGAGCCGATCGTACTTCCTGGGAACGACCCCATGGGGATATAAGGGATACGCGGAATCCGGCGGTTTGTGAGAATCGCCGGATTCTATTTATAAATTGTGTTTAGAACGTCTACGGTCAGCTTCAAGATGTACTTTATTTTCAGTCCTGACAGAAATAACAATGATTTTCAACGGACTGCCTGACTGAATTATCTAAGGCTTCCAAGTCATCCTGGGCTTCTGGTAAATATTCGAGTCTCCAAGTCATTCGATTTCCAAGTCCTCCACTTCTTTAAGGTCAGAATCAGCAATCCCAAAATGTTCCATTAGTTCAACTTCTGGAATGGCGGCTTTATGCTCATTCACGGCAAGTCTTTTTGTTGTCTCTAAAAGTAATAAATAATTTTCTTCAATTTTTGCTAATCTTGTATATTCTTCAGGAGCGAGGATAACGGCAGACGGTTGATTATTTTTTAAAACAATAAGTTCCGGCTCAGAATGTAAACGATCAAATATCCTGGATGCTTGGCCACGATTGAATAGTGTGATAGGAACGAATTTTGTGATATCCTCTCTATATAATGTAAGGATACGCTTTTTAATCCGGTCACAATCCTCAAAGCTTTTCGTTTTTAGATAGGCTTCTACTGATTGGGGCATCCCTCCCACCAACATGTATTGACGGAAATCATTCATCACCCTTTTATGCATGGCTTGTCCTAGAGGCCGGCATTTCTCAAAACATTCTTTTAAAAACGGTATCGTCGTTTCATCTCCCATCGCCCATAAAAATTCTTCAAAGTCCATAGGGAACATTTCGAGGTGTTCTTCTTCCGAGGGGATGACGATATTCTCAATATTCATCCTTAAGGAAATCAATGAACCTGTTTCAAGATAATCATAACGTCCGTCCGCAACCAGATATTTGATCAGTTCTCTTGCTGCCGGATATCTTTGAACTTCATCAAAGATGATCAAGGTATTCCGTTTATGGAGGGCTGTCCTGTAATAGGCGGACAATTTATTGAAGAACAGATCAAGGTCGTGGATGTCATTTTCAAAAATTGTTCTTACTTCATGCGGCAAATATGTAAAATCGATCAGCAGATAGCTTTGATACTCCTTTTTTGCAAATTCTTCGGCAATGTAACTTTTGCCGACACGTCTGGCTCCGTTCAGTAAAAGCGCGCTGCTTCCACTATCTTTTTTCTTCCATTCCAGCATTTGCTGATATATTTTGCGTCTCATAAAATCCTCCTGTTTTGGTTTGTGGCTTTTGAACCTGTCATCATCTTTCTATTATTATACACATAAAAGGCAATTTTATTTAATGGAAAAATACACAAAAAGGCACTTTTGTGTTATCTCATTTTTTCTATAGTTATCGAAAGGAATGAGAGTACACGAAAAGGTAGTTTATATTAGGTGGAAGATATACCCTGGGGGCGTATTTATAGAAAAAGCAAATAAACACTGTCTATATATAATATAAATCAATTTGACCGGGGGGGGGGTAAAACGATACAATATTATCGCTGTTTATACCTGAATTTAATCGCCTAACGGCGATGGAAGGAAAGAGGAAATGAAGGAATTTAATAGTTACCGATTTGGAACTGGGCGGTATATTCAGGAGGAGGAGGTCCTTGAGTATGCCGGACAGGAGATTTTACGCTATGGAAAAAATGCTTATCTGTTGACAGGGTTCCATGCGTGGGAAGCAGTAAAGGAGGGGTTCATCCCTTCGCTTCAAGCTTCAGGAATCGTCTGGACTAAGAACGAATATACCGGATTTCCCAGTTATGAGTCAGTCGAAAAGATAAGTGAAGATTTTGAAAGAGCGGGATGTGATGTTTTTGTAGGAATCGGGGGCGGCAAGATCATGGATTTATCGAAAGCAGTCGCCTTTCATCTTCATGTGCCGGTCGTATTGATTCCTACGTCGTCCGCGACCTGCGCGGCATTTTCTCCGTTAAGCGTTATGTATACAGACGAAGGGAAATGTGTTGGGTCTCTGGATTTTGATAAAGAAGTGGATGAAGTGCTTGTAGATGAAACGGTATTATCCTTGCAGCCTCCCAGGCTCGCGGCGGCTGGCATTATGGACGCCATGGCAAAGTACATTGAGATCTCGAATGGAAAACCGGAGATTACACTGGAAACAGATACCATCAATAAATTCAGCGCCTACTCTATGGCGCAGTTTACATACAAAATTCTCGAGGAATATGGACGGCAGGCATATTTGGACATAGAGCAAAAAAAGCTCTCACCGACTGTCCACAATATCATATTTACGACGATTGCAGTGACAGGGGTCATCAGCGCTATGATGAGAGGGCACAGCCAGACGGCCCTCGCACACAAGCTGTATGAGTCTCTTAGAACATTATATTTTAAAGAATGTGAAGAATACCTACACGGGGAAATTGTCGCGACGGGTCTGATCATGCAGCTGAAATATAATCATAACGAAGAACAGATTCCGAAATTAAAAGAGTATATGACAGTGATGGAAATGCCTATGAATTTGAAAGAGCTGGGACTTTCCTGCGATGATGTTGTAGAAGAAAAACTTTGTGAAAAATTAGCCGAGTCCAGATTTGTGGAGGACACGGATGAGGCGAGGAGAAATCTTGGAGAGGCAATGAAAGAGATCATTGTGTAAAAACAGTTGGAGAACGGGAGATAGGCATGATTTCACAGAGAATGGGAAAGAGAATATCGCAAAAGGGCGGCATCAGGCAGGCGTACAACGAAGCGCAGCGTCAGTATGAGATTTACGGAAAAGAAAATGTTTTTGACTTAAGCATAGGGAATCCTTCTGTCCCTGCCCCAGATAAGGTGAAAGAGACGATATTGAAAGTATTGGAAGATGATTTCAGCCATGGATATATGAGTGACGCAGGCTACGAAGATACGCGCCGGAAAATAGCAGAATCATTGAATCGAAAATATGAGGAAACTTATACAGGGGATGATATTGTTATGACAAACGGGGCGGCAGGCGGAATCAACTGTACGCTCTGCGCTCTTCTTGACCCTGGGGACGAGGTGATCTTGTTTCGTCCTTACTATACAGCGTACGAAGGGTTTATCGAGAACTGGGGTGGGAAGGCTGTCACAGTGTCGCCGAAAGGGGAAGAATTTCTTCCTGATTATGAAGAACTGGAACAAAGAATAACACAAAGGACAAAAGTCGTGATCGTAAATTCGCCCCATAATCCCAGCGGTACGATTTACCCGAAGGAAACGGCCGAAAAGATTGCCCGGATTTTGGAAAAGAAGGAGCAGGAACTGGGACATGAAATCTATCTTTTGTCGGACGAGCCTTACCGGGAATTAGTGTATGACGGGACGCATCTTCCATGGTGGCCTCATGAATACAGGGACACAATCGTTGCGTATTCCTTCAGTAAATCTTTGTCCCTGGCAGGTGAAAGAATCGGATATTTGCTGATTCCGCCCCATATAGGGGACGCAAAAAATGTGATGAGGGCAGTGCGGTCGTCGATGGGAAAAATCGGGTATGTGAACGCTCCGGCTCTGTTCCAGAAAGTCGCTGGAGACTGCGTCGATGAGACGGTGGATTTAAAGTATTATAAGAAGAACCGTGATCTGCTTTACCAGACCTTAAAGAGATTCGGATTTACCGCAGTATACCCAAGAGGGGCGTTCTATATTTTTGTGAAATGCCCGATTAATGAGGAAGAGTTTCTTATTCGGGCGCAAAACAGGCACTTTATTTTTGTAGGGGGAAGTTCATTCGACTATCCGGGTTATGTGAGGCTGTCGTTTTGCTGTAAACAGGAAGTGATTGAAAGGGCGGTTCCTGCGTTTGAACTTCTGGCAAGGGATTGCGGACTAATATCGGGTTAAATTCCCACAATGGGAGTTTAAACATAGGATTGCCTAATCGGCAATGAAATAAAATTATGGAGACCCCGCACGCATAGCATGCGGGATACCTGAACTCAATTGCCTAATCGGCAATGAATTTTACAATGTAAGGAGGAAAAGAGATGAGTAAAATTGACTTGGAAGGCGCCGGATTCGGGACTCTTGCCATTCACGCAGGGCAGGAACCGGACGGCATGTACGGGGCGCTTGCCACGCCCATCTATCAGACCTCGACATTCTGTTTCGAGACGGTAGAAGAAGGAAGTGCAAAATTCAGTGGAGAGATTCCGGGATTTTGTTATTCCCGGGGAGGAAATCCTACGAATGCGGCTCTGGAACGAAAGATTGCAGCCTTGGAAGGCGGAGAAGCTTGTGTTGTGACGGCGTCTGGAATGGGTGCGGTCGGTGGAGTCCTGATCGGTCTTCTAAAAGCGGGAGATCACGTAATCTGTGGGGACTGTGTGTATGGATGTACAGATGTGGTGATGCGGGATACCTTAAGCAAGTTCGGAGTCGAAGTTGATTTTATTGACACATGTGATATGGCGGCTCTCGAAGCAGCGATCAAAGCCAACACAAAAATGATTTATTTTGAAACGCTTACAAACCCGACGATGAAATTAACGGATATCCGTGCGGTTTCGGATTTGGCTCACGCAAAAGGGATTAAAGTCGTCTGCGACAACACATTTACACCTCCGCCGGAACTCTTTCCATTAAAGCTCGGCGCAGATATTGTGTTACATAGTTGTACAAAATATATCAACGGTCATGGGGACGTTATCGCGGGAGCAGTGATCGGAAACTTAGAGGATATTACATTGATCCGTAAAACTGCAGTTACTAAGATCTGTGGATCCACGGCAAGCCCCTTTAATTCCTTCTTGATTCTCCGGGGTCTTCAGACGATGGAACTTCGTATGGAACGCCATGGGCAAAATGGGCTTGCAGTCGCAAAATATCTGGAGACAGTACCGTATGTAAAGAAAGTATACTATCCGGGGCTTGAAAGTAATCCGCAATATAACTTGGCAAATGAAATGTTGAACGATAATTTTGGCGGTATTATGGCGTTTGAACTGAACGACGATATCAATGGAATGGACAGTTTCACAGCTTGTAAGAAGGTAGTAAACGCATTAAAGATCGCGTCGATCGCGGTAAGTCTTGGGGATCCGGAAACATTGGTTCAGCATCCGGCAAGTATGACACATGCAAATATGTCGAAAGAAGCAAGGGCTGAGGCGGGAATCCAGGACAATCTGATCCGGCTTTCCGTAGGGCTTGAAAGCAAAGAAGATCTGATTGCAGATTTTGAGCAGGCATTCAAAGTCCTTGAAAAGTAGCAGAATAGGCGGGGGACCTGAATGAATAACATTAAAATTACGAATCTTTCATTTGCGTACAGTGATGCGTCGGACCGTTTGATTTTAAAAGATATCGAGGCTTCGTTTGAAGAAGGAGAGTTCGTCTGTATCCTTGGGCAGTCCGGGTGTGGGAAGAGTACGCTCCTTCGCCTGCTTGCCGGGCTTGACCTGCCTACGACAGGAGAAATCGTGATCGACGCTCAGCAGGTCAAAGGAGCAAGCCTTGACAGAAGCGTCGTATTCCAGGATTACGGACTGTTTCCATGGATGACGGCAGGCGAAAATATTATGCTGGCGCTTAAGCAGAAGTATCCGAAGCGTGACAAGAAGGAATTGAAAGAGATCACGCTTACGATGCTGGAGAAGGTCGGTTTGGATAAATCCGTTTTCAAGAAACTCCCCAAAGCGCTTTCTGGAGGAATGAAACAGCGGTGTGCGATCGCAAGAGCGCTCAGTGTAGATCCGCCGATCTTTCTAATGGACGAACCATTCGGCGCTTTGGACGCGGTGACAAGAGCAAAACTCCAGGATCTTCTTCTGGAATTGTGGTCAAAGGAAACTGTGAGAAAGACAGTATTTTTTGTGACACATGACGTGGACGAGGCAATCCTTCTTGCAAACCGTATTATCATTCTTGGACAGTCGCCGAGCAGTATCATTTTTGACAAGAAACTATCTGATTCGGTACATGCAGGCCGCGAGGATGTATTTAACAATCCTGAGATCCTGAAACTTAGGAATGAGCTGATTTACAATATTAATAAAGATGTGATTGAACATTATTAAAAAAGAAAAAAATGGAGGAAGTAAGAATGAAAAGAAAAGCAGTAGCGCTTATGCTCGCACTTGCAATGACGACGTTTAGTCTTGCAGCGTGCGGCGGCAAAGAGACAGAGGAGACATCCGCTCCGAAGGAAGAGACTGAAAAGAAGGAAGAAAGCGAAGAAGGCAAGGAAGAAGAGCAAAATGCGGAGGTTCCTGAGACAACGAACATAAAATGGGCGCAGGGACTTTCCGGAAATGTGTTTGTTACAATCGCACAAAGAGAAGGATATTTTGAGGAAGTAGGACTTACGATTGAGGAAATCCCGCTCGACAGCGGACAGCTTGAGGGTGTTGTAAATAAGCAGGTTGACATTGCGTCGAACTCTGGAACAAACCGGCCGCTTCAAATGATTGCGGCAGGCGACGATATGGCTGTAATCGGCGGTTTCATGCTGGAAGGCTGTATGCCGATCATCACAAAAGAAGAAACCGAGTGGAAAGGAATTGAAGATTTTATTGGCAAGAAAGTAGCGGATACGGCGACCCGCTATCCTACCTGCGTAAAGCTGCTTGACGCAGGTCACGATCCGGTCAACGATGTAGAATGGATTGATATCAGTAACGATGCGGACAAGATCCCGGCTGTTTTGAGCGGAGAAGTCGACTATGCAGTTCTTGGTACTGGCCGTATGTACATGGCTGAGAATACAGAAGGTATTAAAATTGTAGGCTATTGCGACGATATCACGCCGGAATACTCTTGCTGCCGTATGGTTGCAAGAAAGACCTGGGTAGAAGAAAACCCGACGACCGTAAAACTGCTCAATCAGGCTTTACTTCGTGCACAGTGTTATTTTGAGGCAAATAGAGAAGCATGTATCGATATGATGTCAGAAGAGCTTGATACCAACCGCGAATATGTAGAGGCGTATATGGGAAAAGAAGAGCACTACGAATTAAATGTTGATACAGTTAAATCAGTGGTGATTGATACCTGGAATTACCAGAAAGCTGTTGGACTGATCGACGAGAGTGTGGACGACAGTGTAATTGAAGATTCAGTTTATGAGGACCTCTACAAAGCGGCTCTCGACGTATGTATTGAGAAATATCATGACGACGACCCGGATTTCTGGGATGCGCAGCTTGCATTGTACGAGAAATATAACTAAGAGGGGAACAATTGTGGAAAAAGTTCAAAAGGTGTTGAAAAGCTATTGGCTTACAGTCATCGTTGTGATAGCGTTGCTGGGACTTTATATATATGTATCTGAAAATAAACTGTACAGCACGATGATGTTCCCTGAGATCGACAATATTTGGGAGACGTTTCTGGAAAATAGGGACGTTATGTTTAAGAATCTACTGGCTTCGATTCAGCTTTTGATTCCTTCTATTTTTATCACGCTGTTCGTTGCGTTGACGGTTGGAATCATATTGGGGACGAACAAGTTTTTACGCAAGGCGCTGCACCCTATTATTTATGCGTGTAGTTGCGTACCGTCGATTTTGATTTCTCCGTTTGTACTTCTAGTCATAGGGGACTTTTATAAAGCGTCGATTTTTCTGATCTTTTATGGAACGATATGGGCGACCCTTTTTGCGACGATAACGGGAATTGAGACAATCGACAAACGCTATTTTGACAATGCAAAGACGCTGGAGTTAAAGGGGATAAAGTTGATGACAAAGGTCGTACTTCCGGCGGCCAGCCCCAATATCATCGGTGGTTTTGTGAATTCACTTAGGAGCTCGTTCGTGATGCTGGTGTTTGCAGAGATGTACGGCGCAAGCTATGGGCTTGGCTTTTATGTGAAACGGTATTGTGAATATGGATTGTATCCGAACGTGTGGGCAGGATTCATCTTCATGGTGCTGATTCTGGTGATTACGATGCAGTTTTTTGAGAAGCTTAAACAGTATTTGTTAAAGTGGACAGTATAGTAAATCTTTATCCGCGCCGGTCTGTCAGAAGAACCGGCGCGAATCATATTATACTCCGTTTTTTTGAAAAATGAGAGTTGCTGTTTACGATGCCTTGCATCATGGCGTAAGACATGCGCAACGGTTACGATCAAGCTGATCATAATCTCATATCGACAATATAGCATGATATTCTCCCTGCAACAAGAAATATATCCGGCGGCAAGAACGTTTTGGGTAAAACGGATAAAACGACAGATTTCCTTGCTAAACGTCCCCGCATTTGTTAAAATAAGGATAGTTTCAACCGTACAGGTGGAAAGTTTTTATCAAAGCTCCATATGGAGACGGGAAGGAAGGATAGAAAATGGCAGGTAAAGTTACGTTTGACTATTCCAAAGCGAAAGTCTTTGTAAAGGAACATGAGATGGAGAGTATGAAGACTCTTGCATTACAGGCAAAGGAGACGCTGATCTCAAAGAATGGTGCGGGGAATGATTTTCTTGGATGGGTCGATCTTCCGGTTGATTATGATAAGGAAGAGTTTGCAAGGATCCAAAAGGCCGCTGAGAAGATTCAGGGGGATTCGGAGGTTCTTGTTGTGATCGGAATCGGAGGATCTTATCTGGGCGCGCGCGCGGCGATTGAGTTTTTGCGCCACAGCTTTTATAACATGGTTTCTAAAGAAGTCAGGAAGACGCCGGAGATTTATTTCGCAGGGAACAGCATCAGCAGCACGTATCTGCATGATCTGATCGAGGTAATCGGGGATCGGGATTTTTCTGTAAATGTGATCTCAAAGTCTGGGACAACCACGGAACCGGCGATCGCGTTCCGTATTTTCAAGGAAATGCTTGAGAAGAAGTATGGCAAAGAGGGCGCGGCGAAGAGAATTTACGCGACGACGGACAAAGCGCGCGGCGCGCTGAAAGTTCTGGCGACAGAAGAAGGATACGAGACTTTCGTTGTGCCGGACGACGTGGGCGGACGTTTCTCTGTGTTGACGGCAGTGGGCCTTCTCCCGATCGCGGTGAGCGGCGCCAACATCGTGAAGCTGATGGAAGGGGCGCAGGATGCGAGAAAAGACGCCCTTGAAAAACCGTTTGAGGAGAATGCTCCGCTTCAGTATGCGGCAGTCCGCAACATTTTGCTCCGCAAGGGAAAGACAGTAGAGGTTTTGGCGAACTATGAACCATGCCTGCATTTTGTCAATGAATGGTGGAAACAGCTTTACGGGGAAAGTGAAGGAAAGGACCAGAAGGGAATCTTCCCGGCAGCAGTGGATTTGACGACGGATCTTCACTCCATGGGACAGTTTATTCAGGACGGGAACAGAATCTTATTCGAGACTGTGATGGAGTTGGATAAGTCCAAGGAAGAGATCGTGATCGGCGAGGAACCGGTCGATCTGGACGGACTGAATTATTTGGCGGGTAAGACGGTTGATTTTGTTAATAAGAATGCTATGAATGGAACGATCCTGGCGCACACGGACGGTAATGTACCGAACCTGAAAGTTGTGATTCCAGCGCAGGATGAGTACAGTTTGGGGCAGCTATTCTATTTTTATGAGTTTGCGTGCGGTGTCAGCGGATATCTGTTGGGAGTGAACCCGTTCAATCAGCCGGGTGTGGAGAGCTATAAGAAGAATATGTTCGCACTTCTCGGGAAGCCGGGATATGAGGAAGAAAGGGAAGCATTGATTAAGAGACTGTAAGAAGAGCAGTTTGAGAGGGTAAGTTCAGAGGAAGAAGAGAACGGGGGAATGTCTGTGCGGGTCTGGTCTGAGTGGAAACCGGAGCGGCGCAGACATTCTTCTGCATATTTCAGGAGGTTTGAATTATGCTGTCAAATCAGGTTTTGCAGAGAACGGTTTATGAAATTGGAGATATAGTGGAGTGTAGCTGTTCTGTCTGGAATATGGACGGCGTTTCGCTCGCTTCTTTTGGGGGCGAGGGGACGTCTATGCGGCAGAAGGTAAGGGATTATCTTGAGGAAATACAAGAAAAAGGCGGCGGGGTAAGGCCGTTACTCGATGAAAGGACAGCGCTCTTTATGGTATGCGACGAGATGGAGCCGGTCTATGTTTTCGTACTGGAGCATGAAGGAAAATTGGACGCAAAGATTAGCGGCAGGCTGTGTGTCAGCCAGTTTGAGGGGCTTTTGCGGTCAGGCAGGGAACAGATGGATAAGAACCGTTTCATGCAGAATTTGATCTTGGACAACCTTCTTCTGGTCGATATCTACAACCAGGCGAAAAAGCTTTCCGTGCCTGTGGAGAAGCGGCGTGTCGTTATCCTGATCGAGCCGAAGGATCCGGAGGATACGATTGTCCTCGATACGGTTAAGGGTCTGTATACTTCCGGTACGGGCGATTATGTAACAGCCGTGGACGAAGGGCGTGTCATTCTCATCAAAGCGTTGGAAGATACCGAAGAGTATAAAGAGATCAACCGTATTGCGGAGATGATCGTGGATACGGTCAATACAGAGGCAATGGTGAATGTCCGTATTGCATACGGCACAGTGGCAGGAGAATTGAAAGATGTTTCCCAGTCTTATAAGGAGGCGGGAATGGCGCTCGATGTAGGCCGCATTTTCTATCAGGAAAAAAATATTCTTTCCTATAAAGAACTAGGGATCGGCAGGCTCATTCATCAGCTTCCAACCTCGCTCTGCGAGATGTTTTTGGATGAGGTTTTTGCCGGAAAATCCGTAGGACAGTTTGACGAAGAGACACTTTCGACCGTAGACCGGTTTTTTGAAAATAATCTGAACATTTCCGAGACCGCGCGCCAGCTTTATGTCCATCGGAATACGCTGGTGTACAGGCTGGAGAAGATACAGAAGCAGACTGGTCTTGATGTAAGGGTATTTGAGGACGCATTGACGTTCAAGATCGCACGGATGGTGGCGGACCACATGAATTTTGTGCGGCTGAAAAGGTAATCATCGCCTAATCGGCGATAGGAATCAAGAGGAAACCCCGAGGGCGGGGTACTTGAATGGAATCGCCTAGCCGGCGATGGCAGTTAATAGGAAAGGAGTTTGATAATATGATTAAGTTATATGACGGCGGCGCGTATTTGCTCCATGGGACGGAGATCATTGCGGATACGCCGGATGCCGCGGAAGCGGTGAAGAGTCGGGTTCATGTGGAGGTGACAAAGGAGGAGGCGCGCAGGCAGACCATAGCGTATGGGATCCTTAAGGAGCATAATACGTCGGGGAATATGGAGCAGCTACAGATTCAGTTTGATAAGTTGACTTCGCATGATATTACTTTTGTGGGCATTATCCAGACAGCGAGGGCGTCGGGGCTTGAGAAATTCCCGATTCCATATGTGTTGACGAACTGCCACAACAGCCTTTGCGCAGTGGGCGGTACGATCAATGAAGACGACCATGTTTTCGGGCTGACTTGTGCAAAGAGATACGGCGGGGTCTATGTTCCGCCTCATCAGGCGGTCATCCATCAGTTTGCAAGGGAAATGCTTTCTGGCGGCGGAAAGATGATCCTGGGGTCAGACAGCCATACCCGGTATGGCGCGCTGGGAACCATGGCGGTAGGCGAGGGTGGTCCGGAACTTGTGAAACAGCTTCTTAATAAGACTTATGATATTAAAATGCCGGAGGTCGTGGGGGTTTACTTAGACGGCGAGCCAGTGAAGGGTGTCGGTCCACAGGATGTGGCGCTTGCAATTATAGGGGCGACGTTTAAAAATGGGTATGTTAACAATAAAGTGATGGAATTTGTAGGTCCCGGCGTGGAAAAGCTGAGTGCGGATTTCCGTATCGGCATTGACGTGATGACAACAGAGACGACCTGTCTGTCCTCGATCTGGAAAACAGATGAGAAGATTCGGGAATATTATGAGATTCACGAAAGAGAAGAAGAGTATTCGGAGCTGAATCCAGGCGATACGGCGTATTATGACGGTATGGTATATGTAGATCTGTCCCAGATACGACCGATGATCGCGATGCCGTTCCATCCGTCGAACGTCTATACGATCGAGGAAGTCAACGCCAATCTGAGGGATGTGCTTCATGATGTGGAGCAGAGGGCGGCTGTAAGCCTTGATAATGCGGTGGAGTATTCCCTTCAGAACAAGGTTATTGACGGAAAATTATACGTAGATCAGGGCATTATTGCAGGATGCGCGGGCGGCGGATTTGAAAATATCTGCGCGGCGGCGGATATCCTGCGCGGGAAATATATTGGGGCAGATGAATTCACATTCAGTGTCTACCCGGCGAGTATGCCGATCTATATGGAATTGGTGAAAAATGGAGCGGCGGCGGATCTGATGGCGGCAGGCACGGTTATCAAGACTGCATTCTGCGGGCCTTGCTTCGGCGCGGGGGATACTCCGGCAAATAATGCGTTTTCTATCCGTCACTCTACCAGGAATTTCCCGAACCGGGAGGGAAGCAAGCTGCAGAGCGGCCAGATCGCGTCTGTTGCGCTTATGGATGCAAGATCGATCGCGGCCACGGCGGCGAATAAAGGATTTTTGACTCCGGCGACGGAGATGGATACAGAGTTCACGAATCCTGTGTACCATTTTGACAAGAGTATTTATGCGAACCGGGTGTTCGACAGCCACGGTGAGGCGGATCCGGGTGTGGAGATCAAGTTTGGTCCGAATATTAAAGATTGGCCGAGCATGAGTCCCCTGCCGCAGAATTTGATTCTGAAAGTAGTTTCTGAGATTCATGACCCTGTTACGACCACAGACGAATTGATCCCATCCGGAGAAACATCGTCTTATCGGTCAAATCCGCTGGGGTTGGCGGAATTTGCGCTTTCCAGAAAAGACCCGGCTTATGTGGGGCGTGCAAAAGAGGTTCAGAAGGCGCAGAAAGCAATCGAGGCGGGAACGTGCCCTCTGGAGGTTCTTGATGAATTAAAACCGGTGATGGAGAAAATCCATGAGATCAGCCCAGATGCAGGGAAGGGAAATATCGGTGTTGGAAGTACAATATTTGCAGTCAGGCCGGGTGACGGTTCCGCCCGCGAACAAGCGGCGTCCTGCCAGAAGGTATTGGGAGGATGGGCGAATATTGCGAATGAGTACGCCACAAAACGATACCGCTCGAACCTGATTAACTGGGGAATGCTTCCCTTTATCACGGAAGAAGAACACACAGCGCTTTCTTTTGAAAATGGGGATTATCTTTTTATACCAGAGATCAGAAAAGTAGTGGAGGAGAAGGCTTCTGCGGTGAAAGCTTACGTGATCGCGGATGGGAAGAAGGAGATGAAGGAGATGGAGCTAAAGCTCGGCGATCTGACCGACGCGGAGAGAGAGATCATCCTCAAAGGGTGTTTGATTAATTATTATAAGGGATAGAGGATATGGCAGGGCAAAAAAACCCTGCCTTTTTTAAAATACATGCAACACTTACAGTCTTTTTTTACTCTTATATACAAGATCCGGATTTATAGGGAGGAGGGAGAACTTGTGATAGACGCAAGAAAATTTACAGAGCTGTACCAGACGGTCTACAGAGATCTGTATCGTTTTGCACTGTGTATGATGCATCATACGCAAGATGCGGAAGACGCGGTCAGCGAGGCGGTTTTATCGGCGTATGAGAACGTACATAAACTGAGGAAAGAGGAGGCGTTTAGGTCCTGGATATTCCAGATCCTCACGAACGTGTGCCGCAAGAAGCTTAAAGCAGCGGAACGTACGGAGGCAGAGCTTAAAGAAGAGCATGCGACGACGGAACTGGGAGACGGCATGCGTGAAGATGTAAGACGGGCGTTTTTCGTATTGACAGAAGAGGAACAGTTCATTGTGGCGTTATCAGTATTTGGGGGATATAACAGTAAGGAAATTGGTGAAATGCATCATCTCAATGCGAATACGGTCCGTTCCAAGAGGAAGCGGGCCCTGGAGAAGATGAGCTTGATCTTGGAGAAATGATCAGATTGCCCATCAGCGGTGAATTTCACAGTGTAAGGAGTAAAGGAGGCATTAATTTATGACAAGACAGGAAAAGAAGATTCTGGATATGCTGAATGAGGCAACACAGGATGTCAAAGTTCCTGAGAGCCTTGAGCCGGAACAGATAGAGAAACTTCTGGAGAACCGGAAGGTAAAAAGATGGAAACGCGGATATACCTACAGTCTTGCGGCGGCATGTACGGCTGTACTGGTAGGGGTAGGGTTCTTTGCAGGTTCCTTGGGGACAAAGCCGCAGACAGATAAGAATAACACGTCCCTGGCGCAGCAGGAGGAAAGAGGCACAGAGAACCTGCCGATCTCGGAGAGCCTGGCGAAGGCCGAGAGCTATGACGAGATTCTGGAGTATTTGAATGCGTATGACGAATATATCAACAGGGAGATATATTCTTTCGACGGTGGATTTACAGCAGGGGCGGAAAACGGAGAGATCGTCATGGAGGACTCCGAAGGCGCAGGTGTATCCACCGACTCGGCAGCCGACATGGCGGCGCCGATGGCGAGAACGGAAGAGCAGAAATTTGAGGCCACAGCCGAAGGCGCAGGCGCGGATTTTTCCGATACGAACGTCCGGACAGAAGGCGTCGGCGAAGCGGATATCGTCAAGACAGACGGGAAATACCTATATGTGAAGAAGGAGAACGGCGAGGAGATCTCGATCGTTGATACTTCCGAAGATCAGATGAATGTGGTCTCTACGATCCAGATTCCGGGAGAGTCCAAACGGGTTCAGGAATTCTATATAAGCGGCAAGAAGCTTTTCGTGCTGATGACCCTTGACGTAGAGAAGCTGGATAAGAATGGACAGATGCTTTATGAAACGGATACCAGGCTGGTAACTTATGACCTGGCTGACATCAAAGCGCCTGAGCTTAAGGGTACTTTGACACAGAGCGGGAGCTATCAGTCCTCAAGGTTCGTGGATGGATACCTCTACATTTTCAGTAACTATTATGTGTATGGAAACCATACGATTGACGACAGGGATTACATTGTTCCTCTTGTAAACGATAAAGTGATGGAAGCGGACAGTATTTACCTTCCTCCGATCCGTTCCGCGAATCAATATCTGGTGGCAGTTTCCGTAAATGCTGAAAAGCCGGATGAAGTCGTGGATCAAAAGGCTGTGCTTTCCGAGGGCGGAAGCTGTTATGTGAGCGGCAACAATATTTATATCTACGAGCGCACATGGTGCGATAACCCGTTTGTCAGGACTTCGCTTTCTACGGTAAACCGTACGGTGATCCGCAAGATTTCCTATAAGGATGGTAAATTAAACGGCGAGGCGCAGGGTAAGGTGAACGGCTGGCTGAACGATTCTTTCAGCATTGACGAGTATGACGGCAATCTGCGGGTGGTGGCGACGGTTGACGGCGCTGTCGAGACGACGAACGCTGTATATGTCCTGGATAAGGATCTGAATGTGATCGGCGAGATCAAAGATCTTGCAGAAGGCGAGAGGGTATACTCAGCCAGGATGTTGGGAAAGACCGGTTATTTTGTAACCTACCGGGAGACGGATCCTCTGTTTTCCGTTGATTTTTCCGACCCTGAAAATCCAAAGATCATCGGTGACCTCAAGATTCCGGGATTCTCCGAGTACCTGCACTTTTATGGAGAGAATCAACTTCTCGGCATCGGGATGGATACAGATGAGGAATCAGGAGTCACGAACGGCGTTAAGATCTCCATGTTCGATATCTCCGACCCATCGGACGTGAAGGAAGTCCAGAAATACGTGATACCGGATGCATATTACGCACAGGTGTTTAATGACTACCGGGCTGTCATGATCGATCATAATAAAAATATAATCGGATTTGATGTCAGCGCGTACAATGAGATGTACTATATTTTCAGCTATGACGCCACAAATGGATTCAATCTGGAAATGAAGGAAGAGATAAACGGAAGATCCTATGACGGGACAAGAGGGCTTTATATTAACGATAAGATTTATGTGGTAAATGGAAATGTAATCGAAAGCTATCGGATGGGAAGCTACGAGAAAGTAGACGACCTGCTGCTATAAAGCCGAAGCGAGCTGTATGACCCATATTAACCATAGTATCTATATTGAGTATACCATCTGAGGCGGGCTGTAAAAGGCCCGCCTTTGGCGAGGAAAAGTACAAGACGCACTTTTTATTGGTAAAATAAAAAAAATTGTATTATATGTATTTGTAAAGATGCCGATAACTATGGTAGAAGACTTTCGCCTATAAGCAAAAAATGACAGATTCATTCAGGTTAGGCTGAGCTTGGGGTGGCAAAAGTGTCGAAACGAGGTCGAGGGTGGTTGTGAAAGCAGAAAAGGTAATTTATTTTGAACTACTGGGTTCCGTTTCCTACTCACATGTGCTGATGTGTGAATCTGGGATATACGAGGCGGATTCGGGGATCGGAACTGGGGAGGAAGGGGAAATAAAATATCATGCAATTCCTGAAAAGATAGGGAAGAAGACATTATCATTCCTGCAGTATTTGATCGCGAATCATTCGAGGAATATCCCAGGAGAGGAACTGATCGATGTATTCTGGCCGAATAGCAGTACTGACCCGGCAAATGCACTGCGCAACATGCTTTTTAAGATACGGGTTCTACTTAAGACCATGTTTCCGGGCGAAGAGGATCTTCTCCAGACATTCCAAGGATACTACACGTGGAATCCGCAAGTGCGGATAGAGCCGGACTATGAACGGTTCGAGAGGCTGTGCCTTACGGCGCGGAAGTGTTCTGCACGGGACAGGAAGGAGAGTCGGGGGCTCTTATTAAAGGCGGTATCCCTTTACAAAGGAGATTTTCTGCCGGGAAATGACGCAGAGTGGGCGAGGACATCGAGACAATACTACCGCACCTTATTCTTAGATGCATGCAGGGCTCTGCTTCCCCTTTTGGAGGGGGCAGAAGAATGGGTAGAGATGATACGCATATGTGACAGGGCGTATCAGATTGATTTCTGTATGGAAGAATTTACGGCATATCAGATGCAGGCATTTATCGCTATGGGACAGCCGGAGCAGGCCATTGAGCGTTATGAGGCGTACAGGGAGAAGGTATTTAAGGAGCTTGAGATGCCGCCGACAGAACGGATCGAGCAGATCTACACACTGGCCCTTGGACTACGCAGGGAGAATCGGGGGAACGATAAGGAGATTTTCCGCCTGGTGTGTGAGGAGAGTTCCACTGGGCAGGCCTTTCTGTGTAGTTTTGGGACATTCCGCAGTATTGTCGCTTTGGAGAGAAGGCATCTTTCGCGTACAAAGCAGAAATCCATGTTGGTTATTGTAAGCCTTGGAAGCGACGCGGTTCCTACCACGGATGCAAGAAGGCTCGAGAGAGTTCTGTTGGAAGGACTTAGGGAAGGAGATCCGGTGGCGCGGCTGGAAGCGGGATCGTACATACTGATGTTGACAGGTGTGGATAACGAGAGCGCACAGATCGTAACAGGAAGAATTGACAGCTTATTCCATAAGACCTATCGACATTCCAGTGCACAGATTACATTCCGGATGTCGGAGTTATGCTTTGATGAAAAAGAAGTAAAATATGACTGAATATTGGGTAGAATTGTGGAAGTGCATAGCACCGAACAATTCGTGTGGCATCTTTTAACCTTAACATCATATCTTAATGCATAGGGGTATAAAAACGGCGAAGTTCCAGCAAATGCAGGAAGTTCGCCGTTTTCTGTCGAATACTGCCGGATTTTAATAAATTCGACAATGTTCGATGATATTCGATAAAGATCGAGAATGAAATCAGATTGAGTAAACTGTGGATACATGGTAAAATATAAACAAAAATAGAGGGGAAAAATATATGGGGGAGATTAGTCAGGTAAATACGCCGTATGACGATGTATTTCGCACTTTGATAAATGACTGCCGCAGTTTCATCATTCCGGTAATCAACGAAGTGTTCGGGGAAACCTATACAGGAGAAGAAGAGGTTGTATTCTCGGTGAACGAACATTTTATGAACCAGCAGGACGGGAATGAAGAGGAGCGGATTACGGACACCAGTTTTAAGATTATAGGGAGAGAAACGAAAAAATATCATCTGGAGTGCCAGAGCACGCCGGATAACAGTATGTTGGTAAGGATATTTGAATACGACGCACAGATTGCGCTCGACCAGGGAGAGATCAAGGACAGCGTCCTTACTGTGACATTCCCCCACTCCGCAGTACTGTTTCTGCGGTGCAATGCATCAACCCCCGATAAAATGAAGATAAAGATTGTCACACCGGGAGGAACCGATGTCTATGACATCCCGGTGATGAAATCACAGAAGTATACGATAGAAGAGATTTTTCAGAAGAAACTCTTACTCTTGATTCCGTTTTATATTTTTGCACATGAAAAACATTTCAAAGAGTATGAGAAGGATGAGAAGAAGCTGGAGGTACTGAAACAGGAATATGGACAGATCAAGGAGAGGCTGGAAGAGTTACTGAGTCGTGGAGGGATCAGCGAATATGCAAAATGTACAATTTATGATATGTCAAATAAAGTATTGGAGCACATTGCAAGGAAGTATGATTCGGTCAGGAAAGGAGTGAAATCCGTAATGGGTGGAAAAGTATTAGAATATGAGGCGAAGACGATATTGAATAAAGGACGCCAGGAGGGACGTCAGGAAGGAATCCGGGGAACGGTAACAGCGTTAAGGGGGATGGGGATTCCCGATTCGACTATATTAATAAAGATTCAGGAGATTTATAATCTCAGCCTGGAAGAATCCCGGAAGTATTTGGTAGTGTAAAATACTTTGTGTTTTTGGTAAAATGGCTCCTTTTTGGTAAGAATTCAGATATTAAAATTCTTGCTGAAAAGGAGCATTTTTATGGTATTCCTCTAACAAAAATCGTTCAATCCCTACATACAGGATTCCATATGCATCATTCCATGGAACCACATCCTCCTGTACCACAACGATCTTCCGAAAGGAATCCCGTATCTGCCGCAACGGCCATGATACCCGCCGATAGGCCTCTTCCCCTTCTGCCGCACACATCAA
>JAAWDY010000007.1 GCA_022793995.1 Coprococcus sp.
GTCCTTCCTCCTCATGAAGGCGGACAATCTTCTTTTTAAATTCGGGTGTGTAATTCTGTGGCATAATAAGTACCTCTTTCTCAATTATTTTCAGTATATCTTATTAGACACTCCCGTTACAACTTTATTATAGCACTTCAATTGTCTCTATATGGCTGTCAAAAAACTCTTTCACTGCCTGAATCATATAGCATCCATCCTTTACCCCTGCGGTCTCATAGGCTGAATGCATCGCAAGCTGCGGAAGTCCGATATCAATACTGTTCATGGACACTTGTGACATCGCGATATTCCCGAGCGTGCTCCCGCCCGCCATGTCGGAACGGTTGGCAAAAAACTGCAGCGGCACACCTGCTTTTTCGCAGATTCCACGGAACACGGCAATGCTTACCGCATCGCTGGTATACTTCTGTCCGGCGTGCGATTTCACAACAATCCCTTCGTTCATATACACACAATTTCCTTCATCCGTTTTCTCAGGATGGTTCGGATGGACCGCGTGGGCATTATCACAGCTGAGCATAAAGCCTTTCGCCGCCGCGCGGTAGAACTCTTCTTCGTCTTTACCCAGGCTTCGATTGACGCGCATGAGTGTATCGTACAGGAAGGTGGACGCCGCCCCCTGCTTGGTTCCCGAGCCTACCTCTTCGTTGTCAAAGCATGCGAATACATTGACCGCATGTTCATCCGCACCTTGCAGGAATCCCTGGAGGGAGGTGTAAGCGCACTCCAGGTCATCTAACTGCGGGCAGGAAATATACTCCTTGTTCGCTCCCCACACGCAAGGCTGCATCCGGTTATAGAGATACAGATCCATCCCATAGACGGCTTCTTCTTCCACACCCAGCTCCTTTGCGATCAGTTTCTTAAAATCGCCCTTCGCGCACTCGCTTCCTCCAAACAGCGGAAGCATATCCACCTGCTTATTGTAGGCGTATCCGTCATTGACCTCACGGTTCATATGGATCGCCATATTCGGAATCAGTAGCAGATCCCTATCTACACAGAGCAGCCTTGCGGCAAATTTTGACCCATCTCTAACGATGACCCGTCCTGCGACAGACAAGGGACGGTCGAACCATGTGGCGCAAAGCATCCCGCCGTATCCTTCTGTGTTCAGTTTCATATATTTCTCTTTCACCTGGATCTCAGCGTTCTCTTTGACCTTAAAGGCAGGGGAATCACTGTGGGATGCCGCGATCTTAAAGCAATAATCTTTGAGCTCCTTCCCCACATTCAGGGCGATGATACTGGAATCATTCCGAGTCACATAATACTTCTGCCCCGGACAGATCTCCCATTTCTCACCTTCATTTAGCCTCTGATACCCCTGTTCATGCAAGAGTGTGCCCAGATTCGCCACCGCATGGAACGCTGTCGGGCTTTTTCCGATAAAGGATGTAAGCCCGGATACAATTTCTTCGTACATTTTATGAAACCACCTCTCGTTTTTCTTTTTTTGCTATCTGAGGAAGCAGGATTCCAAGCGCGGTCAACACGATCGGCGTAATCACGTTCAGTGCAAACGTAAACGGATCCGTACTGTACATCCCCAGGAAACAACATACCGCCGTGATCGCAAAACACCAGCCGCCAAAGAATTTTGCAACCCCTTGATTCTTGACGAAACGATATTCCGCCGGAATTTGCTCAATCGCTTTTCTAAGCCCCAAATATGCCACGAATACCCAGAGATACCGGAGCGGCATACACACGGAATTCAGTTTTGTGAGCTGCTGCAATACTGCCGCCGCGCCTGGCACGAACGTCTGGACCATAATGATCGAACCAGACAAAATCATCACCAGAAAGATACCGTTGCTGTACACGTCAAAACGATTTTTCTTCAAAAGCTTGGTCGGAATAAATTCACGTGTATGTTCATTGTCAAGCAACATACGCAGCGGAGCGTCAATACTCAGAATCAGGATAGAAAACTGGCTGATTACATTACAGAGCGCATAGATGATGAGGAACGCATCGCCCACATGATAATATTCCCCTAATCTCTGGAATGCCCAGTATGCGCCGTTCGCAGCATAAGAATTAAAGGTTTCCGTGCTGCTGTTGATTACCGCAGGATCGAACATCTTTCCCATCGCAATGGTCCCAAGCATCGCGCATATTACGACCATTGCCGCCATTGCTATAATTCCTTTCGGGAAACCTTTACTTGGATTTTCCACCTTATTTACATAGGGAGAGATCTTCTCACACCCGCCTACCGCGAACACCAGGATCGACAGCGACGTAAAATATGCCACATTTAAATTCGGAATCAGAGTCTTAAGGCTGTACTCCGTATGGACATAGTCTGCTCCCGGATTGATAAGCGGGGCGGTAAACATCATGATAATATAAAGAATCGACATGATGAACATACAGGTTCCTGCAAGCGTGAGGAGCTTCTTAAGAGGGTTCAGCCCTCGACTCGCGATAAAGCATCCGACCAGGAAGATTCCAAGCGTCGCCAGCTGCACGTACAGCGTCGGGAAAGAATCATATGTCTCCGCATTACGGAACACCATCCAGCTGAGCGCCTTCAGGCCGCCGCTTCCTTTACTTGCTATGTAGGTAATATGGCAGGCAAAATATGTCCACCCCGCGTAGTACGCAAGTTTCGGCCCTATGGTTCCGTGAATCCATGAACTGACGCCACCGCCCTCGTTCTTGAACGCGGAGCCAAGCTCCCCCACCATCAATGCATACGGCAGGAAATATAACACAAACATGAATATCCAGCTCAATATAACCTGTATTCCATTAAAATACAAAAATCCGTTTACAACGTTTCCAAATCCCCAGACTGTGGAGAATCCCATCATAGCCAGGGCAGTCCATTTTATCTTACTCTTATCTGACATTTCTTCCTCCTCGGGTACTCTTATCTTTTGATCTTCCTTTTTTATTCTCTATTCTCTCTTTTCTTCCAAACCCGCCTCTTTTGCCCCTGCCCTCCTTCCCTTTAAAAATGCCTCGGTATCGATACCGCAGGCGGCAGATTTGTACTTCACTAAATAAGAGTTTACACCCGATGTCCTTTGTATGCCAAATAAGAAAAATGAATGCTCTATAAGAAAAACTGATAGTCTCCCCAGCAAACGGTTATGTTTCCTCAGCGATCTGTTTCAGCTTTGCAAGCACGTCGCCCAGCTTCTTTTTCTTGCTGTTCCTTCTATAATATACTTTCATGCACTGCGGACATTTCCAGTCGGATAACAGATAGATTTCCCCCGAACACTGTGAGAAATAATAACTGTCCACAAAAGCATACCCATCGTTGAATTCAACCTTAATCTTCATCGTCTCCGCATTATCCACATAACAGATATTCCTACAGGAATCATAAAACGTCTTATCCAGGTCTTCCACCACACTGCAAGGATACGCCCGTGTCCCATACCGGACATACCCTTTCAATTCCTCAAGCACGACTGTCCCGGAACTGTGTATCGTAGTGTCCTTCCCGACATAGACCCCGATCGGCTGTTCGCTGAGCGTGAACTCTTCAATATCTTCTTCCCTGTATTCTTCGTCCATGCCATAACCAATGTAGATATCAAGAGAATGTTCTCCAAGCATACTGTTCCCCACAGAGCGGTCGATCTTACTGAACTGAAAGTCCTCTTCAGAATAAAAGGCATCGACCATCTTCTGGAGCCTGCGCCATAAAAGTTTACTGATCGTACTGTCCACCCCGACCCGTATCACGTCTTTCCTGTGTATCTGCTCAAGCTCTTTTTCCATCCCCCAACTTGTACTTACAGCATTATAAATTCCGGTCATATTATAGTCTTTCCTGCCGTTCAAGTCAACCATAATCAGATGGACCCAATTTCATAATCTTTTCCGGTCAAAGAAAAGCACTGCCAGTCCCATGCACAAGAACACCATGGCTCCCGCCGCCGTCATGCAGGCATAGTAATTCCCCGGATCATGTATTCCCTGCATCAAAGCCATCCCCTCCATGAGTTTCATGGGAAGAAATTTTCCAAGTTTCGGAAACATACTCAGTATATATACCCCTACGACAATTCCTCCTGTTCCCAAAAGCGCCTGTGTCACGCTCTGTGCGATCGTCGAGAACAATACCAGAAGTGCTATCACCCAAACTCCGAACAGCCAGGTCAAGGCCGCTGCAAGGAAAAGGTGGCCCGCGATACCGTTATCCCAGAAAAACGCATTGTATCCATAGGTGATCCCAAAGCAAAGCCAGTACAAAAACGTCCATATGCCAAAGGCCATCAGCGCTTTTGCAAATACGATTTTCCTTCTGGACAGTCCTTTTGTCACCACAGGAATTAACGTACCTTTTTGATATTCTGCCGTAAATATTCCGCCGTTTATCAAGATTACTATAACAATTCCGATGGGAATATTCTTATAGAACTGTGTCCATGAAGTCATCGCATCTACTGTAATGTCCGTAATCACAAGCCCTGTACCCGCAAAGGATTCGGACATGGTTTCCATCAGCCAGGGCGTCAACTTTGCAATAGCCGGATTCATGATCCCAAGAAGAATAAAGATCAGTGTCAGGATTAGGAGACGGCCAGTCCGGCAAAGTTCCATCCATTCCTTTTTCAAAAATGCTCTCATTTTCCCACCACCTCCATAAACAAATCCTCTAAAGACGCTTCCTGCCGTTCGATCCGCAGGACCGGAGTCCGGTTGTCCGCAAGAAAGCGCAGAATATCCGGCAGACGGCCGGCTTCCTCCAGCCGAAGGCTGTTTTGCCCTGTGGATTTCAAACAATGAAAAGCGTTCAAAAGCATCGGAACATCTTCTGTCCGTTCCAGTTCCAACTCTGTTGCCGCGGTCTTTTTCTTTGCCCGCACTTCCTCAAGAGGACCTTCAAGTACAATCCGTCCATCATGGAGAAACGCGATCTCATCGCAGATATGCTCCACATCCGAGAGGATATGTGTAGAAAAGATCACTGTCGTCTGCTCCTTTGCGTTTACCAGGATATCCAATAATTCTTTGCGTCCTGCGGGATCCAGCGCGGAGGTCGGCTCATCGCAGATCAAAAGCTTGGGACGGCCAAATAGAGCCTGCGCAACGCCCAGACGTTGTTTCATACCACGGGAAAATCCTTTGATCCGGCGTTTCTCTTTATCCAGTCCCACCAGACGGAGCAATTCCTCACTGCGCAGCCTGATTTCATTTGCCGGCATTTTGGAGATCTCCCCGCAAAAGCGCAAATACTCTGCCGGAGTCATATACGGATAAAATTCCGGAACGTCCGGCAGGTATCCCACGAATCGATTGGTCGCAGTATTTCCATAGCGGACCGGCATTCCATTTACAAAGATTTCCCCTCCGTCACTGGCGAGCAGGCCAAGGATTAATTTCATAGCAGTCGTCTTTCCCGCTCCATTTTGCCCTACAAAGCCGAACACGGTATGCTCCGGGACTGAAAAACTGACGTCCCGCAGCACTTGTTTTTCTCCAAATTTCTTTGCTATATGTGTAAGAGTCAGCATACCCATTTATGAATCCTCTCTTCCCAACAGAAAATACAGAATCGGGCCGACAAACTGCATCCCGATCACAACAACAGCGATCCAAAGTCCGCGGCTTCCCCGCTTATACGTTTTATGCGTCAAAATATGATACAGAGTATAGCCAAGCAAAGCGATCTCCGCCACGGCGAGCGGAATCAAAAATGGCAGCAATTCCTTGATATCAGGCATTTTTTTCACCTCCTCCTTTTGTTAATCTGCGGACAAGCCTTTGAAACTCATTCTTTTCCTTTATACTGTCAAACGCAGGATGTGCCAGGATTCCTTGTATATTCTGCCGGATGAAACTCTTATCCCGTGGCGCCATACTGCCAAGGGGCAGTTGATCGATCCATTCTTCCAGCTGGTCGAAATACTCGTCTCCATGAAGAACAATCTGCTCTGCCTTTAAAAGCGTATCCACACACTTTTCAAATCGCCCAAGCGCTTCCAGCGCTTTCCCCTCCTTTTCATGCAACGCATAAACGATGGCGGATTGAAAATGAAACTGGGCGGCAGCATTTGGATGGAGAGCTTCCAAATGGTACAGCTCCATAATCCCTGTTATGCGCCGGATGATTTCCTCACACTTCTTTCCATCCTCTTCATTCAGAACGAGCACCAGCGCAGCGTCTCCTACCAGGTTCAGAAGATCCAGGTATTGTTTTGCCTGTGCGAAACTTTTTGCTTTTTGGGTGTCTCCTGCCATTTGATAAGCCTGCACCAGAAAGACCCCGTTCTGCCCTGCAAGGCGGCTAGGATCCGCAGTGGGTTCCAGCGCCTCGATTGCTTCTGCGGCTTTTCCAAGCTGGAGATGTAAACCCGCTTTTAGGACCACAGCGTCGCTGCAAAGCCCCACATCACTGCAATTTTCCAGTATCCGGTCGCACCATCCTGCCGCTTCTTGCAAAAGTGATCTACTTTCCTCCTTTGTCTCTGCAAGCATAAAGTGGTTCGAGTACAAAACACCAAGCTGCAGAAGAAGCGGATAACAGGCGTAATATCTATGGGCTAGCTCTCTGATCTTCTGAAGCACGTCCGCAAAGGGAAGGCTCGCAAAGTCTTTACACAGTTCTGCATACCTGCGGCGGATCTGCTCCCTGGAAAGCTGGGCCTCGTAGCCAATCAATTCGTCCACCGTCACATCGAAAAAAGCCGCCATCTGGGGCAGGAGTAAAAGATCCGGCGTATTAATCCCTTTCTCCCATTTGGAAACCGACGCCTTGGTGACCCCCATAAAATCAGCCAATTCCTCCTGCGTCAGCTTCTTTTCATGACGAAGCCGGATAATGTTATCCGGTAAATTCAGTTTGTTCATGCATTTATCCTCCTTGAAATCGAATCGCCTATATTTGGGACTCGTGAACCCAATCGCCTATTCGGCGATGCGTTTTATAAAGTATCCCTCATGGCACACCCATTCGGGATTCGTGAACCCAATCGCCTATTCGGCGATGCGTTTTATAAAGTATAACAGGATGATACCCTTTTATTCAATCGACGATCTCGATACTTTCAGAAATAAAGTAACCTGTTAGGAAACCTTCCCCAAAAACAAAAAGACAGCCATTGATCCCCGCCTGTAAAAGCGGATCAAAAGATCAATGACTGTCCCTTTAACTTAAGACTTTATATTTCAGATGAATGTAGGATTCCTTGAGTGCCTCGCACTTTTCAAGTTGTAACACTCCCAGTAAATTTAAATCTTCGATCATTGTGATCGACTCTCCGTCAATGAGCGTAGATGTATCTTTCCCTCCTACCAATACCGGGGCTATTACGATATCCACATAATCAATCAATTTGCTTCTTAGAAATAATCCGTTTAAAGTGCCCCCTGATTGAATCGTTAACCGTTCACAGCCATGATCGTCTTTCAAGGTTTGTAATGCATCCGCCAAATCCAAAGAATCCTGCTGGATGATATACAGATTCTCTTCCTTTACTGAAAATGCGGGATGCGCAGGATTCTGTGTTATCAATACAAAACGCTTTGACCATGCGCAAAAATAGCGGATCCCATGTTCTGTTAAATGGTGATTATCCAGAAGCACAAAAGACACCGGCGATTTCGCTGGAAAATCTTTCTCATTGACTCCCATCTTTTTCTGAACTCTTCCAGTATTCAGCGACCATAGATCCGTCGTTTGTTCAAGCTCATAATACTGATGCAAGCCTTCTCCCACGCCAGGTATCCCTGGAAAATCTTGGTCTACATCCAGTGTATCGGAAGCGCCTGTACTGATTTTCCCATCCACGGACATCAGCATAAACAATGTCGTTATTGGCCTATTCATGGTTTTCTTCCTCCTAATTTTCAATCCATCTACCGACGTTATAAATTACGTTTCATATACTGCAAAACAACACTGGAAAACTCCCTGCTGCGCAGCCGCGATACAGGAACCTCCCTGCCGTTGTCCATATATGCGGTTCCATTTTTATAGCCTTTTAAATGCTTTAGATTAATCAGATAACTTCTATGACACCGGAAAAACCGGTTGTCCAGTTTGGTTTCCAGATTTTCGATCCGTTCATAATAATCAACGACCTCAGATGAAGCCAGGTTCAAGTATATTTTCCGGTCTATGATCTCACAGAAAATAATATCATTCAGGTCAATGATACGACTCTCATATCCCTTTTGGATGAGCAGGCTGGCATCAATGGCATTCTGCAAGGAAACAAAACAACGCTCCATTGTTTTTTCAAACTGTTTTTCTCCGATCGGCTTTACCAGATAATCATAGGCCTCCACCTCAAAAGACTGGAATACCATCTCCTTAAGCACTGTAATAAAGATCAGAATTCCCCGAAACTTACCTGCTCTCAGTCTCCTCGCTGTTTCCATGCCGTTGATCTCTTTCATCTGAATATCCAGAAACAGGATGTCGATCTGCCCATCGTATTTCAATAGTTCTTCTCCACTGGAAAACCGGAGGATGATTGTCTCCATGTTTTTTCTGCGAAAAAAACCAGTAACCATTGTCCGTATGTGGTCGGACATATATTTTTCATCATCGCAAATCGCAATACGGATCATAACAGCATCTCCTTTGAAATTACGGCCAACTGCTTTTTCTCTTTTCGGCCATAGAAAGCAGCGGATTAATCCGTTTGCTGTGAAACGCCTTCTGAATGCCGTGGAAGGATCAGCAGGACTTGAAGGACAAATACATTCCCTCGCATCTCTGCACTCATGGCGCCGTCATATTTTTCAGCTACCGTTTTTATATTCGACAAACCTGTCCCTTCTTTGAACATGCTATTTCCTTGATAACTGTTCTCGATTTCCATCATCAGAAAATCTCCCTGTATACGCCCTGATACACGGATATACTTTTCTGCATCGACATCCATGCTTTTACACGCATGGATCGCGTTATCCAAAGCATTTGACAGAACAATACAAATGTCAATATCTCGCAGGCCGCAAGGGTACGGCAGAAGGAGTGAACAATCAGCTTGGATCCCCATGCTTTTTGCAATCCCCAGTTTATTTCCCACCAGAATATCCACTACCGGATGATTCGTGCTGCATGGAAACGACATATTTTCCGCCATCTCATCCATATCCTCAATATAGTTTACCGCCTGTTCCATTTTCCCATTCTGCAGAAGCTCTTTTATCACTGTAATGTGGTTTCTCACGTCATGGCGAAACGACTTTGTCTCGTCATAATGCGCCTTCGCCTCCTCCACATATTGCTTCATCGAATGCTCTTCCTGTTCGAGCAGGGATAGTTGTGTGCTGAGCCGAAAACTATGCAGCAGCTTCTTATAGGAAAATAGGATACAAAACAGGCTAGCAATCCCCAAAACATGCAGAATCAGCAGCCACCAGTGATTGAATAGATATCCTATCGTTCCAGCGCTCTCTATAATCTCAACTCCAGATTCAAGGGAATTGAAATATTCGCCCATAATGAATATCATCAGAATCGGAATAAAGACCAGAAATATATGCTGCATTTCTGCAACAATATAACAGGAATAATATCGATAAATAAAAAAATAGCAAATCCCTGTCAACAACAGCGACGCCATCTCACTGGACAGCATAAATACAATACCGGCCGCGGCATGGACACGGAGTGCGGCAGGCACCGCCAGATACAAAATGGTGGACAAATACTTCACGATTCCGAAACAGAGCAGCATCATTTCCGTCGCCAGCGCAGCGTATAAAATAGAAGACTTAAAATTCGCGTGACAGAGTAGCATCCCGCCCAACGTAAGCAAAAGGACAAACGTCCCAAACTCGAGGATTGTGCCGGCCGGGACAAAATCAATGACAAAGGCCGCGCATACAGTAAACAGAATATAAACTGGAAACTTTACTTTCTTTTTTAAAATTTTAACAAAGAAATAAAACTGAAAAAATATTTGAGTGCTTCCCATGATATATACATTGAAAAAATCTATATACTCGGCCATTTTACCTCCCTTATTACAGTCTGCTCAAAACACTGGAAATAATCCTCTCCGCGCCGGTCTCATACTTCACTGTCATTAATTCTGATTTCTGCCGCGGCTTTTTTACTATGGGAAGTCCTATCCAGTCTATCGCACTGTTTGGAGTCACTTTGATCGTTACCGCATAACGAAAAGAGACATTATGCGATATTTCTTCCGTAGTCCTGAAATACTTCCAGTCCAAACAAATCCGCATAAATTTTTCTCGCGGCGTTTATGTCATCCACCGCACCGTATGAATGTTGCACTCTAATTGTCACTTTTTCTTGTGAAGCTTCAGGTCAACCTCTCTACGGCATGCAATCTCCTGAAGCACCCCGGCTGCAAAAGCGCTTTTCTCTTTGAGCGTGAGAGTTTCCATATCCGGTCTGCTCTCGATTTTCCTGAGCGCCTCCTTAAGCTCCTGCAGATTCAAAAGGTTTACCGCAACGCAAAAAAGGGTCTTTTTACGGCCGTCATTATAGTCAGACAACAGGATATTCAGTATTTTAATCTTTTCCATCTGTTCTGTATTATAAGCTTCGACCCCAAACTGCCTGATTTTTTCCAGATCATCCCTTCGGTTCCGATGTGTAATAAAAGAATCAAAATCATCAATATGCTCGTATTTTTCACATGGATACTCGTTGCATTGGCAGCAGTATTCTACTCCGCTGTGCTCCATGCTGCACCTTGCAATCCTGCATGACTGATTTCCTTCCCCGCCTCCACAGCCAGGGCAGTTTTTATTCAAAAACATGGGACAAAGTCCACAATTCAGACCACAAAGGGACAATAATTGATTTTGCCGGTTAAATCCTTTCATGATGCCTCCGAACCACCACAATATATAGTGTCTCATAGCTTTATGCCTTGTTGTTGAACATACGGGCAAACTTGTCTGTATCCAGATTATTCTCATATACTATTTCGAGGTAAAATTCCTGATCCATACCCTCTAACTCTCCGTTATTTCATTTGCTTTGCCACATTAATCAAACCCTGAAAACGATCCAATACATCTTCTGTATTCACACCATGCCCCCAACTGATTCTTACAGAACTTTCAATCTGATCCTTCGGAATTCCCATGGCTGATAAAACATAACTTGAAGAATAGCTTTGGGATGTACAGGCCGATCCATTTGATACACCGCAAAATTGTTTTGTAGATATCATCAAGGCTTCAGATGATACTCCCTCAATACATATATCGAGGGTGCTGGGAACACAGTAATCCTGATCGCCATTGATATGATATGCCAATCCGGACTCGTTCAATATAGACAAAATGCTGTTCTTGATCTTCTTTGCCTGCTCGTTATTACATCTGTACTCCGCCTCTGCCAGCTCACAGGCTTTTTCCGCATCCCGCAACCAGAGCAACCGGTATCGTACCCGGTCTGATTCCATGCTCCTGCTGCCCTCCGTACATGATCGCTTTTACTGGAGGAATCTTATAGGATTTATTTCCGGCACCGGTTGGATCATGCCGGTTCCGTTATTTACATGCATCACACTGACTACAAGCGTCCGGTCCGTAACCCTATTCAAAATGTCTTCTGCCTTTACTCTGCCTGACAAATCCGGAGCTACAAAATCCACCCTGAATTCCTTTTTTTCAAGATGCTTTACCGTTTCCAATACCGCTTTATGCTCAATAGCCGTTGTTACAATATGTTTTTTTTCGCTTTTTTCAGCATATTCTCTCAGCCCGAGAATTGCGATATTGTTGCTTTCAGTGGCACCACTGGTAAAAAACACTTCATCTGACTTTACTCCAAGCAGCCCTGCAACCTGTTTTCTTGCAGTTTCCACAACACTGCGTGCATCCTCGCCAAATACATGTGTTCGGCTGTCTGCATTGCCAATATGATTTCTGTATACATCAATCATGCAATCAAGCACCCGCTCATCGATGGGCGATGATGCATTATAATCCAGATAAACACTCATAGCTACGCCCCTTTGATTACCAATGCTGCAAGGTCATCAATGCTCTTTATAAAACCGGTTCCCCCAAGATGCGCAATTCCTCGCTCCAGGTTCAACCGAAAATACTTCGCCACGGTATCATCATCTGCAGGGAGTTCCATCTTTATGCACCACGCCTTTACCAACGCTTCATAAAGCTCATAATATTCTCCACCAAATGTAAACCAGGACATTTCCAGATTGCTGTCTGCCACAATCGGTACATCTGTGGGAATAGTATTCTCACTGAGCGAATAGCAAAGTGCCCACCGACATAATATATTCCAGTTTTTAATCCCAGTCTTTCCCTTTAACCTGGATAATTGTTCTTTTGCCTTTTGAGAAAGGTGCACCTGCTTCATGATCATGACTTCGCTCCAATCAAATACCCTTTTTGTATAGATGTACTTTCTGTCACCTCATCATAATTCAAAGTGAACTCATCACCTATATTATTCTTCATCAAATTATAATATCCTTCATCAATCTCTGAATCTGTAGATAATATGATCGTCTGCTCCCCGGCATTCGGAAAATAGGTTGTGATCAGCGCTGTTCTGTGCAAGGAATCCATACGGGATAGCGGGGTGTCTATGATCACAGGCAGCTTCTTCTTGTTCGCAAGCTTCAAATTACACTCCGTTATGGTTGAAGCAAGTAAGTCAGTTTTTCTTTTTTGAAGTTCTACACGATATCTTTTTATGATATCTAGTGCCATGTTGGAATATTTTGATATCCTGTCTGCGCTGTCTCTTACTTCTGCGGCAGCCAGATAAGCTTCCACTCTCTTGTTAAAATCAGAAGTGGCAGCAATCACCCTGGTGTTGATATTGCTTCGTTTTTGCTCTAATTCGGCAATCTGAACTTGGTCATCAATGATCTTCTGCTCTGATAGTCCGTAGACCATTTGAACCTGGTTGTCTTCTGTACGTTGTTTTACATAAGCAAGAAAACCCTCTCCGGTCTTCCTATCCCCCGAATAGCCGGACATAAACTCCGAAAAGAAATTGTTTAATTGATGAACGGACTCCTGCATCACTGCACTTGCATGTTCATCTATTGCCTGAAGCTTGATTTCTGACAGAAGCTCCTCCACAAGCAGCAATGGAAGTTCCTCTGCTATCAATCCATATATTTTCTCATTTTCCTTTGATAGCTCCGCTGACAAAGTTCCGCGCTTTTTTAACAATTCCTGCCTTTTATTGACGGCGTCTCCACTCTTTGCAGCATATAGCTTGTGCAAGGACTCCAGGGCGTCATTGTCCTTTAGCAGTTTCGCATTCGCCTTCCCCAATTCCCGGTCTGCTTCTTCATTTCCGAATTCATGCTGCATCTTTTGTAAATGTGATCATAGCAATCTCGCCGCTAATATCGACCGCCGCATCCGCAGCCTTATTACAGAGATATGCCACACGCGACACCATCGAATATGTCTTACCGGTGCCGGCGCCTGCTGTAATCAGTATATTCCTGTCAGTTGGTGCATGCTCTATTTCATACTGCTGAAAGTTAAAATCTGTCTTGTCCGACAGTTTTCTTAATATCCTTTCTTCTTCATCGGTCAACACCCCTTCTTCAATCAGGAGATCCTTTTCCACATAGGTGTTCAGATCAGGAACAACTTCAACCTCGCAGTTAAAAATGCTATAGCTCTTCTTAACTGTAACATCTTCCACTTTCCAAGTATCAATAACAAGATCCTTCTTATTCGGTCGGATTTTCCTTTCTGTGAACCTTGCTTCAAGTTCTTTAACAATTTTCAGCAACGCATCACAATATCCCATCCGGATTCCATCCTTTGACCTTAACGATAAATAGCCCCATATAGGGAGAAATCACGCAAAAATCATACTCGCGCCCATTGATACTTCTTGTATTATAAACAATCCAGTCAGATGGAAGATTCTTGTAAAAATCATGCCAAACTTTCTTCTCACCCTCATACTTGGGTTCTTTGTCAATCATCTTTGCCATTAGATCTGTACCCCGCCTCAATCGTCAATTGCGCTTTTTCCGCTGTTTACCCATTCGTCAAGTTCAGAACGTTTAAATTTCCACATTCTTCCGATCTTATAAGCCGGGATATCATTCCCTGGTTTCTTAATCCAGCTACGCAGAGTAGTCGGTTTAACCCCCAGATAAGTAGCAGCCTCTTCCAGGCTAATATAGTTTTCCTGATTGTTCATATCCATACGCTATTCCTCTTTAAACGATATACAAAACAGTCTACTTTCATTATACATCATAATAGCACAGCGCCCTTGTTTATACAATTAGTTTATTAATATTTATTGATATCAAAGTAATTTATCTCACATTATTTGCAGTTCAAAAGAAAAATGAGGTCAGAACAGATTTCTCCATCCTGACCCCCAAATACACCTTCCTTCCCTGGCGGAAAGCGCCGGACTCCTCTACAACATATTTATTCTTGCCATTGATAACATCCCTGGCTTGTCCCTATGGAAAGCGAATTTGCCTCAATCTTCAGGGAAGAATGGATAGACTTAATACGGTTGTTGCCTCTTTGATATCCCAAACCTCCGCTTCACCCCCTGCACGATCTTATCAAGATCCATATCCAGATTATAAAAATTTCTCGTGATTTTTGGTTCCATTTTCACCTCATCTTTCCATTCTACACCCGTTTTTGATTCCATTCTCATTTTCTCCATGGTCTGATACATATTCATCCCTCTCTTTCTAAAATTCTATGTTTACCGGTCCGCCCATACCTTTCTCACAGCCTCGCCAAAGCATCCGGCTTTCTCTTCCATCTGCATATCTTCTTTATAGACAAGACTAATATCGCGTCCCTCCCCGGCTTTGGGGATGGGAAATATCAGTATACTTCCTTCGTCCACTTCTTCCTCCACAGTCTGCTTTGACATGACAGAGATCCCTTTTCCCCGGCATATCAATGTTTTGATCGCCGACCGATCTTCCATATATAAGGTGATTCTCAGTTTTCTCACGTCGATACCGGCGTTTTTTAATATTCTTTCCCCCTCGCGGCGGGTGCCGGAACCTCTCTCCCTCATGATGAACCGTTCATTCAGAATCCACGAAATGTTCCCCGCCGCATGCTCTTTAAGCATCCGGTATTTCTCCTGGTTCGGCGCAGCTATGACTAGCTGATCTTTATAAAGAGGAACATATTTACAGTCCCTTTGCTTCCATATAGTCCCTGTAAATCCTACGTCTGCCAGACTGCAGGAAATGTAATTCACCACCTGGCTGCTGTTCATCTCCAATATTTTCAGTTGTTTTCCAAAGCATTTCCCGCTAAAATGCAGGAGAATCTCCGGCAAAAGACAGCCTGCAGGTATGGAAGACGCTACCACGATCGTCTGATTCCCGTCCGCTTTTTTCACAACTCCAAAATGTTCTTTCATCTGCTTTTCCAGCTCCAGGAGCCGCCGAGCATACAAATAAAGCTCCTTTCCATTTTCAGAGAGGTTCACTTCCCTTGTATTCCTTACAAACAGCCTTACGTTCAATTCCTGTTCCAGCGCGTTGATATGTGCGCTGATGGTCGGCTGCGTCATGAACAATTCACCGGCTGTTTTGGAAAAGCTGCCGTTTTCCGCAACCTTTACAAATGTCTCTAACTGCCTTAAATTCATCTGTACATCACACTTCTATTTTTCTTCACGTAATGATTTTACCAGCGCTACGCAGGCGAACAGCATAATAAAAATGAATGGAAACGCAGCCGCAATCGAAATCGTCTGCAACGGCTTTAGTCCGCCTGCAATCAGTAATCCTACTGCCATCAAAGACTGCACAATCCCCCATATGATTTTTCTGCTGTTCGGAGGATTCAGACTGCCTTTTGAAGACAGCATGGAAAGTACAAAGGTTCCCGAATTTGCCGAAGTGATAAAAAACGTACACAGAAGGATCAGCGAGATCATCGACAAAACGGATCCTAATGGGTATTTCTGTAACACGATAAATAGTCCTGTCTCCGGGACTGCTGCCGCCTGCGCAAGAATTTCCTGCGAAACCACCCCCGTCTCTCCAAGGTGGATGCCAAGCGTCCCGAAGATCGCAAACCATACGAGGGAACCCAGGCTCGGCGCCAGCACGACTCCGAGAATGAATTCCCGGATCGTTCTTCCCTTGGAGATCCTGGCGATAAAGACTCCCACGAACGGAGCCCAGGCAATCCACCAGGCCCAGTAGAATACCCGCCACTTCAGCGTCCATGAATTATCGCCAAAAGGAGCGATCGCAAGACTGTCTGAGATTACACTGCTAATATACTGTCCGATTCCGTTGACAAACGAGTGAATCATTTCTATTTTCGGTCCAACCAGCACCACCGCGACCATCAGCGCCAGGGCAATATACAGGTTTGCGTCCGAAATCAGCTTGATGCCTTTCTCAAGCCCTGATACCGACGACCAGATATAGATGACCGTAATAACCGCAATGACTGTAATTTGGATCAGGAGCGTGACCGGCACGCCAAACAGATAATTCAGCCCGCTGTTGATCTGCAGGACGCCCAATCCCAGGGAAGTCACGACGCAGGCTACGGTGGCAAATACCGCCAGGATGTCGACCAGTTTTCCGACAGGGCCGTTCACGCCTTTTTCCCCGATCAATGGCTCGAAAATCGTACTGATCAAACCTGGTTTATTTTTTCGGAACTGAAAATAAGCGAGCGCCAGGCCGATAATCGCGTAATTCGCCCAAGGATGGATTCCCCAGTGCATGAAGCTCGCTCTCATGGCAAACTCGGCCGACGCTGCTGACGAGCTCTCGATCCCCGCCGCAGGACTGATATAATGGGAAAGTGGTTCCGCCACGCCCCAGAATACAAGGCCGACTCCCATGCCCGCCCCGAAGAGCATGGCAAACCACGACACCGTCGAATATTCTGGTCTGGAATCATCCGGCCCTAAGCGGAGCTTCCCCCATCTGCTTGCGGCAATGACGATCATGTATCCCACGAATGCAAGCATGATAACCATGTACAGCCACGCAAAATTATTTGTCAGGAACGCGTAGACCCCGTCCGATACCACCGTAAAATTTTCATTTCCCAGCACTGCCCAGGCGGCGATGCCGCCTGTTAGTATCAAAGATACAATAAATACTATATTTAAATCTTTCCTTTTCTCCATATAATCATATCCCCGCTGTAAATCTATGCACTATACGCGGAATACAGTTTGTTCATTGATGTCTGTCGCCAGACTCTCCAGCGCTACCTTTGTCCTGTGATAACGCAGCTTCCACTGTTCTTCTTTTGTCGTGGACGGATCTCCCAAAGGATAGGGTATGGATATCGTCGGAACAATCCTGTTGGAACCAACCGTCTTCGCCACCGGAATCAGGTTACACATCTGCACAATCGGGAACCCTGCTTTCTCGATCTCTTTCACCATCGTTGCGCCGCAACGTGTGCAGGTGCCTCATGTGGAGACCATGATACATGCGTCGACCTGATCTTCCTCCAGATACGGCACGATCTCGCGCGCCATTCTCCGCGCCTCCGCTTCCGTCGTCCCCGTCCCTACGGTTGTGTAGAAATACGGGTGCAGTCTCCCGAAAAATCCTTCCTTTTCCAATACCTTAAGCGCGTCCACAGGTGTGATGACGTTCGGGTCCGCATCCGCTGCCGCCGGGTCAAATCCTGCGTGGATTGTCTTATATTCCCCGCCTTTTAAAGCCGTTGTATCTGCAATATCGTATCTCCCCCACCGCGTGGCGGAAGCCGACTGGATTCGGTCCGGGTTGTCGACTGGAACGATACCCCCTGTGTTCAGAAGCGCGATCTTCGCCTTTGTCAGATCTTTTACAGCAGGCGCGATCGGCACACGGTCCAATTTCGGAATCGGAAGTTCTGTCTCAAACGGCAGCCCGTTCAATTTTTTCACCAGCATGTCGACCATACGCTCCGATGCAGGTTTCTTGTCTTTAAGCCAGACCATATGCCGGATCCCTCTCGGGAAATATCCATCCTCAGAAGCGCTTCCGACCGGGAGTCCGTCGAGAATTTTATTTGCCACATTTACCATAGCTGTCACGTCTTTTCTCATCTTTGAAGCGATATTTCCTCCCTGCAGGATATACATCTCTTTTTTAAACATATCCACGCCGGGATTCTCCTCGTTCATGGACGTCACGACCGGAACATGGAATTCCTCTTTCACCGCCTTGCAGATCGTCCCGCAGGCTACTCCATAGCGCCCCGCCTGAAAAGCCGGGCCTGCAAGGAAGATGTCGAATTCTTTATCCTTAAGCATACCAAGTATCGTCTCTACCGCGGCGTCCGTATTCGTTCCCATATAGTTGTCGCCACAGATGACCGTATGTGTGATCTCGGCATGCAGTGTCTTGGCAAACTGCAGGGCAGGTCCGATATGTTCTTCATGAATCTCCGGTTCGATACCGGCCTTATCCTCTCCCCCAATCTGTCCGAAAAACTGGTTGATATATAAAATCGCTTTCTTCATCTCTTTCCCTCCCGTTAAAATTCTTTCATTGTTTTCGGGGACCACCCGCATACCTGATCGCCGCAGAACATAGAATTGTTCTCCATGATGATCGAACCGTCTTCCCTGACGGAAGGTCCAAGCACCTCGTCGTGCGCCCATCCCCCGGAAAGACCGTCCCGCGCCAGCGCCTCTAATTCTCCGAGAACTGTCTCCATGGGAGGAAGTTCGATCATCTCCGATACATTACCGCAGGATACGATCGCGTCGCATTTCTCATCCAAGGTGACGAGCGGCTGCGACTGTCCGTCACGCCCGGTGCATTCATTCGTAATCCCCACGGTCTTGATGCCCGCATCCTCCAGCGCTACAATACATCCCACAAAGTCCGCATCCGGGTTGCCGTATCCTTCTTCCGCCACGACCGCCCCGTCCGCTCCCAGAAGCGTCGCGATCTGCGCAACAAAGATCGCCGCTCTTTCTTTCTGTTCCAGCGCTACGTTCAGATTGGAGGTAATCACACCAAGAAAGTTGATTGTCTTCCCATGCTCCCTGTATAAAGCCTTAATATTCGGACAGTTCTGCATATCGTAGGTGGACCATTTTGAGGACACCGGCATAAAACTCCCGGAAACAATCGCGCCGTCCAGTATTTCATTCGGATGCATGACAGTCGGCACCATATGGTTCGTATCCCATCCATACACAAGATCGTTGTATCCCATCTCCTCCATCTGCGACTGCGGCTGCATCACATAGACGACGGACGGAAGCTTTTCCGTCTCCGGATCACGCCGGATTATGGATTCCAGTTCATAGATCTCCGTTTCCTCTGGAGTCAGTCCTCTAAGGCAGGAGCCGATCCATTCCGCCAGCCTGTGCCCTGCCCTTCTTAATGCGTCGTTTTTCTTCTGCTGCTCATAACGCTCAAACTCCTCATTGGTATCCGCGACCAAGACGATATTGTTCAAACCGCCAAAATAGGTATACTTCTGGCCCTCTCCGCTCATGTCGATCACACCGTCCTGGAAACCGCCCCAGTGGCGGCCCGCCACCAGGACGCTGCAGTTTTTCAGGGCATATGTAACGCCGCTTCCGGCTTTCGCAAGATCGCCTGTATATCCCGGGAATATGCTTCTCCCGTCAAGGCGCGCCCTCGGCTCGATGGCCTCTTTCACCGGACAGATCCGGATCCGATCTCCAGGCTTTGCGATATAAAGCTCCGCTTCCGTGATCCGTCTATCCTCCCGGATAAAATCCAAGGCTTTCTCTTTATTGACCGTTAGAATACCGTTCTTGAAAGAAAGACTTTCCCCAAAAACAATATCCTTCACATAGAAATTGCCTATCTCCAATCTCATTTCCTTTTTCCTCCTTTTTTACAATCGAAAAATTTTCGGCGAATCCAAAATGTTTTTTAACTAAGCGCGCTTATTTATAAACAAAAATATCACTTCCCCATAATATTGTCAATATTTATATGCAAATCCGATTTATCACAATTTTTTATAAATCAATTTTTCAATAAATACTTTTTTTCCCTCTCCACTTTTCTATTTTTTAGAATTGTGGTATTATGATGCCAGGGTCAAAATCCATAACACGATTGTTTCTAAAGAAAGTATGATTTGATATGCCAAAAGAAATCAACGAAGCCAGAAAAAAACAGAATATGATTAACTTCATCCACGCCACACAGCAGTTGATGGAAACAGAAGGTATCGATAACGTCTCGATCCGAAAGATCGGGACAAAGACGAATTTCCATAATTCGACCATTTACCTGTATTTTGAGGATCTGGACCAGCTCGTCATGCTCGCTTCCGTGAAATACTTTACGGAATACAGCCACGCACTGATGCTGCATGGACAGAAATACACTCCTCCCAATGAGAATTTTATTGATATTTGGAGTCTTTTTATTGATGCCACACTAAAAAAACCAAAGATCTTTTATAATTTCTTCTTTGGCGCAAAAAGTGATCATCTGCGAGATTTCCTCATCCGCTATTATGAGATTTTCCCGGAGGAACGGCATTTGCTGCCGGAAGCACTGGAGACAATGTACTATGGGGATAATATCACGTACCGCTGCCTCGAACCCCTACGTTCCCTGGTCGAAGCGGAAAATTTCGTACAAAAAGAAAACCTAACGCTCATCAATGAGATCATCGTCAGCTTTTTCAAATATAAATTAGAGCAGAAATGTCATGACCTGACATTGGATAATTTGCAGATCAAACAGGAAATCTTAAATGCCATATGTCATGTGACCGGTATTTTGCCCGTCTCATGAAAAAAATTCCGCCCATGCTTTCATTCCCGTGCATGAGCGGAATTTTCTAATTTGGTCTTATATACTGTGCCAAAATTTGGATCAAGTTCTCCCCATCAATCGGTTTGGCTATGTGGGCGTTCATTCCGGCCTCCAGGCAACGGCGCCGGTCCTCATCATAAGCATTCGCCGTCATCGCAATGATGGGAATTGTTTCTGCATCTTCTCTCTTTAAAGCCCGAATAGCCCGGGTCGCAGACAGCCCGTCCATTACTGGCATCATAACGTCCATCAAAATACCGTCAAAGAATCCAGGCTCACTGTCCGCAAACATCTTCAACGCCTCCTGCCCGTTTGTGGCAGGCAGCGTCTCAATCCCTTCGTCCTCTAGGATATATTGGGCGATTTCCATATTCAGCTCATTATCCTCGGCCAAAAGAATACATATTCCTTCCATATTCACTTTATGCTGCTCTACTTCTTTGCTTTCCTCATGTTCCCAATGAATCTCGGCCGGAAGTTCCACACGGAAGCGGCTTCCTTCGTTCAGCCGGCTCTCTACCCGAATGGTTCCTCCCATTAAATCGATAAACTGCTTTGTGATCGCCATCCCCAGCCCCGTACCTTTATATGTACTCCTTGTACCGTCGTCTTCCTGGGCGAACGGCTCGAATATCCGGGGAAGGAATTCCGGCTTCATCCCGATCCCGGTATCTTCTATTTCCAGATAGTAGCGGACAATATTTTCCTCTGCACAAATCTCCCCGGCGCGGAAATATATTTTTCCCCCATCCAAAGTGAACTTCACGGCATTCCCCAGAATGTTGATAAGAACCTGGCGCAAGTGAAGTTCGTCGCCCAATACATAGGGATGCGACATCTCCTCAAACTCTTCCACCAGCTCCACATCCCGCCCCTGGATCTGTCCTCCAACGATAGCCGCACAATGGCTGATAACCTGCCGTATATCCATAGGTTCCCGGCTGATCTTCGTCTTGCCGCTTTCGATCCGGGACATATCCAGCACATCATTAATCAAACTCAAGAGATGTCCGGAAGAACCTTCGATCTTTCTTAAACAGTCCAGAATCTTATCCGGATTGTCCATATTTTTCAGCGCAATATCCGTCATTCCCATGATACCGTTGATCGGAGTACGGATGTCGTGGGACATATGGGAAAGGAAATTACTCTTTGCAGTGCTCGCCGCGTTAGCCGCGTCGGCAGCTTCCTTAAGAAGACGATTTGCCTCCTTCTGACGCTCAATGATAAGCTGGTCTCCCCGCTTGGCAATGAAAAAGAAGGTGAGCAGGGCCAGCATTAACACGACTAACGCCGCGATCGCAGAAACATAGACCACCGCAGTGTTAATAAACGCCGTCGTCCCAGCAGCCAGTACTTTTGTTGGAACAAAGGTTAGAACAGTCCAGTCTGTTCCTCTCACAGGAGATACCGCCACAAAATACGGTTCCTCCCCATAATGAAATTCATACCCCGCCTTGCTCCTTTTTGCCGTCTTTTCCCGCAGGTCCTCCAGTGTCCCGCCATGGATAAAGGGATATTTCTCCAAAGCGGATAAGAGATTATAATCGTCGATAAACCCCCCGGCGCACAGATGCCGGTAGAGCCTGCGCCCGTTCTGATTAATCACATAGACATGGCTCTCCCCGTCAAAAATATCCTCGTCAAAATTCTCCTGAAAGATTACGATATCCACCGCCACGCCTACATGGGTAATCACTCCTTCTCCCGCGTCCAGCGGCGTATCCAGTTGTTTTATAAAAAGAAGATAGGATTCATCGTCTCCCCTGTAGTCCAGAGACGTTACAATCTCCTGGCTCTTCTTCCCGTTCGACAGAATCGCCGAATCCCTCCAGTGGCTATTCACGCCGTCCGAAGTGTAGAGCCGGGCGCTGCTATCAAACGCAACCAATACGCTTTGCTCTAATTCAAGACTTGCTTGAATCTCCTCCAGACAATCAGAAATATCCTCCCTCTCCTTGATGTCTTCGCGGGCTAAGATGTTCTCCGCCGCTTCTGAAAACCGTCTATATTGATTGACTTCGGATTCGATGACCCGTGTTCCTTGCTCAGATATTTCGACAAAGTGGGAACATCTCTCTTGAAACAATGTGCCGTCTAAATACTGATAAAAAGTGTAAGTACCAGCTGCGGCCAAAGTAATCAACAGTACTACGGACAGCAAAAACAAAGCCTGCTTCTGTCTTTTTTGCTTTTGCGCCAGCTGTTCTTCCAATCCTTTTTCTTCTGGCTGATCTAAAGAAACCATAGCCTCGTCTCCTCTTGTTTTCTATTACCGCACAGGGGTAGCTCGCACTAGCTTCATGTAGTACCTCACCAAGTGCTCCTATTATTCTACAATGCTATTCAAGAGAAGTCAATAATCAGGCGTGTGCGCAAGTTCAGTATACGGTTCGCATTTTTAGTTCATCTTTAATTCTTCTACGATATTATTTCGCTTTATCACCTGCATTGTATACAGCATGGTGAGGAATACGACCAGAAAGACCCCCAACGCCCCTGCTGCCAGATACCCCCAGGGAACAAGAAACTCTACGTCAGCCCCCGCCCCGATACTCCAGGAGATCGCCGCGCTTATGAGTATGGTAAATATCACGCCGTATACCAGTGAGCGCACACCGTAGATCAAGCACTCATAATGCATCATTTTCCGGAATCCTTTCGGGGACATCCCCATGGAACGCAGCATGGCAAACTCTTTCCGTCTGAGCATCAAGTTCGTAGAGATTGTGTTAAAGATATTTGCCACGGCGATGAGGGAAATCAGCACGATAAATCCATAGGTCAGCACCTTTACCGCGACCAGTGTATTTCTGTCCGTCTCATATTCTTCCCTGTAATTTTGCAGGTATCCCTTTCCTTCCAGTCCTTCTTTCTCCATCCTTGTAACCATTTGCCGATAAGTCTCCCCGGCGTCTTCACATTGGAGACGGTAAACGGCCTGCAGTCTCTCCTCGTCAAAATCATCCCGGAATTTCTCATACATGCTGCTTGGCAGGAACAATAGCACTCTCTCCTGGCGTCCGGAAAGCGCGGAAGGCAGGCTCAGAACCGCATCGCCCAGCTCCAATTCCATCTCTTTTTTCATCCCTGTGGCGAATCCGTCTTCATTATACTGCACCGTTCCTGCCCGAAACATTCCTTCCGGCGTTTCCTCAAAAATCGTCTGCTTCTCGTAACGCTGCGTATCCACATTATAGTTCTTTGCCGTATTCAGATACATCGCCCGGACATGCTCCGTATCCTGATAGCGGGAAATGTCCACCTTCTGCTCTTTGGCAAACTGCCGGAAATCGTCGTCGGTGAGAACGATCAGCACCGTGTCCACAGGAACATCCTTGGAATTTTCCTCCTCTTCATAGGCCTGCGCGTAATAGCCCAGGATACCTTCCTTGGTCCATTCCTTTGGTACAAAAAGGGTAAACGATGTACTGTAATTCTCGGAAAGCAAAACAGCGTCTTTCGTCTCTTCGATCATCCTTTTTACTCTTTCCTCGTTTCCCCTCACGTCGTCGTAAAGCACGTATTCCAGATCCGCTTCCGGCGGGTCGAGGACAAAGGCTCCTGTTTTCACCAAATACAGGTTGAACAGCCCCGCTGCCGTAAAAAGTACGATACTCATAGTCAGGGAAATGACTGTGGAGCGGTATTTCTTTCGATCCCTCTTATAATTTTTCTGCGCCATCATGCCCTCCAGGCCGAAGATCGCCAAAGTCCATTTCCCTGTCTTCACCTCTTTGGGCCGGACCCGAATATCCGTGCTGGAGCGGATCGCGTCGATCGGGGTGATCCTGCGTATCCGCCTGGACGGGAGCCACACGGAGATCATCACCGTCACAAACGCGGTGAGCGCCGCCGCTCCGATCGCCCACACAGGTACATATAAGGGAATCCCTTCCTTCGTCCCCTGAATCCAGCTCGTGAGATTTCCACTGATATAATGGAGCGTCACTCCTGTTCCGACGATCCCCGCTAAGATTCCAAGCGGAATCCCGGATAGACTGACAAAAAACGCTTCATACCGCATTGCCTGCCGGAGCTGTTTCTTCGTCGCGCCGATGGAGGAGAGCAGTCCGAACTGAGCGGTCCTTTCCCGCAGGGAAATGGAAAACGCATTATAAATCAAGGTGATCGAGCCCGCCATAATCACTACGATCAATATCATCATGATCCGCAGCATCACAGTATATAGATTCCGGTTATCCGCTATCCCCATCCAGCGCAGGAGGCTTTCGTTATAGAAAAGCGTGGAACAAAAACCCAGATTCTCCTTTGCGAACCGGTACACTCCCCGAGGATTTTTCAGTTCAATAAACAAATCCTTGTACTTGGTATCTGCATCCGTCGGTCCGGCCAGCACGTCATATCCTGGTCCCCAGAAGGAAACATCCGACCAGGAAAGATAGATTCCCACCACCTTATACGTCCTGGTTTCTCTTGGGGTAAATGTTTCGTCATCGGTATATTTTTCCCCCATATACTCATTATCCTGGGTAAGGCGCACCCCTTGATAGGAGCGCTCCCCCAGTTCCAAGGTTAAAATATCGCCGACTTTTGTTTTATTTTCCTCCGTCTCTCCTGCCAAAAGCATAAGCGGAACAGCGATCTCATCTTCCTTTTCCGGCATCCGTCCCTGCGACATTCTCGCCGGGAGCATGGTAAGCGCTTCCTTGGACAGCGCCCGCACATACAGATAGGGCCTTCCCGGCGTACCCTCGGCGGCTGCATCGAACCAGGCGTACCCCATGGTCTTTACCTCGCCCACATGTTCGATCTCCTCGTTTTCCATGAGTGTTTCGGCCTGGTCTGCGTCAAGTCCAGACGTGCCCACATGCCAATTTCCACTGAGGTTCATACTATAATCCACCATGAATTTCTGAAAGCTCGTTCCGAATGTAGCGACTGCCGTAATCATGGACGTGGATAAAATAACACCTATGATTGTCACAATCGTCCTGGTACGGTTTTGCCTCATTGTTTTTGCTGTAATCTTTGAGAAAATATTCATTGACGGATCACCTCGTCTTTCACGATCTTCCCGTCTTCAAGGGCGAGAATCCGGTCCGCCTGCAGGGCGATATTCTCGTCATGGGTAATCACAATCACTGTCTGATGGTAAACTTCGTTGGAATACCGAAGAAGCTCCATGATTTCCTTACTGTTCTCACTGTCCAAATTTCCCGTCGGCTCATCCGCCAGAAGAAGGGCCGGGGCGTTGAGAAGCGCCCGCCCGATAGATACTCTCTGCTGCTGCCCACCAGAGAGCTGATTGGGCAGATGCTTCTCCCTGTTTTTCAGCTTGAGAAGCTCCAAAAGTTCTTCCAGCCTTTCTTCATTGACCTTCCGGGAATCCATCAACACCGGAAGCGTCATATTTTCCCGTACATTTAACACAGGAATCAGATTATAGAACTGATAGATCAGCCCCACCTGCCGCCTCCTGAAAACAGCCAGTTCTTCCTCATTCTGTGCGTAAACGTCAACTCCGCCTACCGTCACCTTTCCCGAGGTCGGGCGGTCCACCCCGCCGATCAAGTGTAGAAGCGTGGACTTTCCCGAACCCGAGGAGCCAACGATTGCGATAAACTCTCCCCTCTGTGCCTGGAACGACACCCCGTCCAGGGCGCGCACCGCGTTCTCCCCTTCTCCGTAGGTCTTGCAAAGGTTTTCGATCCGTAATATCTCCATACTCTGTCTTCCTCCTATCGCCTTCTTTCCTACAGTATACCGCCCCTTAATGACCCGCCCGTGACTCGTTTATAACAATTCTGTCACTTTCCCCGTAACTCGTCTGCTCTTCCCATCAGATAGTCCTACAGGACACTCTTACAGAACCGTCTTGTAAAACCGTATCCGAAACTGTCCTCCGCCGTCCGGTGCGTTCTGCGCTTGGATAACCCCATGCTCGCGCGTAAGAATCATTTGTGCCAGCGCTAGCCCGATGCCAAAGCTTCCTGCCCCGGCGTTTTTCCCTTTGTAAAAACGCTCGAACAGATGCGGCAGGTCTTCCACCGGAATCCCTGTGCCGGAATCAGTAATCTTGATTTCTGTAAAGAGTGGGTTATCCGCACAGCAGACCGTGAGCGTTCCGCCGTCCGGCGTGTATTCCAGACCGTTCTTTATAACGTTCTGCACCGCCTCCAGCGTCCAGGCATAATCTCCGCTAAAAGAGATTCCCTCCGCCCCGATGATCTTGCGTGCTTTCCCGTGTACATCCATGGACACCTCAAATGGCAGAAATACATCCTCCAAAAACTCCGGCATAGAGATATGCTCCTTTGTCAGGGCGATCGCACCTGCCTCCAACTTGGAAATTTTCAAAAGCGCAGTCACCAGCCATTCGATTTTATCGAGCATTTTCTCTGCTTCCCGAAGGAGCCTCCTTTTCTCAGGTACGGGAAGATCCGGGTTTTTTATCCGTTCAAACAGGATATTCAGCGCGGTAAGGGGAGTCCGTATCTGGTGGGAAATATCTGCCAGGGCGTCGGCGAGCGACGTTTTTTCTTTCTGCAAAAGCTCCGCCTGCTCCTTCAAGCGTACCGTCATCTTGAAGATCTCATCCCGGAGGATCTCCAGATCTCCCTCCCGGAAATGCTGAAACTCTTGTATTTCCTTTCCGTGCAAAACTTCGTCGATCTGTCTGGCAAGCGAACGCATCCGCCTGTACCGCACATCCATCTGCGCCAGATTAACAACGCACCAAAATAAACAGCAAAAAAACGCTGCATATCCGGCTTCTTTCCCCCATACAGCGCCTAATGCCATTACAAGAACGGCTGTCCCGACTAAAACAATTCCGATCTGTATCTTTATTTCTTTATTGCGAAATCTCCACATACCAACCTTTCCTTCCCCACATCCCTTCTATACATCCATCCGGTATCCTAGTCCACGCACCGTCTTTATAATCTCTGGACTTTGTGCGTCACGCTCGATCTTCTCACGGAGCCTTTTAATATAAACCGTCAATGTATTATCGTTTACATATTCCCCCGCAATATCCCAGATTTCCTCCAACAGCTGCCCCCTTGAGAGGATCTTCCCCCTATGGTTCAGGAACACCAGAAAAAGGCGGTATTCCAAGGCGGAGAGAAATACTTCCTCCCCGTCTCTTGTCACTACCCCCTTTTCGATATCCACTTTAAGCCCTCCAGCCTGGATGAGCCCTCCCACTTTTCCTGCTCTCCTAAGCACAGTGCGCATTCGGGACACCAGCTCCCGAGGCCGAAACGGCTTACTGATATAATCGTCCGCCCCCATGTCAAGCCCGGTCACTATGGAAAATTCATCGCCCAGCGCGGTCAGGAAAATGATCGGAATATCATAATCCATCTTGATCGCAGTGCAGGTGCTATAACCATTGCCCTCCGCCAGCGTCACATCCAGCAGAATAAGCTGAGGCCGATCTGTTTCGATCAGCTCCAGCGCTTTTCTCTGCCCGTCCGCCGACGTGACACAGAATCCTTCCTCCTTTAAAAATGCCGACAGGTTCTCCACGATCGCAGGATCGTCCTCAATCAAAAGTACCTTTGTCCCCAGCATTTGGCCTCCTTCCAATTTGTCGCCTTTCTTGCTTCTTGTGTAACCTCTTCCAGCTTCTTTTCCAGAAATTCGATTCTTTCCTCCGAAGCCCCGCTATTCCCAGAAGTCCCTTTTGTGAGCAGCAAAGTGTCCTTGAGCGCCTGCTTTTTTGCCTCCAGGTTCTTCCCTTCTTTTTTTGCTTCCGCCTCTGGTTTTACTTCCTCCAGTTTCCTTGACGTCTCTGCGTTCGGCAGGTTCGTCTGCGCGCTTTTGTTCATCATCGTCAATGGGTTTGTGTAACCCGGTCTTACTGAATGAATGCTGTTCATCATATTCTCCAACTCCTATCTGATTTTTATTTCTTACCAGATACGTCGGATGTGATTTTCATTAGATAAGAAATCTTCCGCAGACGGCCGCTCTCCCTTCGTAAGCGGACTTAAGCAGAGCAACATACGAATGCAGAACCGGTCTTCTTCTACCTCAAACTCCACGGTTCCCCCGTATTTTTTGACTGTCCGCCGAATATTGTTCAGCCCTATTCCGCACCTTATCCCTCGTGCGACAGCACCTCGGGCGCCCCAATATGGTCTTTCGGCCGTTTCATAAGGTTTACTCTTCGCCCCCGAGGCAAATGAATTTACCACTTTGATGATAAGAAAATGGCGCTTCATTCCTGCCGCGACTGTGATCCAAGGCTCCGCCTGCCCGCCGTCTGCGCACGCCTTTATCGCGTTGTCCATAGCGTTTGCCAAAAGAATGCACAGGTCGGTATCCTCAATAAAATATTTTGCCGAAAAGTGGACATCATATTCCACCCGGATTCCATTTTCAATCGCAAATCCAATCTTTTCTTTCAGAAGTGCGTTCGCTGCAGAATTTCCTGTATCTATGCTAACGGCCATTTCTTTGGAAATATCCTGTAGTTTATCCGAATACTCTTCCGCCTCCGTATATCTCTTTTCATGGATCAGACCGGACAGGACAAGGAGATGATTATCCATATCGTGTTGGAAGGCGCGGTACTGTTCGTTTTTCTTTTTTACCTCTTCCAGATATCCTCTTTGCTCCTTCATCTGATCGGAAAGCCGGCTGTACAGATCGGAAGGAATGTTCTTTTGCCAAATGTGAAAATAGCTCTTTGAAATTAGAAACAAGCTTATAATCAATAACACCGCCAGCACAGCTTCCACGGTCATCTGTACCATAATCCCTCTTCTTGGACTCATCGGCCGCCTTACAAACCATCCCATCAGAAAGGTCTGGAATCCCTCCATCAAGGTTACCATCGCAAATACGATCGCAATAGAGCAGATTGCATCCTTCCAGTCCATCTTCAGTAAAAGTATAGAAAAGGAAAGGATGACGCCCATGTGCAGAATGACTCTGTAAACTCCGGGACTTTGGAAATACATCACTGAACATGTCAAAATACTGCTCAACAGGACATAACCTGCGATGTCTCTCCTTTTCCTGATCCCTGCCACATTCTGTAAAAACCAAAATTCCGCAAAGTAGATCAGATCATTTAAAAGCACCCACCAGATATAAAACGCTGCCGAAAACTGCAAGTTCTCCGTCATAATACTGCCTCATTTTCCAAAAATCCCAGCAAGTTTTGCAAGAATTTTTTCTGTTTTCTCCTGGAAACCAATATTTTATATCCTCCTGTGAGGAATACAAATCCTTTTTCCTGCCTGACTACATGACACATATTTACAAGAAAACTTCTATGGCATCGGAAAAAACGTTCATCCACCCTGCCCTCCAAAGTGTCCAATGTCCCGGAATACTCCAGATCACCGCAGACCGTGTGAATATACACCCGATGATCGAACACTTCGCAGTATAAGATATCGTGCAGAAAAATCGTCTGCAGTGTTCCATTCTTTGTCAAAGCCAAGGTCTTATCCTCTGCCCTTTTTGCCACATTTCCCACCGCCCTGTCCAGGGCCCCGAAAAGCCGCTCCTTTGTGACAGGCTTGAGCAGATAATGCACTGCGCCCAGGTCGAACGCATCCAGCGCATACTCCTTATAAGCGGTCACGAATATGACCTGGCTTTTGTGGCAGGATCTTTTCGCCGTCTCGATCCCGTTGATGCCCGGAAGCATCAAATCCAGCAGGATGATATCAAAAGAATGCCCGGCGCTTAGCAATGCTTCGCCCGATAGATAGGTCCGTATGTCTGCGCTTAAGTTCTTCTCCTTGATATAACACTTTGTCTTTTCGCATAGCTTATCCAACGTGTAGGATTCATCTTCACATATGGCGATCGAGATCATTCTCCGGCACTTCCCTTGTACTGTATATTTGCTTAGCGGAAACCTTGTGAATAGTATAGCAAATATGAACGTAAAAGTCACTCTTTATTCAGGCGATTATCCAGAACCTTACTCAGGATTATATAAAGCAGGAAGCTTGCCCCCCTACTGATGACAACAGGGATCAGGAAGCTATTCTGAAGCGCAATATATCCTATGGCAGTCGAAAGTCCCCATGTAATGATTGCCACCCAGTTAATGGTCTTTTCTTCCTTACTCCTCTTTATAACATAGTGTTCCGCGATGATAAGTCCCGGAACCGGAGGCAGCAAGATGGAAAGAGTCTGCGTCACAGGAAGCAGAAATTTTACTGCTCCCACGGCCGCGAAAACAGCCGCCGCCACAGCGATAACGGAGGCCATTACCGCATGTTTTACCTTTCCTTCCATCCTGGTATCCGTCAGTACATTCTGCAGAGCAAGACCAGCGCTGTAAATATTGTTATCCTGCGTAGTCCATACGCAGAAGATCGCGCATACAAACCTCAGTACCCCTAGCCCCAGAGCTGCCGTTGCCGGGACAAATCCGCTTTCCCTGGTCGCCTGCGCCGTCATGATTCCGATCAGTTCCAGCCCAAATAAGCCTACTGCCACTGCGACCGGCGCGCCCACTGCTACATGAGTAGGCTTTTTGGCATAACGGCATACATCCGGGGAAACGATGCACCCGAAGCTCCACGCCCCCACGAAGGAAGTTGAACCCGCTGCAAAAGAAATCTGCCCTTCCGCCGGCACATAATTGAATACGTGTTCATATCCTGCACGGCTTCCGATCGCTATGGCTGAGGCGATTACAAGAATTTGACGTGCCTCACTCTTCTTTCCCCATCTGTGCGTTCTCAATCCCGAACCTGGTACTTGCCAGATGCGCCATATATGCCAGTTTGACCTGATTGACATCTCCTGTCCCAAATGCATTCGCAATCTGGATATGTTCGCCCAATGCCTGTTCAATATACCGCGGCTGAGAAAAGAGCACCTGTCTCTTATCATAAATATTCCCCGTCAGCGCAATACATATATTCAGCAGCACATCATTGTTCGACGCTTTTCTGATGATATTGTGGTATTCCAAATCATGCAGCATCAGTTTCTCACTGTCGAGCTTTGTTTTCTTTGCCGCAGATACACAAGCTTTTAAGTCCTCCCTGACCTGCGCGTACTTCTCTTCCGGTATCAAATCGATCGCTTTAAGGTCTAAAGCCTCCCTGACCGTAATGATATCGTAGATCTCCTGCCTGTGGGTCCAAAGCCAGACAGCCGATTCTCCGCTAGCTGAAACATCCGTCTTCTTTAAATAAGTCCCGCTGCCATGCCTGATCTCTACAACCCCCATCATTTCGAGAACTTTCATCGCCTCTCTGAGCGAGTTTCTCCCCACCTTAAGAGCCGCCGCCATCTCCCGTTCTGCCGGAAGCCTTTCTCCCACCTCTATCCTCTTCTCCATGATAAACTTCAGAATCTTTTTCATATTCGGGTTTTCTCTGAAAAAAAAGCGATTGCTATTCATCCTGTCCCACACTCCATCATAATCATTATTTTCAAAATATCCCGCCTCGCCATACATCAGTTCGAATTGCATCCATTGATTTCAAATCTTTTTATCATTTCATCACCTCTCTTTCTCCCAAATTGGTCCTACCTCTTTTGTAACTATATATGGATTGTTCAGATTAATCAATATAGATTTTTGAAAGAGAATATTTTTATGCAAAACATCTAAATATCGCGCCTTATTTTTAGCTAATATGCCATATCAAAAGGACTGCCGAAAATGGCAGCCCCTCTTCATCACTCGATCATGATTTCCTTGACCGGGATTTTCTTGATTTTTTCAGAATAAACATACATCACGACTTCATAAATCACAGCGAAAAATGCAAGAGAGATGAGCATGACCGGAAGGTCAAATTCATAGACCGGGATCCCATCCATATCCTTGAACACAATATCTACCATTATTCTAAGAAGCATATACTGATATATTGTCCCAATCGCAAACCCGATATAGGACAGCGGGCGGTATCCGCTAAGAAGAGCGTGGCAGCATTCTTTCTGTGTATAGCCGAATACACGCATCATGGCGATCGTTTTCGTATTGCCCTTAATAACGGTTGTCATTGCAAGAAAAAGGGTCGTACATGCCAAAATGATCCCGATCATCAGCATCATAATGCCCATCATCTCACTCGCCAGTTCTTTCATTCTGGCAGACATCTGCGTCATTGCTGAAAAACAGAATGATGCAAAAATGGTAAAGAATACAAGCGTCTTTTTGGCCCTGAGTGTATTCCTTTTAAGGCCGTCGGTAAATGTACAATCCCAATCCTTCTCCTGCTTCTTTATTCTTGCCGAAATACGCAGGTCATCTTTTAGCAGCGTGAGTACTGGTCTTTTTAATTTTAAAGATGCATAGAAAATTGCAAGAACTGCAAATACAGCCGTCGGCAGGATCACAAAGTACAGGAAAAGCAGCGGATGGAAATGCACTGTAATTTCAGGCAGGATTCCATCTTTATTCTGGAGTTCATAGAATTTCGGCATTAAGATGAATGCCCCCGAAAATCCGAGTACCGCCCCGAGGAAGACACTTGTTCCGAATACCCAGAAATTTTTTGCGATTTTCAAATTAGAATATCCCAGAGCTTTTAGTATCCCCAGTTCCTTTTTGCGCGTATCTATGTAATGCTTGATATAAAAAAGAAGCATAACGATAGAGGTGATTAAAAGACATCCTCCGGTCACAAAGCAGACGACCTTTGCGGTAGACACCTGCGCATCATAAAATATCATCGCCTGCCCCGAAGGAACCTGATCTTCCACCTGCCGGATATCAAAATAAAAATTTAAAAACATCGTACAGACAAGTATCGCACAGCAGACGATAATCGAAATCCCGATGAGCTTTGCAGCGTCCTTTATACCTACAACCATATCATCACCACCCAATCTCATACGCGCTCTTCTGCGTTTCATTCGTATATACCTGCAGTATTTTCCCACTGTTCATTTTAAAGACCGTGTTCGCCATCTCCGCAATATTGATATTATGCGTTACCATTACCACCGTAAATTTATCTTTCTTCTGCAGGTTACAAATATAATCAAGAATCTGCCTACCGGTCGATTCATCCAGCGCGCCGGTCGGCTCATCCAAGAACAAAATTTTCGGCTTTTTGGCAAGCGCTCTGGCTATGGATACCCTTTGCTGCTCTCCTCCGGAAAGCTCGCCGGGAAATTTTCTTAACTTTTCTTCAAGCCCGACAGCTCTGATGATCTCGCGATAGTCATGATGATCGGCAAGGTCAGCCCCCATCCGCACATTCTTCTCTACCGACATGTCAGGCAGCAGATAATATTGCTGGAAGATGAATCCGACTGTTTTCCTGCGGAAGGCGGTCAGCTCGCTGTCCGACAATTTTGTAATATCGCTGCCGTCATAAATAACGCTCCCGCTATCAGGGCGCTCAAGCCCGGAAATGACGTTTAAAAAGGTGGATTTGCCCGAACCGGACGCTCCCAGGATCACAGCAAAATCTCCGTCGTCTATCCTGGCTGTGATACCTTTTAAGATTTGACATTTATTTTCATGGTTCCCATAAGATTTGGTTATTTTTTTGATCTCAATCATTTCTATTACCTTCTTTTATTTCCTTTAGCATGGCAGTGCATACCTCCGTCAACATGACGCCGATCTCTTCCGGGCTAAATGTACACATATTGGTCGCGCACAGGACTGCGATCCCATGCGTATATACCCACAAATGACGGTATAGCCATTCCGAATCCAGCCGATCTAATGAATAAAGTCCCTGGACGGAGGACAAAATCTGTGGATAGTGGTCGTCAATGACCGGCAACACATTCCTTACCGTCGGCTTTTGGGGTTGTTCCGTCATAAAAAGTATCTGAAACAGCTTTGGCTCAGTGATCGCAAACTGAATATACTGCATGCCTACGCCCTTAAAGGCAGGTATTTCTTCCTGACAAAGGCCGCGTTCCACATAATCCGCATAAAGCAGCCTCACCGCAGCGATAACCTCCTGCTGGACCTCCTCCATACTTTGGAATACAGTGAAAATCGGTCTAGCGGAACTGCCAAGCTTTGTCCCCAAAGCTCTGGCCGTCAAGGCGCCAGCTCCTTCCGTCCTAACGATATCCAGTGCGGCTTCGATGATTTCTTCTTTTGTAAATTTCGCTTTTGGCGGCATCGTTCTCTCCTTCCAAAAAACAAAAACATTCGTTTTGAAACATCTGTTTTATATTTTACTCTATGATATTTGATTTGTCAACCTAAAAAACGGCAGGGCTTTATAATACCATGCCCTACCGCTATATGTCTTTCATTGAAATATCTGATTCTATTTTGACAATTCTTCCACCTTGCAGGAATGTTTCTTTGTCTTCCTGTTATAGCTAATTCCAACCGCCAGAATCCCACCTGTATATTTAGGCTTCTCCCCCATCTTCCCCTTGAAACGTAGAATATAATTCTTGTTCTTGATCTGCTCGATTGCATCCGCCGGTGTGCTGTCCACTTTCAGTTCCAGAATAAGAGCCTAGGCCCCTTTCCTTTCAGGATAAAAGATAAAGTCCACGTATCCCTCTCCTGCTTTATCTTCGCGCTCTATATGATACCTGTCCCTGGCGGCAAGGTACACCAGATTTACAACCGCTGACAACTCGATTTCACTGTTATACGAAAAAATCGGTGATTCCGTATCATGTGCCAGCTTTAAAATCTTTTCATCCCGGATGATAAGATTGGAGATCATCATGCCTGCCAAATTAAACGTCTTACTTGGGGCCATCGCGGTGATAAGCCTTTGATAATCCGGCATGATCTTTCCCATAGGGATATGTTTCTGGTGTAAACGGATCAGGTCACAATGAATCTCATCTGAAATCACCCAAAGATGATACCTTTCAATAATCTTTGCAAGTTTTTTCAGCTCATCTTCTCTCCATATGCGCCCGCTTGGGTTGTGAGGATGGCAGAAGATAAACAATGTAGTTTTTTCCTCCGCTGCTTTTTTCTCAAAATCGTCAAAATCTATCGTATAATACCCTTCATTATAAACCTGATCAGAGCATATATACTCCCGCTTATTAAAATCTGCCGCATATTTGAAATAAGCGTAAGAAGGTGTTAAAAAGAGGACTTTCTCATCCGGCTTACAAATATATTCCACCATTTCATAAAGCGCCGGTATGATACCGTTGGACATCACCAATTCATTTTTATCAAAATTCCATCCATCCATGTTTATTTCCCTTGATTTTACGATCAGGCAAAAAACATGGCAAATATCATCCGATTATGTATTTATACGATACTTTTTCTCCCTATCTTTCCCGGAACAGCTCTGCCGTTTTCTCCATCCGCTCGGCAATCTTCACACCAAAAGGACAGCGGCTTTCACAGCTATGGCATCCGATACAGGAATCCGCCCGATGCTCCAACGCAAAGTAATGTGCCTTCACCGTATCCGGCACCTCCGGCTGCATGACCGCCAGATCATAGTACTTATTCACCATGGCAATATCAATTTCTGCCGGGCATGGCCTGCAATGTCCGCAGTAAGTGCATTCTCCTTGCCCGAATGTGTGGGAAGGTGCTTTGGCAAGCAGGCTTGCGTAATCTTTTTCCTCCTGCGACGCATTTTCGTAGGCAGCCGCTTCCTCCACATGCCCCGGGGTGTCATATCCAGCCATAACTGCAGCGACAGCCGGTCTTGTCAGGCAGTAATGGATGCATTGTACCGGTGTGAGTGCGATGCCAAAAGGTGATCTTTTCGCGTCAAACAGGCGTCCGCCCGCGTATGGCTTCATTACAGTAAGACCCACATCATTTTGTTCGCATAGTTTATAAAGTTTTGCCCGCTCCGGATCGATTCCGTTTAACCCGTCCTGGTATTCTTCGGCAAAATAATTCTCCAGATCGTCCGTAGGCGGCAGCAGGTCAAAGGCCGGATTAACACTGAACAATATTGCTTCCACAATTCCGCTTTCTGCCGCCAGTTTCGCCATCGCAGGATTGTGGGTACTCATGCCAATATGGCGAATCTTCCCGGACTCTTTTAGTTCCTTTACATATTGAATATAGGGACCGTTCACGACCGTCTCCCAGTCGCTCTCCTGGTCGACAAAATGGATCATGCCCAAGTCAATATAATCCGTCTGCATACGGGTCAAAAGATCCTCAAAAGCCTCCCGGCATTTGTCCACGTCCCGGGTGCGGACATACTGTCCGTCCTGCCAGGTGGAGCCGATATGCCCCTGAATAATCCATTGCTTCCTCTTTCCCGAAAGGGCTTTTCCGATGTTCGTACGCACGTTAGGCTCCGACATCCAGCAGTCCAGGATATTGATCCCCAGCTCGTCCGCACGGTCTATCATCGCTTTACACTCTTCATAAGTATGGCGCTCCAGCCATTCCCCGCCAAAACCAACCTCACTCACCATCAAATTCGTTTTTCCAAGTCTTCGATACTGCATATTGTACCTCCTTCTTCCATCTTCCTTTCAATAAGTCTATTGTAGCAAGCCTCGGCCGCGAATGCCAGACCCAGTTATTGATTTTTTCTTCCTATTATAATGCCAACAGAGACGGCATCCCGAAATGGGCCGCCGCCTCTTTAAGTCAGAACTTCTTAGCTCAAGATTACCTATATCTTCTTCTCTCTTTTTCCACTACATAGAACATAACTCCCATGCTGGCTAAAAGCAGAACCATCCACAATACCACGTGGTTGTTATCGCCGGTTGGCGCCGCCGTATTTCCCTGGTTTTGCCCTGGTGTATGATTGCCGTTTCCAGCTGATGTTCCGGAATTATTTCCCTGCTGGTTACCTGACTGATTATTTCCCGTATTGCCAGGTTTATTGCCGTCGCCGGAATCGCCGGGCTTTTCCTGCGGCGCTGTAATAGTAAATGTTTTTGAAATCGTCCCTGCATAGCTTCCAATACCGGTTATCACGACCGTCGCTGTTCCGACTTCTACATTATTATTATATGCTGCCGTGAAATCCGTACCTTCCTTCAGGCCGTCGATCGTTACCTTTGGCTCAAGTGGTTTTCCTGTATAAACAGCCGTTTCAAAAGATAACTTGGTTACATCCCTGTAATCCTCCATATTCTTCTTTGCTTCAACAAATACGACTTCATACGTATCGTCCAGCAAATCCTTATGCGCCGGATTTGTCGTCGTCAGCTCTACAACATGGGATCCGTCCTTACCGCTATTATTAAGGAAAGGATTTTCTCCAATCGATTTAATACTATTCGGCAGATGGACGCTCTCCAGAAGTCCTTCCTTAAACGCGTATTTCCCGATCGATTCAACGCCTTCTTCTAATACAAGACTCTTAAGCGTCGTCGCCTTATATGTGCCTTCAAAAGCAGACTCGCCGATTTCCTTCACATTGCCCGGAATCACAAGGCTGGTTAAGTGATGCAGATGGAATGCCTTTCTTCCAATCTTCTCCACTGATTTCGGAATCGTAAGCGTCGTAAGCCTTGCACCGGCAAACGCGGTATCTCCAATCTCGGTGACGGTTTCAGGAATCGTGATGCTGCTGAGCCTGATATTCATAGAAAACGCTCCGGAAGGAATCTTCGTCACTCCTGCTGAGAGCTTTAGCTCTGTAATATCATTTGTAGCAAACGCTCCGTCTCCAAGTTCGGTCACGGTATCTGGAATCTGCACTTTTGTAAGTTTATTTCCATAGAATGCCCGTTCTCCAATAGACTGAATGCCTGCCGCACCTGCTTCCCTGGACACTGTCTCACTGAAAATAACCTCTGTAAGTGCATTCTGGGCAAACGCTTCTTTCCCGATGCTCTTCAATTTTTCAGGGTACGCAACCGAAGTCATTCCATTCGGAGATTCGATTCCAAATTTGGTAATCGTGATCTCATCGTCTGGAATCTTAAACGCTCCCTCGCCTACGGTAACAATATCTTTGCCGCCTGGCGTCTCATCTGGAAGTACCAGGGTTTTCAGCGTTTTTCTCTTTGCATGCCCGCTTGTCGACCATCCTGTGATGGTTCCGGATGCCTCGTCATAGGTAAAATCTTCCGCTAGCCATCCAGTTCCCACCATTTTGTCGTAAACGACAATGTGAGAATTTTTATTTGCATATTCTGTGTTAAACGCATCCACTTTCGACGGATCTGTAACTTTCACGATAACGATCGGATCTGCCGGTTTATTTTGTGTACCAAAAATAGTGTCCGCCGCTTTATTCTGCGCTGTCAGCGTCACTGTACTGGGGAGCTCAATCTCCGTAATTTTATTTCCCACAAAAGCGCCCTGTCCTATTTTTTGCAGCCCTTCGTGGAGTGTGACCTTTGTCAATACGTTTGTCAAATATGCTTCCTGAGTAACGCTGAATGCATTATTCCCAATTTCCTGAACGCTTCCCGGAATCTCAACCTCTGTCAGCTGATGGTTCTGGAACGCCGCTTTTCCAATCGTGGTGAGCGTATCCGGTAAAGTAAGGCTTTCGATATGCGCGCCGGTAAAGGCGGATGCACCGATCGTTTTAACACCTTCTGGAATCACAAGTTCTTTTACGCTCATATCCGTAGCGGCTGCCGCGTTAAACGCACTTTGCGGGATATCGGTCACACCTTTGGACAATTTTATGCTTGTCAATTTCCCTGATCCGGTAAATGTTCCGCTTCCCATTGTTGTCACACTGTCAGGGATTGACACTGCCGTAAGCTTGGAATTCTGGAACGCCGTCTGCCCGATTTCCGTAAGTCCATCCGGAAAATCGATCGCCGTCATCTCGGATTCATAGGTCTTAGCTGCATTTAACGCAAACGTCCACTTTCCGATTTTTGTCAAAGTGTTCGGAAGTAAAACGCTGGCAGGTGTATAGTTTTTATCTCCTTCTGTGTATACGAAGATTCCTTGCTGATTCGTCCCGTCGCCTAATCCTGTGATCGCTTTCCCATCAGCTCCTTCTTTCGGAAGAATAAGAGCGGGATTCGTCTTGATCTTTTTTTGCCCCACATCAGACAGACCCGTGATCGTCGTTCCTGCCTCGTCGTATGTAAAATCGCCTGCTCCCCACGGCGCCTCTTCGCTCGGGATAGATCCGATGATTAGTTTCTGCACATTCGATTTACTCGTACCGGCGCCGTCAAGATGAGCGATCATGCCTCCGCCGGCTTCGGTCTTATACATATAGACGATGCCGCCCTTTTTCTCAGCGGTGGTTCCACTGGTAACCGGTTCCATTCCCGTATTCTGCAAAAATGTATATTTGTCCAGCTTTTCCGTATTCGACGGAATCTGCACGGATTTTATGGTGTTGATTGCAAATGCCTGGGCGTCTACCTGTAAAGCAAAATCTGTTTTTGCCGGAAATTCCAGGGAGGAAATACTGTTCCTGCTAAAAGAGCCATTCGCCGCCTGCATAAGAGACTTGGGCAGTTTCACGGATGTAAGCTGGTTTTGGCTAAAAGCGTTTCCTCCTACATAGATCACACCGTCTGGAAGTTCCAGTGTTGTCAAGGCATTTCCCAGAAAGGCGCTCGCGCTGATAAAGAAATCGCCTCTTTCCGTGAGTCCTTGTCCGGTGGTACTCCATGTACTATCATCATAGTCTGCTTTCACATTTTCAGGTAAACTCAAAGAAGTAATCCCCATTTTTCTGAAAGCGCTATTTCCTATTCCCTGTACCTTCTTCCCGCTGGAATCTTTTGCCGGGATAACCAGGTCCTTGTTCATTTCCAGTTTTTTTAGTCCGTTTTCAGAAAAACCAGTAACCACACATGCCTTTACAACCAGATCGTTACCATACTCATTGGCGGGATAGAGCTTAAATTCTTCTTCCCCGTACGTAAAGTCTTCCGCCGTCCATACTGACGTATCCAGCAGGTAAACCTGATGGTAGGTAGATGACGGGAAGTTCTTCGTATCATCATATTGTGACTTCAGCGAAACATATACCTTTGTCACAAGAGCCTGCGTAGCATCAGAATATTCTTTGCGGAATGTATTCGCATCGATCTTTGTTACTGATTTGGGAAGTGAGATCTCACTGATTATCTTATTACGGAATGCGTCCGCGCCGATCGTCTCCAGTCCCTCGTTAAGAGTGACAGTACAAGGAGTCATAAGGTAATTCTTGGTAGAAAACGCAAACCGGTCGATTTTTTTCAGGGTAGATGGCATCTCGATCTCGCTGAAATTATTTCCCGCGAACGCATTGTTTCCAATGCTGGTGATACCTTCCGGAATCACGATACTTGTCAGGTTCTCCATCCAGTTTTGAGCGTCGCTGCATCCAAACGCGCCTGCCGGGATTTCTGTCAGACCTTTTGACAAGTTGATCCGTTCTAACTTCGGGTTTGTCCCAAATGCTCCTCCTCCAAGCGACGTCACTGTGTCCGGAAGGATAACGCTCGTGAGATTATTCATCTGGAACGCCGATATGCCGATGCTTTCCAGCTTATACGGGAACGTTACTTCGCTGATACCGTTATTCTGGAAAGCAAAATTGCCGATTGTTTTCAGGTTGCTTGGAAGATAGACAGAGTCGAATCCTTCTCCCTCCGCTCCGAACAAACCGTATCCTCCGCTGCTTGCCGCAGCGATCTCCGTGATGTACATGCCGTCCTTGTTAAAGTCGGGAAGCACCAGATCTTTGTTGTTCGCTCTTTTTGCCTGGCCGGATTCGGACAATCCTTTGATGGTCGTACCCTCGATCACAAAGTCATTTACATTCCACGGCAGCTCTGGATTCTGGGTCTCCTCCGTACCGTCGTTAATCACTAGTTTCTGTACGACCGATTTTTGGGATGCCGTCGCCTTGCCTGTATGATGGATCCGGTCTTTTACTTCCAACTCTGCGTTATCCGTATACATATAGACCACGCCCGCGTCATAAGTCGCGCCGCCTAACTGGTAGGTCTTATAACTGTCTTTTGCATCCTCTGCGATTGGTTCCTTTCCAGGATTCCATGCAAAGGTATCTTTATTCACAACCTCGGTGTAATCCGGCAGTCTTATTGATTTAATAAAGTTCTTCGCAAAAGCCATACCATGCATTTCCAGCTGGAAATCACAGGTGGTTGGGAAATTGACCGTGGTAATCCTGTTCTGGGCAAATGACATGGTCTCCAGCCACCAGATGGTCTTGGGAAGTTTGACCGTCTCAATCTGGTTATTGTTAAAAGCAGATGAAAGTACCGCAATGACGCCTTCCGGTAAAGACACGGATGTCAAATTATTCCCGGAAAAAGCATTCTCGGCAATGATAAAGTTTCCTCGTTTTGTTACTTTGTGCGTGATCGTGTCATCATAATCCACCATCATGCCTGTAGGAAACTGTACAGATGTGAGTCCTTTCTTTTGAAAAGCTCCCTGCGCCACGCCTACAATCGGGTATCCCTCGTCGTCGACAGAGGGCAGTACCAGGTCGGTATTACTCGCCAGTTTTGCCTCGCCCGTCTCGGAAAAACCGGAAATAGCAGAGCCCTTAATCGTGATCTGCCTTGTATAATCGCAGCCATATAACAGCTTTTCGTAAGAAACATATGAGAAATCTTCAGATGTCCACGCAGAAAATGTACTTTCCTTCTCTGAACTGCGCGGCACATTACTTACATTGTTTTCCTGAGGAGTATCGTCAGCCGTCTCTTCCTCAGAATCTTTTATCTGGCTTGAATCGGATGTGTCAGTCTCTCCAGAACTCTGTTGACTGTCTGAAACTTCTGCATCTACAGATTTATCGTCGTTTTTACCCCCCCCCATAAAGTTTTCAGCCTCTTCTGAACCGATCGTTGTCTCTGCCGCCGGATCCACACCGTCCGCTTCCGCCGCAAATGCCGAAATTGCAGACGAGAATGTCAGAAGCATGCAAAGCAGCAACGCCAGAAAACTTTTTTTCTTTCCTTTCCTCATTTTTTTCACTTCTTTTGACCTCCTAATATCACATAATCTAATACTATATATTGTACTCTCTAGCCTCATGCTTGTCTAATTGATTGATTTTATAAATTTCAGTCATATATAGAGTAAGTCGATAATTGTACAATTAATGTCTTGCTTTTTTGATTTTTTTGTGCAATAATGACTTTCAATAACTGATACTGGAATCAAAACTCTGAATTTTTTCCAACTGTGCGGTTGTGATTCATAGCAGGATTCAGTAAGAAAAAGATAGATTTTATGAACAGGAGATTTTAAAAGACCAATGAAGAAAAAGCCAACTCAACCTCAGATTGCTGTTTTTCTATTGCTTTTAGCCGGCGTTTTTGGCGTTTGGCTGTTTACATTACAGCCAGACTTGCTTTTATATTGGCTATTTGGGCTTGGATTCGGCTTTATCCTGCAGCGTTTTTGGATCTGCTTTGTTTCAGCGGCAAGCGACCCAATTATCATGGGTTCTACCGAACGTTTTCGCGCCATTCTGATCGGGATTTTAGTCGCTTCATGCGGGGTCACTGTTATTAAATACCTGTCGGACGGTTCTCTATACATGCTGGGAGTTTCCGCTGTGAGTCTTCCGCTGATGATCGGCGCCTTCCTTTTCGGTCTTGGGATGATCCTCGCAGGATGTTGTTCCTCCGGTATGTTCGTTCGTATGGCAGAAGGCTATACGGTCCACATCATAACCTTGATCTGTATTATCATCGGTTATCTGGTCGCAAACAGCCACTACCAGGCACTTTGGGCGCCTTTTGTAGCCAGAGCTCCTTTGATCTTCTTTCCGGAAAAATGTGGATGGGTGGGCGGAGTCGGTATACATATTGCGATTATCCTGCTTTTCTATTTGGCTTCCCGAAAATATGAACAACGCGCCACTTCTTCTGATAACACGATTTATTTGAAGGGCGCCATTCTTCTTGCGCTTTTGAACATTGTCCATGTTCTCGTACTGAAAAATGTCTGGTCGGTGACCGGAGCTTTCTTCTGGTTTGGCGAACTCATAAACGGTCTTTTGGGAAGTTCTGGAACATTATTTGCCCAGGAAAACGCATATACCGTTGCCGTTGCCCCCAATCTCCGCAATATAGGCCTATTTGTCGGGGCGCTGGCTTCTGTATTACTTAGTGCAAAGTTCACTGTGAAAAAGATACGTTCCAAAAAGCAGATTGGGAAATCCATCGCAGGCGGCCTACTGATGGGTTATGGCGCCTGTCTTGCAGGCGGCTGCAACATAAGCGCTTTCTTTATGGGCGCGGCTTCCTTGTCTTTATCCGCATGGGTATTTATGATTTTCCTGTTTGCAGGGGCGTTTGTAGGCGTGAAAATATTGTATAGAATGCTGTAACAAACAGATCTTTATAGACATTAAAGGAGTGGAAAAGTTGAATATGAAAAATCCGATGAATTTTTTCTCCAATGAAAACAGCCTATATCGAATGGAATGCAAGGTGATATCCGGGATACTCGTGTGTTTTATCGTGTCCGGAATCTTCCTGCCCATAGCCAAAGCCCATCTTCCGAACACAGAGTATTCAGAGGACCCGGTTCTTGAATCTTCTCTGCCAAGCGGAAAAACCACGGACACTAAAATCAAAAAAGAAACTGCCAAGACCCCAAAATCTGTTCTGCAAGATACTGTGACCGAAGTCGCGGAAATTTGGGAGGAGGCAAAACAAGCAAAGCTCGAAGAGGAGCTGGAAACCACAGAAGATACAGCCGTCCCGGAAGATGCCAAAACTTCGGAAGAACCTGCGGATGCGGATGCCGGCGTCCCGGCAAATAACAGCTCTTCCGGCACGACGAATAGGAACTCGGTTGCGGACAATTCCCATTCTTCCGGAGGCTCGTCGTCACAAGGATCCTCCTCTCCATCGGGAAACACAGGATCTTCCTCTTCCTCTTCGCCTGCTGATACGCAGCCTCCTGTAGAACCGCCGAAAGTATGGGTGCCACCTGTCTACACGACAGTACATCATGAAGCCATTTATGAAACCAGGCGGAGCGTTATCTGCAACTACTGCGGCGCGGCCTTTGGAAGCGCCGGAGAATTTCAGGTACATAAAGATGCAAACGGCGGGTGAGCGGGCCTTCATACGACTTGCAGAACTGTAAGTGAACAAGTCCTCATTCAAGACGCCTGGGATGAACAGGTGCTTGTATCGGAAGGATATTATAAATAAAAAGCAATGCGAGAGATAAGATTATGAGTACTGTGACGATCAGAGACGCCCGTCTTGAAGACGCCGGACGTATTTTAGAAATCTATGGATACTATGTTGAAAATACGGCAGTCACCTTTGAATATGACACGCCGAAGCTCTCAGAATTTGAAAATCGTATGAGAAATACGATGAAACGGTATCCCTATCTGGTTATTGAGGAGAATAAAAAAATCCAGGGCTATGCATATGCAGGTGCTTTTGTAGGGCGGACCGCCTATAGCTGGTCGTGCGAACTGACGATATATCTCGACCCAGCCGTACAGAAATGTGGCCTGGGCAGGAAAATCTATGAAGCGTTAGAAGAAAAGTTAAAGAAGATGGGCATTCTGAATCTGTATGCCTGCATTGGTTGGGGGGTAAGGTTCTTCCCCCCAATTTCTAAGCTTTCTTCTTACGATTTCTTTGCACCACCGCACTCTTAAACGCCTTCATCATGGCTGGCGACAATTCTCCACAATCCTCATCGAAGTTAATAGGACTTTTTTTCGCCTCTTCTACCTCTTTCACATAATAAAGCTCCTTTTCTGCATTCGTTGCAAGCCTGGCCGAAATTAATCGAATTGTTTCCTTTCGTTCTGTAAATACTACAAGCAACACATCTCCGGTTTTTCCTATCGCAATATATCTATCCTCATCAGCACTATGTTCAAAATCAAACATTTCAATATAATAAGGATCATCAAA
>JAAWDY010000008.1 GCA_022793995.1 Coprococcus sp.
GTCCGCCATTTCCAGAAAATCTATGGCTTCGCTGCCGTTGTAACAGCTGTCAACAGAATAGCCATCCGAAGTAAGTTTCCGAGTGATGATCTGGTTTAAGTCAGCTTCATCCTCAGCTAATAAAATACGCATATTCCTCATTTCCTTTTTTACATAATATAGCATATGCTATTCTGTTTTTCAAACTTAATATTGGCTTCTGGAAATTCGTCAGCGGGTGCCTTTGCAAATGGACGTGACAGCCCATGATAGTTTTTATCTAAAGACAAAGCAGACACGGATGGGGCATATCTTAAATTACTAATTAGAAAGGAACATTAACATGAAAACATTTGAGGGAAAACTGGTATCAAAAGAAATAAAAGTTGGTATTGTCGCAGCGAGATTTAATGAGTTTATCACATCGAAACTGCTTGGCGGGGCAATGGACGGCCTGTTTCGGCATGATGTAAAGGAAGATAATATTTGTGTCGCATGGATTCCAGGGACATTTGAAATACCACTCATTATGATTATGTATGTAATGAAGTTTCCAAAGGGATAGCGGCGATCTCGCTGGAAAGCGGTATACCAGTACTGTTTGGCGTTCTCACAACGGAGAATATTGAACAGGCGATTGAACGTTCAGGAACAAAAGCGGGAAATAAAGGGTACGACTGTGCATTAAGCGCAAACGAAATGGTAAATCTTATTCGGGAAATGGAAAACAACTGATTCATCGCCTACGGCAGATTTTGAAAGCCGGTCACTTTGCGCTTTTCGCGCTTTCAAAGTAAAAGACCGGTAGGGGAGCTACCGGTCTTTTGAGGGGAGTATAAATAATTAATAAGGGGTTATAGGAAGTCTCCTTCCTACGTTTAATAGTATAATATAGAATGGAAAAAAAAGCAAGTTAAAAATAAAAGAAAAATGAAAGAATTGTGAAACTTCTTAAGAGTTTCTTGCGGGCATGCATAAAATACGAATTTTGAAGGATACTATGTTTGTACTAAAAAGTGTTAGGAGGAAATTCAAATGGCTAAGAATTATAATGCTTCAGACAACAGTACAAACAAGAACTCATATTCTTCATATGGAAACGAGCACAACAGCTCGAATGCATCTGACAAGAATGCATCCAACAAGAACGCATCGAACAAGAACGCGTCCAATAAGAATGCTTCTAACAAGAATGCAAGCAATCAGAACAAGAATATGAACAGCTCTTCCAATGCAGGCTATAACGAGAGCAACAACTACTAGTATATGACACTAGGACAGAATGAACAAGAAAACGGCTTCTCCGGATTTGGGGGAGCCGTTTTCGGCGCCTGAGAGCACCATAGGTGTAAACACTAACGAACTGTTATGTTTTAATAGGAAGAGTTTGATATAGTATTTGACAAATGGGTACGGCATACTGTAAAGTATACTTTATGAAACACATCGCCGAATAGGCGATTAGGTTCACGAGTCCCGAGAGCTGTTGCACGAGGGATACCTTGTGAAACGGTCGGATGGCCATAATGGGATGCCCGAAAGGGTATACGTTATGAAAAGCATCGCCGGATAGGCGGTTCAGATCACGAGTCCCGAGTGTAGTTGCACGAGGGATACGTTGTGAAGTGTGGGAGACGACAGGCTTGGGAGGGTGGTACATGGGAAAAATAGAGTTGATCGTGCCCTGTCATTTTGGGCTGGAGTCGGTGTTAAAACGGGAAATAACAGATCTTGGTTATGAAATTTCCTCAGTGGAAGATGGAAGGGTCTGCTTTTGGGGAGACGCGCAGGCAGTCTGTGCGGCGAATATATTTTTACGGACAGCGGAGAGGGTATTAATCAAAGTAGGGACATTTCGTGCGGAATCTTTCGATGAATTGTTTGAAGGGACGAAAAATCTTCCCTGGGAGGATTATATGACCCGGGATGGTAAATTCTGGGTGACAAAGGCAGCGTCTGTAAAGAGCAAATTGTTCAGCCCTTCAGATATCCAGTCTATTATGAAGAAAGCGATTGTCGAGAGGCTGAAGAGCAGATATAAGATGGAATGGTTTCCCGAGGATGGAGCAGCGTATCCGATTCGAGTCTTTTTGATGAAAGATATCGTGACGGTCGGAATCGATACTTCCGGAGTGTCGCTTCATAAGCGAGGTTATCGTCAAATGACGGTAAAAGCGCCGATCACGGAAACGCTTGCCGCGGCGCTGATTATGCTGACGCCATGGAAGCGGGATCGGATCCTGGTGGATCCATTTTGTGGAAGCGGGACATTTGCCATCGAAGCTGCAATGATGGCTGCTAAGATTGCGCCGGGGATGAACCGTTCTTTTACGGCAGAAGCGTGGGAGAACCTGATTCCGAAAAAGGCGTGGTATGATGCGGTAGACGCTGCAAATGACTTGGCGGACCGGGATGTGGAGGTGGATATCCAGGGATATGATATCGACCCGGCTGCTTTGCGGGCGGCAAGGCAGAATGCCAGGGATGCGGAGGTGGATCATCTGATCCATTTCCAGGAGAGGGCGGTGAAGGATCTCAGACATCCGAAGAAATATGGATTCATTATCACGAATCCTCCCTATGGGGAGCGGCTTGAGGAGAAGGAAGCGCTTCCAGGGCTGTATCGGGAGTTTGGAGAAAGTTTCCGTATGTTGGATTCATGGTCTGCTTATATGATTACCAGCTATGAGGATGCGCAGAGATATTTTGGACGGCAGGCGGATAAGAACCGGAAAATATATAATGGAATGTTGAAAACCTATTTTTACCAGTTTTTAGGACCCAAACCGCCAAAACGAGCAAGAGAGAAAGAGTGAGAGTTATGAAGGTTATTTTTGCAACTGGAAACAGCGGGAAGATGGAGGAGATCCGTACCATCATGTCGGATCTGGGAATCGAAGTTTTGTCTATGAAGGAAGCAGGAGTAGAAGCGGATGTTGAGGAGGACGGCGCGACCTTTGAGGAGAACGCCATGATTAAAGCGTCGGCGATCGCCGCACTGCCGCAGGTCAAGGGTATGGACGCCGTGGTGATGGCGGACGATTCCGGACTGGAGATCGACTACCTGGGAAAGGAGCCGGGGGTCTACTCGGCGCGGTATGCCGGCAGGGAAACTTCCTATGATATTAAGAATCATTTACTGCTTTCGCGTATGAAAGGGGTGCCGGACGAGAAAAGGACGGCGCGTTTTGTGTGTGCGATCGCGGCTGTTTTTCCTGATGGGAGCCGGGAGGTAGTGCGAGGCACGATGGAAGGAAGAGTAGCGTATGAGGTTGCCGGAGAAAATGGGTTCGGATATGACCCGATCTTCTATCTTCCTGAATATGGGTGTACGTCGGCGGAAATTTCGCCAGAAAAGAAGAACGAGATCAGCCATAGGGGAAAAGGGCTGCGATTGATGAGGGGCATCATGGAGAAGAAGTTATGAGAGTATTGATCGTGAGCGACACACATGGACGCCATGACGGATTGGAGAAGGCGCTTGAAAAGGCGGGAAAGATCGACTACCTTGTCCATTTGGGGGATACGGAAGGCGGGGAACATTATATTGAGGCTGTTGCAGGGTGTCCGGCCTATATTGTCGCAGGAAATAACGATTTTTTCTCTGACATGCTTCAGGAGATGGAGATTTATTTTGGAAAAAAGAAAGCATTTATTACGCATGGACACTACTATTATGTGACATTAGGACCAGAACGTATTTTGGAAGAAGGAATTTCCAGGGATGCGGATATTATCATGTTTGGACATACGCACAGACCGTATCTGGAGACAGTCGGGAATGTGACAATTCTCAATCCCGGGAGTCTGTCCTATCCCCGGCAGGAGGGGCGGCGCGGCAGTTTTATCATCATGGAGATGGATGCTGGGGGAAATACTTCGTTTGAGATTCAGTATATATAGTATATAGTAGATATAGTAGATATGCGGTGACAGAGCCGGAAGTCTTTGACGTGGAACAGAAGTAAAACTCAGCTCAAGAGCAGACTGAGGTCCTGAAATTTGTCTCGAAATCTGTAGAAATCTGCAGTCCTGAAACCCTGAAAATCTGTAAAAATAATTGTTGACAAGACCGTGGTGTTATTATATAATGATTAATGCATTACGGGAACAGGAGAAGAAAGGAATAACGGGGTGTGGCTCAGCTTGGCTAGAGCGCCTGGTTTGGGACCAGGAGGTCGCAGGTTCGAATCCTGTCACCCCGATGTAGGATATGCGGGTGTAGTTCAATGGTAGAACACCAGCCTTCCAAGCTGGATACGTGGGTTCGATTCCCATCACCCGCTTTTCTTTTCAGGCTATTTCTGTGACAGAGTCTTGAGGGAATCTTCTGCTCGTTGATTTTTGATTTACAGAATCAGAAAAGGAAGAGTGTGTCTGTAGCTCAGTTGGATAGAGCAACGGCCTTCTAAGCCGTGGGTCGGGGGTTCGAATCCCTCCAGACACGTTGTGGTGGGTATAGCGCAGTTGGTTAGCGCGCCAGATTGTGGCTCTGGAGGCCCAGGGTTCGAATCCCTGTATCCACCTTTTTAATTAGAGAGTAATACGATCAAGGGCGAGATGCCCCGCTGTCTGCGGCGGGGTATTTCACTTATTGGAAAATACCGAAGGATTTTCCGGAGGTTTTATATAGATGATGGGCCATCGCCAAGCGGTAAGGCACAGGACTTTGACTCCTGCATTCGCTGGTTCGAATCCAGCTGGCCCAGTTGTACCTTGCGAAACGTGTCGTCTATCGTCTGGCGGGCAAGCAAGTTCAGGAGTCTGAATGTTGTAGCGTGAGGGATAAGATGCGGATATGGCGGAATTGGCAGACGCGCCAGACTTAGGATCTGGTGTCTTTTGACGTGCAGGTTCAAGTCCTGTTATCCGCATTGAACTGAAAGTACCGAAGTTCCTGTTTTTAAGGTGTGTCGGTACTTTTTGCATCTGGTAAATAAAAAGGCAAAGATGTGTTTTAACCTCAGCGTTGCATCTCTGTGATAAGGGGTGTTTTTTTGCGCCCATTCTGGCAAAAATGTACGGAAAGAGGAGTTATTCGGGATATGAAGATACTAAGTATTACGGCTCAGAAGCCGGACAGCACCGGAAGCGGCGTCTATCTGACTGAACTGGTTAAGGGTTTTTCGCAGATGGGGATTGAACAGGCGGTGGTCGCAGGGGTGTATAAGGAGGATCTGCCTTCATTTCCACAGGAAGTCAAGGTTTTTCCGGTATACTTTATGACGGAGGAACTGAATTTCCCGATCGCAGGGATGTCGGACGAGATGCCGTACCAAAGCACGCGGTATTGTGATATGACAGAGGATATGACAGAACGGTTTCGGAAGGTGTTCACACAACAGGTGGAATCTGTGATGGAGGAATTTGCACCGGACGTGATTTTGTGTCATCATTTATATTTTCTTACTTCTCTGGTTAGGGAGTTATGTCCGGAAATGGTCGTCTGTGGAATCTGCCATGGTTCTGACCTGCGGCAGATCAAGAAAAACCCATGGCAGAGGGAATTTATCCGTACACAGATACGAAAACTGGACAAGATATTTACACTTCACGAGGAGCAGAGGCAGGAGATTTGCGACTGGTATGGGTGCGGCGGTGGGCAGGCGGTCGTGATCGGGACAGGCTACAACAGCAGCATATTTTATAGAGAGAAAAGGGAGAGGAAGGCAAAGAAGGATAAGCTCGGGCTGATCTTTGCGGGAAAGATTGCAAAAAAGAAGGGGGTCGTAAGTCTGATTCGTGCCCTTGGTCGTCTTCCAGATGCAAGAGATCAGATCAGGCTGTCGCTGGCAGGCGGCTATGGAAATGAAGAAGAGTATGCCCTCATCCACAGGATTGCAAAGCAGAGCCCCTATGAAGTTCGATTTCTGGGAAAACTTACACAGCAGGAGCTGGCCTCTGAGATGAACAGAAACGATATATTTGTGCTGCCCTCCTTTTACGAAGGCCTTCCATTGGTTATCATCGAAGCGCTGGCCTGCGGTCTACGGGCAGTGTGTACAGATCTTCCGGGCATCCGCTTTTGGCTTGAGGAAAATGTTCCAGGCAATGGGGTAGTGTTCGTGGAGCCGCCAAGGATGCGCTATGAAGATGAACCGGTGGAGGAAGACCTGCCATTGTTTGAGCGGCGTCTGGCAGAGGCAGTGCAAAAGGCAGAGCAGGTTCAGCTGCCAGGGGAGGAGGTGCTGCGGAAAATATCGTGGTTCAGTCTTTGTCGACGTATAAGAACAGAGTTATCCAATGATTTAGTGAAAAAAGATATAGACAAATTATATATATAGATGTAATATATCATAAATATCAATTAGCATGCAGGCAGACATCCGTGATAAGATGAAACATATGATAAGCAAAGCATAATGAAAGTTTTGCGATGATAGATGAGATGGTTAAGGAGGTCGGCCTGGATGTTCATAGATATGCATATGCACGAGATGCGTTATTCAAAAGATAGTTTTCTAAAACTGGAGCAGATAACAGAGATAGCGAGAAGACGCGGTCTTGACGCGATCTGTATTACAGACCATGACAGTATGGGACTTCGGGAATTTGCTGGAGAGTATTCTGCAAAAACCGGTTTCCCGATCTTTGTGGGAATTGAATTTTTTTCGCTGCAAGGCGACATTGTGGCGTTTGGGATTGAGGATTACCCGCCTGAGCGGGTTCCGGCGCAGGAGTTTGCCACATATGTACAGAGTCAGGGTGGTATGTGTTTTGCGGCGCATCCGTTCCGGAATAATAACCGGGGGCTGGAGGAGAATCTGCGTCTGGTGAAGGGATTGGACGGAGTGGAAGTCTTAAATGGAAGTACGATGTTTGAGGCAAATAAAAGAGCAGCCGAGTATGCGGCCCAGCTGAATCTTGCCTGTATCGGATCCAGCGACTGTCATGTGCCGGAAAAGGTAGGACTTTTCGCGACATATTTTCCGTGTGAAGTGAAGTCGGAAAAGGAGCTGATCCGTTGTGTAAAGGAAAGAAAATGCCGCCCGGCATATTATGATCGAGGGAGCTATCAGATCTGGGATATGGAGAGTGTTCTTCATACTCCGCCTGTAACACATGACGAATGGGCGGCAGAATGTGCAGGATAGGAACGCCCACTATGGAGGGACATTCGGGGCACTGGAACTCAATCGCCTATTCGGCGATGAAGATTAAGAGGAAGCCCCTTATGAGGGGTATTCGGGGCACTGGAACTCAATCGCCTACGGCGATGAAAATTAAGCGGAAGGAGACAAGTTAGATGAGTGATGTGACAATTTCAGAATCGGTTAAATATATAGGGGTAGATGATGCCACGCTGGATCTGTTTGAGGGACAGTATGTGGTGCCGAACGGGATTTCTTACAATTCTTATGTGATTTTGGATGAGAGGATCGCTGTTATGGATACGGTTGATTCGAGAAAGGTGGGGGAATGGAGGGACAACCTGCAGAAGGCTCTGGCAGGGAGAACGCCGGATTATCTGATTATTTCGCACATGGAACCGGATCACACGGCAGGGATTCAGATGTTTACAGAATTATACCCCAATGCGAAGCTTGTCGGGAGTGCGAAAGCGGTTTCTATGCTGCCGCAGTTTTTTGAAATTTCTGATCTTGCAGACAGGGCGATAGCGGTAAAGGAAGGGGAGACGCTTTCCCTGGGGAGTCATACGCTTACTTTTCTTATGGCGCCGATGGTACATTGGCCGGAGGTGATGGTGGAGTATGAACAATCTGAGAAAATACTCTTTTCTGCGGACGGGTTCGGTAAGTTCGGTACGCTGGATACGGAGGAAGACTGGACATGCGAGGCCAGAAGATATTATTTTAATATTGTAGGGAAATTCGGAGCGCCGGTGCAGACGCTTCTTAAGAAGGCGGCGTCTCTGGATATCTATACAATCTGTCCGCTTCATGGACCGATTCTTACAGAGAATCTAGAGTATTATATTGGAAAATATCAGTTATGGAGCAGCTATGAGCCTGAGGACGACGGCGTTCTGGTCGCATATGCATCGATTCATGGGAATACGAGGAAGGCGGCGGAGAGAATGAAGGAAATCCTGGAAGCGAAGGGAGCAAAGAAGGTAGCGATTACAGACCTTTCGCGGGACGATATGGCGGAAGCAGTCGAAGACGCATTCCGCTATGATAAACTCATTCTTGCGGCTTCTTCTTATGATGGCAGTGTCTTCCCTTGCATGCAGATGTTTCTCAATAAATTGATACATAAGAATTATCAGAAGAGGACAGTGGGGTTGATTGAGAATGGCTCCTGGGCGCCCTGCGCGGCCCGTGTCATGAAAGGAATGCTGGAAGGAATGAAAGAGCTTACTCTATGCGATAAAATCGTATCCATCCGTTCTTCTGTGAAAGAAAGCGACATACAGGATATGGAGGAACTGGCAAAGGAAATCCTTAGATAAGTTTTGAATAGAATTTTAGAAATGCAGAATAAAACCTCTTTGTTTACGGGATGCTAAGGATAGCTCGGAATAAGGAGGTTTTTATTATGGTAGATATTCAGAAAGTGGCGGTGATCGGGTGTGGGTTTGTAGGCTCTACGATTGCGTATACCCTGATGCTAAGAGGGATTTTTTCGGAGATGGTTCTGATTGATGCAGATAAAAAGAAAGCGGAAGGGGAGGCTATGGATATCAGCCATGGACTGCCGTTTGCTCATGCGATGGATATATATGCGGGAAATTACGAGGATATACGGGATGCGGCCATCATTGTCATCACCGCGGGGGCAAACCAAAAGCCGGGTGAGACGCGGCTTGATCTGGTACAAAAGAATGCCAAGATCATGAAATCAGTTGTGGCAAGGATATGCCAGGCAGAATGTGAGGGTATTCTTCTGGTGGTATCGAATCCGGTGGACATTTTGACACATGTGGCATTGGCGGAGTCTGGGTTTTCCCAAAAGCGTGTCATAGGATCAGGAACAGTTCTGGACACAGCAAGGCTTAAGTATCTGCTAAGCGGATGCCTCCAGGTTGACAGTAGGAATGTGCATGCATTTGTCATCGGAGAGCATGGAGATAGCGAGCTTGCTGTCTGGAGTACGGCAAATGTGTTTGGAATCGATCTGGAGGAATTTTTCCTGCTAAGGGGATGCAGTAATTATGAGAAAGAGAGGGAACAGATCTATCAGGATGTGCGGGATAGTGCGTATGCGATCATTGAGAGAAAAGGAGCCACATATTATGGGATTGGAATCGCAGTGGCGAGGATCGCGGAGTGTATTGTGCGGGACAGCCATACGGTGCTGCCGATATCCGTACTCTTGAAAGGCGAGTATGGTCTGGACGGTGTGTGTCTTAGTATACCGACAGTGGTGGGACAAAATGGAGCGGAACAGATACTAGATATTGCTCTTAGCCAGGAGGAATATAACAAGCTGATCAGTTCGGCGGCAGAGTTGAAAAAAATTCTGGTTCAGATCGAGTGATTCCATTGTGAAAGGTAGTGTAAAATAGTTTGTGCTCTATAAGTCGGAAAGTCCGCTGTCTATGCGGCTTCCCGGCTCTCTGCTCTCTGCTTCCTTACTCTCTGCTTCCCTGCTCAAACTTGCTTTTATCTATATTGTATGCTAAACGCTGTAAAGATCAACGTGATTTTTTACAGCAACGCAATCTTAATCCTGTCCGTCGATTAAAAATTTATAAGAAACAACAAAAATTTCAGAAAGCGCTTTTATTTCAATATCTGTGACATATCGTTTGTTTTTTTCGATACGGGTAATCACATTTTTATCCATATCATATCCGGCAAGTTGGAGTTTATAGGCAAGTAGGCGCTGGGAAAGTCCTGCCTTTTTGCGGAGTACGGCGAGCCGGCTTCCTATCAAATTTTTTTCTCCAGTCTCAGAACATGGTTTTGGCATAAGAAATCTCCTTTTTCTATGTAGATGAAAAAATGTCTCGTTTTTTGCACTTTCTATTGATTTTATACAGTTGAAAATGTAAAATCGGTTGTAAAAACGAGACAATATTAAATTCTGTTATAGATATAACAGTGGAGGGGTAAATGAAAAAAAATGAAACAGAGAGGCTTGCATTTTTATATGTATGCACAGAAAATGACAGAGAAATCCTGTTTGGGGAAAGAGAAATGGAATTTCAGGATTTCTGCAGGCTGGATTACCTTACGGGAAGTCTGGAGCTTGATCACTTTAATCTGGAACTGTGGAAGGAATATGCATCTAGATTCCAGAAGCAGATTGCGAATAATAAGCAGGAAATCGAGCAGGGGATTCAGCAGAGAGAACGCTGGATCCAGGATTTCCTGGAAGGGATCCGCGACGACGAGTCAAGAAAGTTGTGTAAAGACACGATCTGGAAATGTAATTACGGAATCGATGGCTGATAGCAACATTCATGCGGCATAGATTGGTAAAAATTTTTGTGATCTATATTTAGAGGATCAGAATTCAAATAGTAAATAAGGACATGCGATAGAACGAAAAAAGGTAGAGACGAAATTCAGGATATGGGTTTCGCCTCTATTTCTTCCTCAATAATATATGGGATTAAGGTAAAATACCTGTTAATCTTGATGGTATTATATATGAAGGAGGAAGATACGAATGAAAAAATATGGTTATGTCCGCGTATCGACAAAAGAGCAGAATCCGGAACGACAGATCATTGCGCTTCAAGAAGAGCGTATTCCGAAAGAAAATATCTATCTGGATCAGGTTTCGGGCAAAGATTTCTTGCGTCCGCAGTATCAAAAGCTTTTGACGGAACTGGAATCAGGGGACATACTTATCATTAAAAGCATTGACAGGCTTGGAAGAAATTACGGTGAAATATTGGAACAATGGAGGAATATTACGAAAGAGATCGGTGCAAATATCCGGGTTCTTGATATGCCATTACTGAATACGGACTCATTTACCGGCGATCTCACCGGAATTTTTATTTCCGACCTGGTTCTACAAATATTGGCATATGTGGCGGAGACAGAGCGTTCTTTTATCAAACAACGACAGGCGGAAGGGATCGCCGTGGCAAAAGCGAACGGGGTTAAATTCGGCTGCCAAAGGATGGAGATGCCGGAGGGGTTTGAAAAATGTTTTGAAATGTGGGAAAAGGGCGAGATATCAATACGAAAAGCAGCCGGCTTATTAAATATGAGCCATTCAACATTTTACCGTAGATGCCAGGATAAACTTGGAAAATAATGTTGCATAATAATTGGAGGGAATAAGAAGATGGACCTCGGCATACATTGTAAAAACAATGAGTGCAGGGGTCTTGTATTATGAAGGATTATATTGAGGAACGGGCAGTGGAAATCGCATATTATATTATAGAACGTAACGCTACTGTACGGCAGACGGCAAAACAATTTGGAATTAGCAAAAGTACGGTACATACGGTTGTAACAAAATAGAGCGGTTAATAAAAAGAGAAGTATGGACGATTCTATAGCAATTTTATAATAGGTAAGGATTGAAATAGTTCTGAGTAATTAATTATAAAAAGCAGATGTGAAGCGAGCATCTGCTTTTTATATGGTATTTTATTCATCTTCAA
>JAAWDY010000009.1 GCA_022793995.1 Coprococcus sp.
CTAAAGCAATTCTGGAACAATATAATAAGCGGTATAAAATAGCACATACTATATCTAGTATTCTTAGATGACCCTCAAACATTAAATTACAAGTGGCTCCGAAGCTTTAAATTGGTGGCTCTCAAGCATTAGAATATTCAATCACCTCAAAACGGGTGTTGATCGCGTGGGCAAGTGCATTTCGGGTAATATGCTGTTCGTCCATCTTTTTTTTCAGACATATCTCAATATGGCCGTAGTCCTTGAAAGTGTATAATTTGTTCTCCATATTTCCTCCAGTTCCATCGTCGATAGGCGATTAAAATTGCCTTTAAAAAATATACTATCTAAATTTATTTCTGTTTGATTTATTTGATTTTAGATTTTATTGTTATTATTATGGAGGGTATACAAGCAGGGTCTTTGATAACGTGTATATGTGTTGTTGTTCTAATGATTTGGTCGGAAAAAAATAGTAAAATAAAAGGTCAGTATATAGAAACAATGTGCAAAATAGAATTTCATACGTTCACATGGAACTGTCATATCTTTTTTAATTTTTTTAAGATTATCATAATATAAAATTAATACACAAATATTATTACTTTGATAATAATCAACCGTCTTTATCTTACCTATTCTATTTTTATATTCTACCATGGGATAACATTCCATTTTTAGTGATTGAATTTTCTTGTCGACTAAAATTTTCTTTATTTTTTCTTCATCAATTTTATAAATCACCGACACGATTCCCTGTCCATCATAGAAATCAATAGCAGGATATTGCCATCTGATTTTGCCTTGTTGTATTGAAGGATTATTTAAGAAATATATAAAAGGAAATATAGAATTTGTAGAATAGGAAGAGAGGATAAATGGTATGGGATTTTTTTGTAAAAAAAGAGAAAACATTACCAGAAGTGTTGGATATATCGTCAATACAGCTTTTGAGTATCTTAAAAAAGGCGATTTTATTAGTAAAAGAAGATGTCAATACAAAAAGCTATACTTTAGGACCAGAAATCATGTTTGACTATAATAACACAGTACATTTTATTGGCATTAAATATGCTAAAAAACGATCAAAAGCGTTGGAGCAAAAGGATTTTTGTAAAGAGTTTGTATCAGTGTACCTGGATAAGCAGGAATATAAATGTCCTGAAGAGTTGTATGAAAATGCGGATATTAGAGGAATCATGCTCAAAGATATTACTTCAGGAATTATGGTTTCTCCGGAATATGGAGAAATATTATAAAAGATGAGATACTTCCTGCCCGGAAATTCAGAATTTAACGCTGAATTTCCGGGCGGACTTGTTTTTCTTCACAAGTCTGTATATAATAGAACCAGAACTTAAGTGCAGAACACTATATTTCTGGTTTAACAGGAGATACTCCCTTTTAAACTCAGGATGTATGAATTGAATCAATCGTCCGGCGGCGATGGAATTGGAGAGATTATGAGAAATTATGTCAAGAGAGACGGTTATCTGGAGAAGTTGAAGAACCGAAGGGAGAACGGGCTGATAAAGGTTATCACAGGTATCCGACGATGTGGGAAAAGTTTTTTACTTTTCAATTTGTTTTATGATTATCTGCTTTTGGAAGGGATTCCGAGGGAGCATATCATAACGATTGCCCTGGATGATGATCTCAATATTAAATACCGTGACCCGGCAGAACTGTCAAAGTATATCCGTTCCCAGATTTCCGATCAGGAAGGTATGTTCTATATTTTTATCGACGAGGTACAGTATGCGATTTCAAGGGAGGAATTGAAGGAGCCTGATAATATTAGATTGTACAATGTTCTGAACGGGCTTCTGAGGCTTCATAATGTGGATATCTATGTGACTGGAAGTAATTCTAAGATGCTTTCAAAAGATGTGATGACCGCCTTCAGGGGGCGGGGGGATTCGATTGAAGTCCATCCGCTTTCTTTCAGAGAATATTATGATTATGCAGGAGGAGACAAGTCGGAAGCGTATGAAGAGTACGCGCTTTATGGCGGGATGCCGTTGGTGCTGTTCCAAAAAACAGAAGAAGATAAGTTTAAGTATTTATCTTTGCTTTTTGAAGAAGTATATTTTAAAGACATTACAGAGCGATATCAGATCGAACTTCCGGATGTGCTGAGCGAGCTGACGGACGATCTGTGTTCGTCGATTGGTTCTCTTACGAATGCTACGAAGATTACCAATACCCTGAAAACGGTAAAAGGAATCAAAGTGGACAGTGGAACGGTTGCGAACTATTTGACGTATTTGTCAGAATCATTTCTGTTCCGCCAGGCAAAGCGTTATGATGTGAAAGGGAAAAAATATTTTTCTTATCCGTCCAAGTATTATTGCAGTGACATCGGGCTGCGTAATGTCCGCCTGAATCTGCGGCAGCAGGAGGAGACTCACATTATGGAGAATGTAATTTACAATGAACTGATCTGCCGGGGGTATTCTGTCGATGTTGGGGTTGTCGATATTTTTGAAACAGATTCGGAAGGGAAGAGAAAGAAGCTTGGCTGCGAAATTGACTTTGTAGTCAATAAGGGATTCAAGAGGTATTATATCCAGTCGGCGCTGAACATTGACAGCAAAGGGAAAGAAAAGACGGAGCTAAGACCCCTTCTTGGAGTCAGGGATTTTTTCAGGAAGATCATTATCACCAAGACGGCAATGAAGCCTTGGCTCGATGAAGATGGAATCCTCCATCTGGGGCTTTATGAATTTCTACTGAATCCTTCTGTGCTGGATTTATAGCCGGTCTCATAGTTGGTTTTATAGTTAGTTTATAACTTCATTATATAACTTGTTTTATATCGTCACATGATGTAAATCTTGCCTTCCCCTCCCGATTCAGTTATAATTACTATACAAACCAGCCCTTATGGGCTGAAATATTCAATAGAAATGTCAACAGCAATATCATCAGGAAGGAGGGGGCGTCCGATGGAAATATAGCGCGACGGTTATCTGCAGCAGCTAATTGCCTGCCAGTGGGACGGCTTAGTCAAAGTCATTACCGGAATCAGGCGTTGCGGGAAATCCTATTTGTTGAAAATCATATACAAGCGATACCTGTTGGAACACGGCGTGAAGGAAGAACAGATCATTTCCATTGAGCTGGATCTTGCCAGAAACATAAAATACCGTAACCCGTTGGAGCTTTCGGCGTAGATCCGTGAGATTGCCGAGGGGAAGGAAGAGAGGTTCTATCTTTTCGTAGATGAGATTCAGATGTCCGACGAGGTAAGGAATCATTACAATCCTTTGGGGAAGAAGGTTACGTTTTATGACGCTCTGAACGACCTGCGCAGCCTGCAAAACCTGGATATCTATGTCACAGGGAGTAATTCGAGGATGCTGTCCTCCGATATTCTGACAGAGTTCAGGGGGAGAAGCGATGAGATCCGTGTGCATCCCTTGAGTTTTTCGGAATACTATTCTGCCGTGGGCGGCGATAAAAACGAGGCTTTTGATGACTATGCCTTTTACGGCGGTATGCCGTTGATTTTGTCCAGGCCTACGGACACTGCGAAAATGAATTATTTGCAGTCGCTTTTCTCAGAAGTATACATCAAAGATATTGTTGAGCGGAAAAGATTGAGCATCAGGACGTCTTGGAACAGATTTTGAATCTTCTCTGCTCTTCCGTCGGCTCATTGACGAATCCTGCCAAGATTGCGGATACTCTGAAATCCAGGATGAGGGTCAGTGTTTCGTCTAACACGATACGGGCATATATCGGACATTTAGGGGATCCGTTTTTGTTCTCGGAAAGTAAACGATACGATGTGAAGGGGAAGTTGTACTTCGATTCACCGAACAAATATTATTGTGAAGATCTGGGGCTTAGAAATGCCAGGCTCGGTTTCAGGCAGCAGGAGATGCCCCATATCATGGAGAACATCATCTATAACGAGCTGATTATCCGGGGCTATCCTGTGGATGTCGGCGTGGTTTACGTGCGGGTTGTGAACGCGAAGGGCAATTCGGTACGTTCTCCGCGAGAGATTGATTTTGTCGTTACCGCAGGTGGGAAGAGGACCTATATTCAGTCTGCCTATGCCATGGGCACGGAAGAAAAGGCGGAAAGCGAGCTTCGTCCTTTTGCGTTGACAGGAGATTTTTTCCCGGAAATTGTGGTCCGTCGGGATGTCGGAAAGCGTTGGTATGACGAGAAAGGCATCCTGAATATGAATGTCATTGATTTTCTTTTGGATAAAGCTCTAATCGGCTGAGAATCTAAGAATTCCATCTGCTAGAGAAAGGAGTGAGACTATGTCATTTGAGATACCCAAATACCGCCATCCGGATTTTACGGAGGAAAGATTCATTAACGCGCCTGACGTACAGTATGAAGAGGCCAAAAAGGATGGCGTGGCGCCCGACAATTTCCACAGTACTTCGATGTACCCAGAATATTTTAAGATTAATGGAAAATGGAAGCTTGCCGAAGAGAGCCGGATGGATTCCTGCGTCGTCCTTGGCGGGGACGGGCGTCTGTCGGTCGTGGAGGCGCGGAACCTGAAAAAGGGCGATAAGGTCATGATCGGAAGGACCGAGAAGGGCGAGGACGGGATCTACATGCACTGTCACGGGTTCGTAAGCGATGAGGCAGGACTGGACGATCAGTTTGTATTCCGGCAGGGAAGAAGCCGCGAGATGTCGTATGCAAGGGATTATGACAAATTGTTCGACCTTTTGAAATATGAGAAGGAGCATGGAAATATCCTCTGGGTCATGGGACCGGCGTTTGCGTTTGACGCGGATGCAAGGGCGGCGATGCAGGCGTTGATCGAACATGGTTATGCGGATGGGTTGATGGCTGGAAATGCATTGGCGACACATGATCTGGAGGGCGCACTTTTACATACGGCCCTGGGCCAGGATATTTACACACAGAAGTCCCATCCGAACGGACATTATCATCATTTGGATGTGTGTAATCAGGTGAGAAGGAGCGGTTCTATCCCACAGTTTATTGCGGACTATGGTCTGGATGACGGCATCATCTGCAGCTGTGTGAAGAATCGTGTACCCATTGTCCTGGCCGGCTCGATCCGCGACGACGGCCCGCTTCCGGAGGTGATCGGGGACGCGTATCAGGCCGCGGATACGATGAGAAATCTGGTGCGTAAATCGACGACTGTGATCTGTCTGGCGACCATGCTTCATACGATCGCGACAGGGAATATGACGCCGTCGTTCCGCGTGATGGAAGACGGGACCGTTCGGCCTGTGTATCTATATACGGTGGATGCGGATGAATTTGTGGTAAACAAATTATTGGATAGAGGAAGCCTGTGCGCGACCACGATCGTGACGAATGTACAGGATTTCATCACACTTGTCGCCAAGGGCTTGAAAGTGATAAAATAAGACGTCAGGAATAACGTTTGTTTAAGTCACGTTAGGCTTGATTTTATCGTTTTGGTGTTTTAAAATAGATGCTACGGGGATTGGGGAAATCTCCAAGATTGGACAAGGGACAGGGAGGCGGCTGTATGCAGAAACGTATTTTAGTGGTGGATGACGACACAATGAATCTGGTAAGGACAAAGATGATCCTGGGGAAATCTTATAACGTGCTTCTTGCAGAGTCAGGAGAGGAGGCGCTCAAAAAACTTAAGAGTGAGAGAGTCGACCTGATTCTTCTTGATATCGAAATGCCGAATATGAACGGCATCGAGACTTTTGAACGTATGAAAGATAACAAGATAGAGGTTCCTGTAATCTTTCTGACCGCGTCGGGATACAAGGAAGATGTGCTGAGTGCGCTTAAGCTTGGAGCGGTCAATTATCTGAAGAAACCATTTTACCCGGAAGAACTTTTGAAACGGGTTGCAAAGGAGTTTGAGAAATAATGAGAGCGGAGGAGCAGACAAGTAAATATCTGCTATTGGCCGGTACAGTCACTGTATTCAGCGGGATGTTGACTCTGGTCACTATGGTTATGGCGTGGGAGATCTGGATGGTCCCGCTGATCGCGGGAGGCGTTTTTTGCGTTTGGTTTTTCCACATCGGAAGGGTCGGGTCAGAGATATTTTATGAAAATCTGTGTGCTGGAGTGTTGCTGGTCGAATTTTTTTTCTTTGGAGTACATAGGATTAGCCTTTTTGACATACCTGCCGTGGCTTGTATTATGATCCTTGTTTTTTCTATGCTGGATAGACGGCGGCTGTTGTATATGACAGCCGTTTTGTATGTGCTGGAACTTTTGTACCACGCTTTATTCCTGCATACGGTCACTCATGATATGGGAATGCAGGATGCAGTGCGGGTGGGCCTTGGTATCGTGGTGACGGCAGGCGCAGTGGAGATCGCAAGATACCGGATAAACAGGAGAAGGGAAGCAAGGCAGAGGTATGATGCTGCGTTTGCGCAGTTGGAGACAGCGGGACGGCAGAATGCAGTTTTCCTATCAAATGTTTCTCATGAGCTTCGGACGCCGATTAACATGGTGATCGGGCTTAGCGAGGTGGTGTTGGAAAAAGACATTTCCTCTAAGATCCGGGAAAATATGGAGTCCATTCAGATGGCAGGCAAGCGTTTGTCCAGTCAGATCAACAATATGATCGACTATACGGAGATCGTAGAGAACACATTGATCCCAGCGAAGGAAGAGTACATGATCACTTCGGTGCTCAATGACGTGATCACAATGACTGCGATTCAAGACGGCAGGCATCGGCTGGAAATGGTGTTTGATATCAATCCAAAGATACCGTCTGTTCTCATCGGGGATGCGGAAAAGATTTCCCATGTACTTAAGATCCTGTTGGAGAATTCGATCAAATTTACGGAAGAGGGCGGCATCAATGTTTGTATTGAATTTCGGCAGGAGAGTTATGGGGGCAATTTAGTTATAGATATTTATGATACTGGTATTGGGATGACGGATTCCCAGCTTATGCAGATGTACGATGCTTTTTATCAGGCGGATTCCGGGAGCAGCCGTTTTTCAGGCGGTCTAGGTCTTGGGATCCCGATCGCAAGGGGGCTCCTCCATGCCATGGGCGGGTTTGTTCACTTTGACAGCAAAGGACAGGAGGGACTCGAGGCGCACATCTCTATTCCGCAGGGGGTGGCGGACGATACGCCGAGCATTACGCTTTCTAATGCAGACCAGCTCTGCATAGCATGTTATTTCAGACCTGAAAAATATAGCAGCGATGAGGTCAGGAGATATTATGATAAATTGATCCTGCGTTTGGTGGAAGGGCTTGGCATTGAGGGATACCAGGCGCATAATTTTGAAGGTCTTCAAAAGCTGCAGCGCAGTCATGACTTGACCCATGTATTCATCGCACAGGCCGAATATGAAGAAAATTGTTCTTATTATGAAGAACTGGCGGACACGCTCCGGGTTGTGGTGATCGCGGAAAGAGATTTTTTCCTGAGCAGGGGAAGCAGTCTGCTTGTGGTCCACAAACCAATTTCTGCACTTTCTATTGCAAATCTGTTGAACGGTGAAGTGAAAGAGAAACGGTTTGAAGAGGCTCAGGCCGCAGGCCGTAGGCCGTTCTACTGTGTGGGAGTTAGGGTCCTGGTCGTTGACGATGAAGAGATGAACCTGGTGGTAGCCAAAGGTGTTTTGGGAAGCTATGGAATACAGGTGGAGACATGTCTCAGTGGCAAGGAAGCGCTGGAACGGTGTGCCGGCATGTCCTATGACATCGTTTTTCTTGACCACATGATGCCGGGCTTTGACGGCGTGGAAACACTGAGGCGCATCCGGGAGATCAACAATGGAATATACCAGGATTTGCCGGTGGTTGCTTTGACCGCAAATACCATCAGCGGCGCAAGGGAAATGTTCCGTAATGAAGGATTTAATGAATTTATACCAAAGCCGATCGAGCGTGCTGTGTTAGAAAGAGTGCTGCGTAGAGTGCTTCCTAAGTACTGCATACAGTACGGGGCAGAGCCTAGGGGTCCGGAGGATTTGGTGCAGGAAGAGGAAGCGGCACCAGGAGGAACCGTGGGCTTGGAAGCTCCTGTGGTGGAGGACGAAGCGCCTTTTGTATGCCTTGAACGTGCTGGTATCAACGTGGAGATGGGGCTGGATTACTGCTGTAGGGAGGAAGAGTTTTATCTGGAAATGCTGCGGATGTTCTGCTTTCAGAGCGAGGAACGCAAAGAGGAGCTCGATTTCCTGTATGAAGATTCTAACTGGGAGGACTATGCGATCAAAATGCATGCCTTAAAAAGCACATCCTTGACTATTGGCGCGGAAGAACTCTCAGCCTATGCGAAGACATTAGAGCAGGCGGGGAAGAATGGGGATGTGGAATATATCCGTGAGAACCATCTTAAACTTATGGAAATGTATAAAACGGTCTGCGAGAGCATCGTGGGATTATAGACGGTCATTGATGCTTATTTAAGTATATCCACGTTTTGAGAGGAGGAAGTATTGCGTGTTCAAAAAATGGGTTGAAATAATCTTTGACCATAAGATCAGTTTGCGTGAGCGTATGTTCCGCGTGGTGACAGGCATCTGTATGGTCGCACTGATCTGTATACTGCCTATGGGCAGGAGGCTGGAAAATATATTGATTTTGGCGGCAAGCCTCGTCATTATCGCAGAGATAGTAAAAGTAAGTATTCAAAAAGCGTGTATCAATACAGGAGCCACCTTTATCACAGTACTTCTCCTGTTTCTTTTCCCACTGAGTTATTTTACTGCAGGTGGGTTTTACAGCGGGATGCCCGAATGGTTTGTGCTCTGTTTTATTTATATCAGCATTACTCTTGAAGGACGGCGTAAGGGTATATTCTTTCTGCTTTGTATGGCGGAGACGATGTTATGTTACTATCTGTCCTTCCATTTTCCGGAATATATCGCGCAGAATGCAATAGCGAACTCTTTTTTAGAGTCTGCGATTTCCGTCGTTATGGTGGGAACGCTAACCAGTATACTGCTTTTGTTTTTAAACAGGCTTTATGAAAAGGAGAACGAGCTTTCGCGGCAGCAGAAAAAGGAAATCGAAGAACTCAATGAAGCGGAGAATCATTTCTTCTCCAGTATGAGCCATGAGATCCGGACGCCGATCAATACGATTATCGGGTTAAACGAGATCATCCTACGCGGAGATATTCCGGAGGATGTTGCCGAGAATGCAAGAAATATCCAGGGCGCCAGTAAATTGCTCCTCACCCTCATTAATGATATCCTGGACTTATCCAAGATCAAATCCGGGAAAATGGAGATCGTAAATGTTTCCTATGAGACAGGGAAACTTTTTTCTGAGATTGTCAATATGATATGGATCAAGGCGAGGGAAAAAGGGTTGGAATTTAAGCTGCATGTAGATTCTTCTATCCCGAGCATGCTGTGCGGCGACGAGGTGCGTATCAAACAGGTCTTGATCAATCTGCTGAATAACGCCGTAAAATATACGAGCGAGGGGTCTGTCACTCTTTCCGTGCGGTGTGAACGCCTGACGCTGAACCGGGTACGGGTCTGGTACTCCATAGAGGACACCGGGCAGGGAGTAAAGAAGGAAAATATCCCCTATATTTTCAATGCATTCAGAAGAGTAGACGAAGAAAAAAACCGCCATATTGAAGGCACCGGGCTGGGACTCAGCATCGTGCATCAGCTGGTGGAGCTGATGCACGGGGAGATCAGTGTCAACAGTGTTTATACCAAGGGTTCCATCTTCATTGTCACACTGGAGCAGGATATTGTGGATGAGAAAGAACTGGGGGTATTTACCCTGGATTCCCGTACAAGTATCCGTGAAGGAGAGCAGTATAAGCAAAGCTTTGAAGCACCGGAAGCTCATATCCTTGTGGTAGACGATAATGATATGAATCTGATGGTAGTGCGTAAACTTCTCTCAGAGACTAAGATTCAGATTGATACTGCATCCAGCGGCGCGGAATGTCTGAAATTGACGCAGAATCAGCATTATGATGTGATCCTGATGGATCATCTGATGCCGGAAATGGATGGAATACAATGCCTTCACGAGCTGCGTACGCAGCCTGGAGGTTTATGCCAGGATGTGCCTGTGATCGCGCTGACAGCCAACGCAGGAAGCGATAACCAGCTTCTCTACCGAAAGGAAGGGTTCAGCGGTTATTTGGCAAAACCGGTTAGCGGCGCGCTGCTTGAAGCATCTGTGATGAGTATTCTTCCAAAGGAACTGGTGAAGCTGAGCGAGGAGACAGGTCAGTCCGAGATCGGAAAGGATATCCTGATCTTTGAACAGGCGCAGAGGGTTTCCGTGATGGTTACGACAGATAGTGTCTGCGATCTTCCTGAATCGCTTAGGAAGGAGTTCGGCATCTCCGTATGTCCCTATTATGTCTGTACGGATGGGGGACGTTTCCTGGATGAGTTGGAGTTAAAAGCGGATGAACTTCTGGTGTATATAGCAGAAGGCAAGAGCGGTGTCTCCCAGCCTCCTGAGGTGGGAGATTACGAACGGTTTTTTGCGGAAAAGCTGACGGTGGCACAGAACGTGATCCATATCACCATGGCAAAGCATGCGAGCCAGGGGTACTATAATGCGCTTGAAGCCGCAAAATCGTTTGAAAACGTTACCGTGATCGATTCCGGGCATCTTTCCAGCAGTATGGGACTGGCGGTGTTGTACGCCGCTTCCATGGCGGAAAAGCATGCCTCAAAGGCAGAGATTGTGGAAACCATAAAGAAACTGAGACGTTATATTTCTTCCGCTTTTGTCATCGACAGTACGCATATGATGTGCCAGTCTGGGAGGATATCGAAAAGGGTACAGGTCATCTGCGACGCGCTTTTGTTACACCCTGTCATTGTGCTGCGGAACAGCAAGATGTCGGTAGGAAGTATGGAGATAGGTGACTTTGCGCATGTGGCGAAAGGTTATATCAGGAAGGTGCTCCGTGATACAAGGAATATTGATCGCCGTATCCTTTTCATTACCTATGCAGGGATGGATGAGAAAAAGCTTCAGTATATTCAGTATCTTGTGAGGCAGTACTGTCCTTTTGAACGGGTTTATGTACAGAAGGCGTCCTCTGCCATTGCAAGTAACTGTGGTCCGGGTTCGTTCGGTCTGCTCTTTATGAAAAAAAATGAAGCGGTTATTTCCTATTCGCAGGCGTCAAAACTCAATGCTTCAGAATGAAGCTTTTACAGAAAAACCCTTGTAAGTACTCGGGGAACTGTGTACAATATATAGTAATTCGTTCATTTATCAGTTGTGAACAGTATAATAGATGCAGGAGGATGGAAATAATGGATTTACAATCGAGCATGGCAGCCTACGAAGTGATCGAACAGCGCAGGCTTGAAGATCTGAAATCAGAAGGCGCGCTTCTGCGGCACAGGAAAACCGGGGCGAAGGTGCTTTTGATTTCCAATGACGACGACAACAAAGTATTTCATATAGGGTTTCGCACGCCGACCCAAAACAGCACGGGTGTTCCTCATATTCTGGAGCATACGGTGCTGTGCGGCTCAGAAAAGTTCCCGGCAAAAGATCCGTTTGTGGAGCTGGTAAAGGGATCTTTGAACACATTTATCAACGCCATGACGTTCCCGGATAAGACAGTGTATCCGGTGGCAAGCTGCAACGACAAGGATTTCAAGAATCTGATGGACGTGTATATGGACGCAGTATTGCACCCCAATATTTATAAGCATGAAGAGATTTTCCGGCAGGAAGGTTGGAACTATAACCTGGAAGATAAAGACGGAGAACTCAGTTACAACGGCGTGGTCTATAATGAGATGAAGGGCGCGTTTTCTTCGCCGGACGGCGTTTTGGACCGGATGATTTTGAACTCCCTGTTCCCGGACACGACTTATGCAAATGAATCGGGCGGAGATCCGGATGTGATCCCGGAACTGACGTATGAAGAATATCTGGATTTCCACAGGACATACTACCATCCGTCCAATAGTTATATTTACCTGTACGGCGATATGGATATGGCGGAGAGGCTGAAATGGCTCGATGAGGAATACTTATCGAAATACGAGAAAAAGGAAGTAGATTCCCGGATTGCGTTGCAACAGCCTTTTACAGCCATGCGGGATCTGTCCATGAAATACTCGATCGCAAGGAATGAATCCGTGGAAGACAACACTTATCTTTCCTATAATAAAGTGATCGGCGACAGTCTGAATAAGGAGCTGTATCTCGCGTTCCAGATCTTGGACTACGCCCTGCTCTCCGCACCGGGAGCGCCGCTTCGGAAGGCGCTTGTGGATGCCGGAATCGGAAAAGATATCACCGGTTCTTATGATAATAGTATCTTGCAGCCGGTATTTTCCGTGGTGGCAAAGAACGCGAACGAGAGCCAGAAGGAAGAGTTTGTCAGGGTGATCGAAGACACGCTTCAATCGATCGTAGAGAAGGGTATGGATAAAAAGGCTCTGGAAGCGGGAATTAATTATCATGAGTTCCGTTACCGCGAGGCGGATTTTGGCGGTTATCCAAAAGGGTTGATGTACGGCCTGCAGATCTTTGACAGCTGGCTCTATGACGAGACAAAACCGTTTATCCATGTGGAGGCGTTGGAAACCTTTGATTTCTTGAAAAAACAGATGGACCAAGGTTATTTTGAGAAACTGATCCAGACCTATCTTTTGGACAATCTCCACGGCTCTATTGTGACGGTGGCGCCGGAGCCGGGAAGGACGGCGAGGCTGGACGCTGAGTTAAAGGAGAAAATGCAGGCTTATAAGGATTCTTTGAGCGGGGAGGAGATTGATAAGCTGGTTGCAGATACCAAGCGGCTTGCTAAATATCAGGAAGAACCTTCCGCGCAGGAAGATTTGGAGAAGATACCCATGCTCACCCGGGAGGATATTTCCAAAGAGACGGCGCCCATCTACAATGAAGAAATGAACCTGGCAGGCATTCCAACCGTGTTCCACGAGGTGGAGACGAATGGGATCGGGTATCTGACCTTGCTTTTTGACCTCGCGGACGTACCGGAAGAGGATCTTCCATATGTAGGCGTCCTCCAGTCCGTTCTGGGGATTATTGATACAGAGAATTACGAGTACGGGGAGCTGTTCAACGAGATCAATGTGCATACCGGCGGAATTGGCTCTTCTTTAGAGGCGTATCCCGATGTGACAAAAGCAAAAGAAAAAGCGTTTAAAGCGACTTTTGAGATCAAGGCAAAGGCTTTATATGATAAGATTCCGTTTGCCGTAGGCATGATGGAAGAGATTCTTGTCCGCTCCCGTCTGGAGGATGAGAAACGTCTGCGGGAGATTCTTGCAATGACGAAATCCCGTATGCAGGAGCGTTTTCTGTCTTCCGGGCATTCGGTGGCAGCTCTGCGTGCAATGTCGTATAAGTCCCCGATCTGCAAATTCAGGGATATGACGGAAGAAATTTCGTTCTATCAGACCGTAAGCCTCCTGGACGGGCAGTTTGAGGACAAGAAAGCGGATCTGATCCAAAAGCTGAAAGAACTGGCCGCGCTTTTGTTCCGCAAGGGGAATATGATGGTGAGCTATACGGCGGCGCGGGAAGGGCTTGACGGGCTGGAAGGAGAACTTAAGAAATTAAACGACGCTCTGTTCGCAGAACGGACGCCTGCGTCGTCGTGCGTGATTCACTGTGAGAAGAAAAACGAAGGCTTCAAGACCGCTTCCAAGGTACAGTTTGCGGCGAAGGCAGGGAACTTTATCGATGCGGGCCTGAAATATACCGGTGCACTCCATATATTGAAAGTTATTATGAGTTATGATTACCTGTGGGCAAATATCAGGGTCAAGGGCGGCGCCTATGGATGCATGAGCAGCTTTAACCGTGTTGGGGACGGGTATTTTGTCTCCTACCGCGATCCGAACCTGAAAAAGACGCTGGAGGTCTATGACGGCGTTCCAGAATATCTAAGGAATTTTACCGTCAGCGAGAGGGATATGACGAAATATATCATCGGCACGATCAGCAATATCGACCAGCCCCTAACCCCGGCGGCAAAGGGAGTACGTTCGATGAACCTCTATCTGAACCATGTGGATGAAGAGATGCTGAAAAAGGACAGAAACGAAATCCTTACGGCCACACAGGAGGATATCCGCGCCCTGGCGGGGATCGCGGAGGCGGTGCTTGCGGACGATCAGATCTGCGTGATTGGAAATGAAGGCAAAATTGAAGAAGACAAGGAAGTGTTCACAGAAGTAAAGGATTTGTTTTAATGGGAGAGCAAGGAAAAAGGGACTATAAATCAGGATTTGTAACCTTGATCGGACGCCCGAACGTGGGGAAATCCACGCTCATGAATTATCTGATCGGCCAGAAGATCGCCATTACGTCGAAAAAACCGCAGACAACCCGGAACCGGATCCAGACGGTACTAAGTATGGAGGACGGCCAGATTGTATTCGTGGACACGCCAGGAATCCATAAAGCAAAGAATAAGCTGGGCGAATACATGGTAAATGTGGCCGAACGGACGCTGAACGAGGTGGATGTGGTTCTCTGGCTTGTAGAGCCTGCCACATTTATTGGCGCGGGAGAGCAGCATATCATCGATCAACTTGGAAGAGTCCGCACTCCGGTTATCCTTGTTATCAACAAGTCGGATACCGTGAAAAAGGAAGAATTACTCCCCTGTATCGCAAAATACAGTAAAGCGTACGACTTTGCCGACATTGTCCCAGTATCGGCGAAGACAGGAGATAATACCGGCGAGCTGTTAAAAGTAATCATGAAGTACCTGCCTTATGGACCACAGTTTTACGATGAGGATATTGTCACAGACCAGCCGGAGCGGCAGATCATGGCAGAATTGATCCGTGAGAAAGCGCTGCACTCGCTTGACGAGGAAATCCCCCACGGGATCGCAGTCTCCATCGAGACGATGAAGGCGCGCAGAAAAATAATGGATATCGAAGCCACGATCATCTGCGAACGCGATTCCCATAAAGGAATTATCATCGGAAAGCAGGGAGCCATGCTGAAAAAAATCGGTAGCACAGCAAGATATGAGATGGAACAAATGCTGGGGATGAAAGTGAACTTAAAGCTCTGGGTCAAGGTAAAAAAAGACTGGCGCGACAGCGATTTTTTGATTAAAAATTTTGGCTACCGTGAAGAGGAATAGTGGAAAAAATGACCGGCGTTGTGCCTAAGATGCGCATAACGCCGGTTTGTCAAGGGTTGGAAAGCGAAATTCTTCTGGCAGATTTTATACAGTATAGCTTTTGGCACGCAGGATAACCTAACGTTAGAATCTTGAATCAGAAAAGAGGAAAAGGCCAGGTGTCTGGAATGAAACAAAAATATTGGGAACAGTTCATAAAGACGGGCAAAATTGATGATTATCTCAGTTACAAAGGGATGGAGATCTGCCAGAATATCATGGAAAAGTACGAGGAAAAAAGAAGTGAGCCAGGTAGTAACAGTAACCGGGATGGTGCTTTCATCGTTGCCGATTGGAGAATATGATAAACGGATTGTGATACTTACAAAGGAACGGGGCAAAGTTTCCGCGTTCGCCAAAGGCTCCCGCAGGCCGACCAGTTCCCTTGCAGGCGTGACAATTCCCTGTTCCTTCGGTACATTTACACTTTATGAGGGGCGTACCTCTTATACAGTCCAGGCAGTGGAAATCACCCACTATTTTTCAGAACTCAGAACAGATCTGCAGGCTGCTTGTTACGCGTTCTATTTTCTGGAATTCGCGGATTACTATACAAAGGAAGGAAACGATGAGCGGGAAATGCTCCGGCTTCTGTACCAGACTATGCGCGCTTTAGTGAAACGGACGATCATGCTCCCGCTGGTGCGTTACATATTTGAACTCAAAGCCATAAGCGTGGAAGGGGAGGGCCCCCAGGTTTTCCAGTGCGTGGTCTGCGGAAGCCAGGAAAGCCCCTGCTTGTTCAGTGTGAAAAAAGGCGGGCTTATCTGCGATACGTGCGGATGGGATGTGGCTGACAAAAGGCCGCTTGATACCTCCACTTTATACGCCATGCAGTATATCGTGTCGTCGCCCATTGAGAAATTGTATACATTTGCAGTGAGCCAAAAGGTGCTGGAGGAATTGGGAAACGTGGTAGAACGGTATCTGGACGTATATGTGGGGAAACGTTTTCGATCCCTTGAAATCCTCGAAGAAATGGAAAGCCAGGAGATGGAAAACGTATGAGAACGTATGAGAACGTATGAGAAATGGTGAGAAATGAAATAGATGCTTGCAAAATCTGGAAGCAGTCTGTATAATAGGTGAATCAACAGCTTGGCGGACGTATAGATAGAAGGGGTGCGTCCGCTGGAAAATCAAGAAAAAGAATGGGAGGATTGGTATTATGGCAGAAAAGACTATGGACAAAATTGTCGTGTTGGCAAAAAACAGAGGTTTTGTATATCCAGGGTCTGAGATTTACGGAGGCCTTGCCAATACGTGGGACTATGGTAACCTTGGGGTAGAGCTGAAGAATAATGTAAAAAAGGCGTGGTGGAAGAAGTTCGTCCAGGAGAATCCGTACAATGTGGGCGTGGACTGTGCGATTTTGATGAACCCACAGACCTGGATTGCGTCCGGTCATCTAGGGGGATTCAGCGACCCGCTCATGGACTGTAAAGAATGCCATGAACGATTCCGCGCGGATAAATTGATCGAAGACTATGCGAAGGAGAATGGAATCGACCTTCCGGAGAGCATTGACGGGTGGACGCACGCACAGATGGAAGCGTTTGTAAGAGAACACGAGATCCCGTGCCCGACCTGTGGGAAGCATGATTTTACGGATATCCGCGAGTTTAACCTGATGTTCAAGACCTTCCAGGGTGTGACGGAGGATGCGAAGAATGTAGTATATCTCCGCCCGGAGACAGCGCAGGGGATTTTTGTCAACTTCAAGAATGTCCAGAGGACTTCACGGAAGAAAGTTCCGTTTGGTATCTGCCAGGTAGGAAAGTCCTTCCGTAACGAGATTACGCCGGGTAACTTTACGTTCCGTACGCGTGAGTTTGAGCAGATGGAACTGGAATTTTTCTGTAAACCAGATACGGATCTGGAGTGGTTTGACTATTGGAAGAGCTACTGCCTTAACTGGCTGTATACATTGGGGCTGAAGAAGGAAGAAGTCCGCTACAGAGACCATGATAAAGAGGAACTGTCTTTCTACAGTAAGGCAACGACGGACGTGGAATTCCTGTTCCCATTTGGCTGGGGAGAGCTGTGGGGCATTGCGGACAGGACTGATTATGATCTGACGCAGCATCAGAATGTATCCGGACAAGATATGAGTTACTTTGACGATGAATTGAAGGAAAAGTATATCCCGTACGTAATTGAGCCGTCGCTCGGCGCGGACCGTATGGTCCTGGCGTTCCTTTGTAGCGCTTATGACGAGGAGGAACTGGAAGGCGGAGACATGCGTACTGTGCTTCATTTCCATCCGGCACTTGCGCCAATTAAGATCGGCGTGCTTCCATTGTCAAAGAAACTGTACGAGGGTGCGGAAAAGATCTATACGGAGCTGAGCAAATATTATAACTGTGAATTTGACGACAGAGGAAATATCGGTAAGAGATACCGTCGTCAAGATGAGATCGGCACGCCGTTCTGTGTGACCTATGATTTTGACTCAGAAGAAGACCATGCTGTAACGGTTCGGGACCGTGACACAATGGAGCAGGAACGTGTTAAGATAGAAGAATTAAAAGCGTATTTCGAGAAAAAATTTGAGTGGTAAAAGAAGCCAAAACAGGCAGAAATAAAGTAAAAAGAGCCGGCGCATCAGTCTAAGGACGGATGCGCTGGTTCTTTTTTAGTATTCAAAATCAGAAAATTGTGTTAGAATGAAACCTATGCCGGAGGAAACTTTGGCAAATTTCTATGAAAGGATAAGAGGATGTTATACGAAGAAGCAAGGGTATATTTGGATCATGTATCGAAATACGGAAGTGTACTTGGCTTAGAAAGTATAAAGGGCTTACTAAGAGAGCTTGGGAATCCACAGAATGAACTGAGATTTATACACATAGCGGGTACGAACGGGAAAGGATCGATTCTGGCCTGTCTGTCCTGTATTCTGAAAGAAGCGGGGTATAGGACCGGGCGTTATATTTCCCCGACAGTGATGGAATATCGCGAGAGATTCCAGATTGACGGGGAATATATCAAAAAGGCAGAGTTTGCCGAAATGACCTGCAAAGTCAAGGCGGCTGCGGACCGGATGATCTGCGCAGGAAAGACGCCGCCGACGGCGTTTGAAATCGAAACAGCGATTGCATTTTGTTATTTTGAAGAACAGGGCTGCGATTTTGTCGTGTTGGAGACAGGCCTCGGTGGTCTGCTCGATGCGACGAACGTGGTGGAACATACGAAAGTCTGCGTTTTTTCTTCCATCAGTATGGATCATATCGGTGTGATCGGGAATACTTTGGAGGAGATTGCGGAAAACAAAGCCGGTATCGTCAAGCCGGGCGCAGTGGTGGTAAGCGCACCGCAGGCGCCAAACGTGCAGAAGATTCTTGCGGATACCGCGCAGAAATATGGATGCAGATACCGCGTTTCCTCTCCGGCAGATGCGGTTTTCATAGAAAACAGTATAGAGCGGCAGCGATTTTCCTACTGTGAGTTTGGTGATCTCACGCTGCCTTTGGTGGGAAAACATCAGATTGAGAATGCGACGACCGCGCTTGAAGTGGTCCGTTCTCTACGGGAGGAAGGAATTTCCATCAGTTCCGAGGCGGTGAAGGCGGGACTCTCCAGTGTAAAGTGGCCGGGGAGATTTATGGTTGTCGGGAGAAATCCTCTGATGATTGTCGATGGAGCGCACAATACAGATGCGGCAAAAAGGCTTGCGGGGAGTGTGCGGGAGTATCTAGGAGGCAAAAAGGTAACGGCTGTCGTCGGCATTTTTAAGGATAAAGAATACCAAAAAATTGTAGAGATCATGGCACCTTACCTTTCCAGCGTTTATACGGTAGAGCTGCCGGATAAGAGCCGGACACTGGGGCAGGAGGAACTGAAGGCAGAATTTGAAAAACAAGGGATTTTGGCTGAAACATCGGATGGAATCCAGGATGCGGTAAAAAAAGCGGCGGAGAATGCAGGAGGAGACGGCGCAGTTCTGGCATTCGGCTCTTTATCTTATCTTGGTGAAGTCATTTCATATGTGAAGGGAAAGGAAGGAGAAACGTGGTAGATAAAGAGAAAGTAGAGCAGGCCGTCCGTCTCCTTCTGGAAGGAATCGGAGAGGATATCGAAAGAGAGGGCCTTACCCAGACGCCGGAGCGCATTGCGAAAATGTATTGCGAAATTTGCCAGGGAATGGACGCCGATGCTGGTGAACATCTGAAGAAGACATTTACAGTGGAGACAAACGGGATGGTGGTGGAGAAGGATATTTTCTTCTACTCTCTCTGTGAACACCACATGCTCCCGTTTTTTGGGAAGGTGCACATTGCCTATATACCAAACGGTAAGGTGGCAGGTTTAAGCAAGCTGGCAAGGACTGTGGAGGTATATGCCAGGAGGCTGCAGCTTCAGGAGCGGATGACAGCGCAGATCGCGGACGCTCTGGCAGAACACTTAAATCCTTCCGGCGTGATGGTTATGGTGGAGGCAGAGCATATGTGTATGACGATGCGGGGAATAAAGAAACCGGGAAGCCGTACGTCAAGCATTGCCGTAAGAGGAGCATTTGCCGAAAATATGGGTCTGCAGGAACAGGTTTTTCAAATGATAAGAGAATAGGAGAATCGAGTATATGAGAATAGGGAACAGGGAATTTGACACAAAACATCACACTTACATCATGGGAATTCTCAATGTGACCCCAGACTCGTTTTCGGACGGCGGGAAATGGAATCAGTATGACGCGGCGATGTTCCATGTAAAAGAACTTCTGGAAACAGGGACGGATATCCTGGATATCGGCGGGGAGTCCACCCGTCCCGGATATCAAAAGGTAACGGTCCTGGAGGAAATCGAGAGGGTGATACCGATCATTGAGGCTGTGAGGGCAAATTACGATGTGCCGATTTCCATAGATACCTGCAAAAGCGAAGTGGCAAAAGAGGCTCTTAAGGCGGGCGCGGATCTTGTCAATGATATCTGGGGATTCCAGTTTGACCCTCATATGGCGTCGGTCGTCAAAGAATATGGCGCGGCCTGCTGTCTGATGCATAATCGAAAGGAGGCGGTGTACCAGGATTTCTTAAAAGAGGTTTGCGAGGATTTGAAGCAATGTGTCAGCACAGCGAAAGCCGCCGGAATCGCGGACGAGAAGATTATCCTGGATCCCGGCGTAGGATTTGGAAAAACGTATGAGATGAATCTGGATGTGATACGGCATTTGGATGTATTTTCAGGGCTGGGTTACCCGATGCTTCTTGGAACCTCCCGAAAATCTGTGATCGGGCTTACGCTTGACCTCCCGGCAGAAGAGAGGGAAGAGGGAACCCTGGTAACAACAGTGATGGCGGTACAAAGCGGATACGGATTTGTACGTGTTCACGATACAGAAAAAACCAGGAGGGCAGTCCGCATGACGGAGGCGGTCCTGGGACGCTTGTAAGGAGAAAAAATGCCGAAAAAGACTTTTTTTAATCTTCCGGAGTCAAAGCGAAATTCCATTATAGAGTCCGCTATGGACGAATTCGCGAAAGCTCCGTATCAGGACATCAGTATCAACCACTTAATTAAAAGTATAGAGATTCCTACGGGAAGCTTTTATCAGTATTTTGAAGATAAAAAGGATTTATACTTTTATATTATTTCTTTTTATTTGGACGATGAATTGCGGGAAGCCCAGGAAAACGGCCGGAAGATCAACCTTCTGGAACCGGAGGGGAACAAGGATACCGAACGGGTGATACCGGAAAGTACCCGGAATATGAAGTATTATCAAGAGGTTTTAGTCGATCATTTTAATCGTGCTCCGATAGAGATTAAGCGTGATTGGACGTTCGACCATTTGATCGGCGGCAAATATATGGGGCTTTATGATTACAGTTTCCTGGATGAAAACCCGCTGCATGACGATATAAAGGAACATAAGGATCTGGTGATGGGGATCGCGCTGGCGCTTCCCAATGTTATTCATCGTTTTTGCTGCAATGATGAGGAAAAGGAGTGGGAACTCTACATACTTTGTATGAATATCTTAAGGCAGGGACTTCTGCACTATAAACGCAGTTAAATGTTAGGACAGGCCAATCCACAAGAGAGCCTGTCCTTTTGTGCAATATGCCCACATTACTTATGCACGGAATGTGCATGAATGCATAAAAAAGATTGATAAAAGTGATAATTTATGCTAATCTAATAAGAAATCATGAATTTATTCATATTCGGATATTCGCCGCGAGAAAAGAGGCAAACTGGAATGTAGGAGGAGAACAATGGCGAAATACATAACCAAACGATTGTTGGTAGTAATACCGACACTGCTATTTATTATTTTTGTTGTTTTTTTTATTTTGAATGTGACTCCCGGGGATCCTGGAAGAATCATGCTGGGACCAACGGCTACGCAGGAGCAGGTAGACATGGTGAACGAATCTTTAGGGGTAAACCGTCCGCTGCCTGTCCGGTATGCAAATTATGTTTGGGACGCGCTTCACGGTGATTTTGGCGCTTCATACACGTTTAATGTGCCGGTGACACAAGTTTTGATGCCCAAGTTTCCTACAACACTCAAATTGGCGATATTGTCCGTACTGTTTTCGGCGCTTTTTGGAATTCCTTTAGGAATCCTTTCAGCGGTGAAGAAACATTCGGTTATTGATAATGGACTGACTGTTTTGGCCCTGTTTTTGGCTTCGGTTCCGGGGTTCTGGCTGGGACTGATGCTGATGCTGCTTCTTTCACTGCAGCTTGGGCTTCTTCCAAGCAGCGGCGTCGGAACATGGCAGCACTATATTATGCCGGTCATGACCCTTGCGCTTCCAAGCGCGGCATTTTTGAGCCGCCTTACCCGGACTACGATGCTGGATTCCATGAATCAGGACTATATCAGGACAGCCAAAGGCAAAGGCGCCGGGAATGGAAGAGTCATCTTCCTGCATGCGCTGCGTAATGCATTGATTCCGGTTATCACACAGCTCGGTATGAACTTTGCGGGCCTTCTGGGAGGGGCGATGATAACAGAGATCGTTTTTGGACTTCCTGGTTTCGGGAACGCGATCGTGGCGGCAATCAAAGCGAAGGATGTTCCGCTTACAATGTTTGCGGTGATATTCCTCTCCACAACATTTATGCTAATAATGCTGGTTGTGGATTTGATCTATGCTTTCGTTGACCCGAGAATAAAATCACAGTTTGAGTAGTTATGGGGTGAGAGAATGTTTGGAAAAAAGAAAAAAATCATTACAAACGTAGAGCCGAATCAGTGGAAAGAAGTGTGGCAGCGCTTTTGTAAAAATAAGGTATCCATGGTGGCACTGTTCTTTTTGATCGTAATTATCATATTTGCATTGTTTGCGGATGTGATTATAGACTATCAGACCGTTATTACGACAAACCCGCAGGAGAGGCTTTTAGGACCGGACGGTTCGCACTGGTTCGGGACTGACCATATGGGGCGCGACCTGTTTGGCAGGGTAATACATGGGGCGCGTTATTCATTGATGTTTGGCGTGGTATGTACTGCGCTCAGCCTGTTTGGCGGATGCATCCTTGGAGCGACGGCCGCATATTTTGGCGGGAAAGTAGATACATGGATTATGAGGGTTATCGACGCGCTGATGTGTATTCCGTATATGCTTCTGGCGCTCAGTCTTGTGGCGGCTATGGGAAGCGGGCTCAAAAGTATGACGATCGCTATCATTGTAGCCAGCGTGCCAAGTTTTACCCGGATGATCCGTTCGGTGGTGCTGACCGTGGTGCGGCAGGATTACATTGAGGCGGCCAAATCCTGCGGCGTAAAGGACAGGGATATTATTTTCCACCATGTTCTGCCCAACGCGATCGGTCCGATTATCGTGAACGCTATGATGAATGTGGCAGGACTGATTATGTCGGCGGCCGGACTTAGTTTTATCGGAATGGGGATTCAGCCGCCCACGCCGGAGTGGGGCAACATGTTAAGCGAGGCCACAAGCTGGATGCGGCAGAGCCCGCACATGATTATTTTCCCAGGTCTTGCCATTGTGTTGACGGCGCTTTGCTTTAATCTGATGGGCGACGGCCTGACGGAAGCTTTGGATCCGCGGCAGGCGGAAAGATAGATTCTACACAGAATGGTTCTGTTTAGGATAAAATTTATAAAGGGAAGGATGAAAAAGATGAAACTGAAAAAACTTTTCGCAGTACTTTGTACGGCGGCGCTGGTTGTCGGCATGACAGCCTGCGGGGGCAAGAGCGAGTCTGGATCTGAGGACAAGAAGACTCCAGAGAGCAATGTGGAGGAGAAGGAGGAACTGGTGTTTATTTCACATATGACCAGTGAGACGTTAGATCCGCTGACGACGGCTACGTCCTCCGGTGTGGACAAAAACGCGATGCACCAGATTTTTGACTGTCTCTTGCAGTTCGATAACGAGGGAAATACAATCCCATGCCTGGCGGAGAGCTGGGAGGAAACAGACGATGGACATGCGGTACTGTTCCACCTGAGGAAGGACGTGAAATTTCATGATGGGACGGAGTTTAACGCGGACGCAGTAGTCTATACGTTTGAAAAACAGTTTGAAAATCCATTGAGTTCTTATGTAACGACTTATTATACAGCCTGTGAGAAGGTAGACGACTATACGGTTAAAATTACGAAGGCGACTCCACACGTCGCACTGCTTCCGATGATGGCGGAAAGCCCCTTTATCGTATCACCGACAGCCTATGAAAAGGGAGCGGAAGAATTTGCAAAGAATCCGGTAGGCACCGGAGCATATAAGTTTGAATCCCAGGGAACAGACCAGTATGTTCATCTGGTTGCCAACGAGGAGTATTTTGACGGAGCGCCTCATTTTAAGAAGGTAACCATCCGTACGCCGATGGATAGTTCCACGGCTGTTGTGGCTCTTCAGAATAATGAAGCGGACATCGCGATCAACGTTACGCCGAACCAGCTCAAACTGGTAGAGGAGGATCCGAATCTGACCGCGGAGATTAACACTGGTTGGTCTATCAAATACCTGAATTTTTATGCGGAACCGTTTACCAGCGATGAGAACTTAAGGAAAGCAGTATATTACGGAGTGAACCGTGAAAATGCGGCGATGTTTAACAATGAACCGGAGACAATTCCGGCTACGACCCTGTACCCGCAGCGTGTCATGGGCGACTATAAAGATCTTCAGACAATAGACGGCTATGATGTAGACAAAGCAAAGGAATACTTGGAAAAGTCCAGCTATAACGGCGAGACTTTGAATCTGTATATTAGTCCGAACGAGGCGTCCATCGCGCAATCCGTACAGGGTGACCTTAAGGAAATCGGAATGAATGTGGAGATTGTTCAGCTTGATACCAATGCGTATTATGCAAAATTTACGGACGGCACATGCCAGATGTCGATTCTGGACTTTGGTACCGACCAGGTCAGTACGGAAGATATGCTGAATTTCTATGTGTCTAAGGGATATTATGGTGATTTTGTGGCAAAATCGCCGGAGTATGACGCACTGATGGAAAAAGTTGATAATGAATATGACGCGGACGCACGGAAAGAACTGGTAAAAGAGGCTCTGGATATGCAGTATAATTTCTACAACATGGTTCCGATGTATGAGAGTTACTTCAACTTTATTCACAGAGCGGAGCTTACAGGATTTAATCCGATAAGCGGCGCGAACTATGTATATTATTTAGGAAAAGTAAAACCGGCAAAATAATAGAATCAAAAACTGAATGTGTTAAAAGGAGAGTAGTGAATATGCTGCTGATAAAAAATGGAAACCTTCATCTTCCAGGTCAAGTTGTCCGAAAAGGTGATATTTTGATAAAAGACAGACGTATTTTGAAAATAGGGGAGGGGCTTAAGGAAGACGTTCCGGTCTGGGATGCAGAAGGAAAGGAGGTTTTCCCTGGATTTATTCTCCCGGTGACTTCTGTAGGACTGACAGATTATGCAAATCTGCGTCAGGGAGACTCGAACGAGATTTCCTCTCCTTGTAATCCACGGCTGCATGTTCGCTATGCTCTCGACTGGCGCGAGGTGGAACGCCAGAAATACTGGAAAAGTGGAATCACCAGTATAGGCGCAGCTCCGGCAGGAGGAGCCCTCTTGGCGGGGCAGATGGGCGTCTATCATGTGGCGGGCAGGAGTACGGCGCAGATGTGCGTGTGCGACACAGCAGCATTAAAAGGTAATTTTACCGCTGAAGTGAAAAAGACCTTCGGGGAGAAGAATGTCGCGCCCATGACACGTATGGGTATGGCGTCCTGCTTGCAGGAGAAGTTCCGGGCCACGAAAGAGTGGATGGAAAAAAAGGACGCTGAACCAGACAGTAATCATGAGGTCCTCGCCAGAGTGTTAAAAAGGGAGATACCGCTTTTGATGAATGTAACGACAGTGGCAGATATCAGCGCAGTATTGGATTTGGCGGAAGAATTCGGGCTTCGTGTGATCCTGAACGCTCCCTACCAGGGGGATGTGGCGGCTGATATGATTGAGAAATCGAGAGCCTCGGTAATATTGATGGATCTGTTCGACATGGGAGCTAGAATCTGGTATGGAACGGATGTAGACAGGCTGCTATCTCTGAAAGGGAAGGTTCCTCTGTGTATGGGATGTTCCGCCGGAGGAGTAGGACGGGAAAATCTTCTCTGGAACGCGTGCCGTCTGGTGCAGATGGGATACAAAGCAGAGGATGTTTTGGATCTGATGACAGTGAGAACGGCAGAAGTTTTGGGAGTCGATCATCTGATTGGCTCAATCAAGGAAGGGCTTTTTGCAGATTTGGCAATCTATAATGGAAATCCTCTGGAAAGTTTTAGCGCCGACGTAGACGCTGCCATTGTTGCGGGAAATATCGTATATGATAAGAGAGGTGAAGCGGTATGTTGATTCAAAATGCGAAAATATTGGATATGACGGGAAATCCTCCTTATATTGGTGATATACAGATTAAAGATGGAAAGATTGTAGGGATTGGAACAGGGCTTTCCTCTTTCAGTGGGGAAGAGGTGATCGACGCGGACGGTCTGTGGGCGCTTCCAGGGTTTGTGGATGCGCACACGCATCAGGGTGGCTTTGACATGATCGACCAGAACGGGATGGATCTGAATGAAATGACGGATCCGATCACTCCGCAGGTGAGGGCCATAGACGGATGTAATCCGTTTGACAAGAATTTTCAGAGTGTTCCAGCGGCGGGAGTCACAACTTTGTGCGTTACTCCGGGCAGCGGGAACGTAATCTGCGGCCAGGCATTTGCGGCAAAGAGTTATGGAAAAGATATCCATGAGATGGCGATAAAGAATCCGTGCGCGTTAAAGGCCGCGTTGGGGATGAATCCCAAGGGAGTCTATGGACCCAAAGGAAAATCGCCCATGACCCGGATGGGAATCGCAGCGGAACTTGACCAGGCCCTTGCTAAAGCGGACGAGTATAGGAAAAAGAAAGAAAAGGCAGCCCTTGAGGGTAACGACCCACCGGCATATCATGAAAAATGGGAAGCAGTTCTCCCAGCGCTTGAAGGGGAAATACCGCTTAAGATTCACTGTGAACAGTTTGATATGTTGACTGCGATCGAGATCGCAAAGAAGTATGGTTGCCATCTGACGATCGAGCATGCGTGGGCGGCAAAGGATTATCTGAAAGAACTGGCCGAAAGCGGCGCTGATATCAATTATGGACCCGTGGGAGTTCCGACAGGCTACGGTGAATTGACAGGGGCGGATCTAAAAGATGTAGCTCTGTTGGATGAGTTAGGCGTAAATGTTTCGATTATTTCGGATTCTCCCATTTTTTCGGAGGACATTCTTCTGATACAGGCGGGAGAGGCCGTGCGGAACGGGGTGTCTCCGGAACGGGCGCTTAGAATGATTACGATTAATCCGGCGAAGGCTCTCGGGGTTGAGGACCGTGTGGGAAGCCTGGAAGTGGGGAAGGACGGGGATGTCGTACTGTACACAGCCCTGCCGGTACAGGAGGTTTCCGCAAGACTTCGGTATACGATTATCGAGGGACAAGTTGTTTTCTCATCCCCTGAAAGGAGCTGATCCGATGAGCCAGCAGGAAAAAGATATCCCGGTTTTATTACACATTGATAATTTAAAAACGGTTATTAAGAGCAAAGGTGAGAAATTGGTTCCGGTCGACGGTGTTGAGATTGCAATCCGGGAGAAGGAAACAGTGGGAATCGTAGGTGAATCCGGCTGCGGAAAGAGTATGACGGCAATGTCGGTAATGGGGCTTCTTCCAGGAAACGCGTATATAGAAGACGGTCAAATTATGCTTAAGGATACAGATCTTACCAAACTGACGCAGAAAGAGTTAAGGAAGGTCACCGGGGATAAGATTTCGATTATCTTCCAGGAGCCCATGACGAGTTTAAATCCTGTCGTTAAAGTGGGAAAACAGGTGCGGGAGGCTATTTTGTTGCATGAGAAGATCAGCAAAGGGGAAGCTGCCCAAAGGGTCATTAACATTTTCCGCCAGGTTGGAATCCCAGAACCGGAACGGCGCTATCACGCGTATCCGCACCAGCTCTCCGGAGGACTCAGACAGAGGGTGATGATTGGAATGGCGATGGTATGTAATCCGGATTTGTTGATTGCGGACGAGCCGACCACTGCGTTGGATGTGACAATCGAAGCGCAGATTCTGCACCTGATGCGGCGGCTGCAAAAGGAGAAAGGAACTTCCATCCTCATGATTACTCATAATCTGGGAGTGGTGGCTGAGCTGTGCGATCGAGTATATGTGATGTATGCAGGAAAAGTGGTAGAGGAGTCCGAGGTGTACGAGCTGTTCCGGAATCCGATGCACCCCTATAGTATAGGGCTTTTAGGTGCATTGCCAAAGATAGACAGCAAGCAGCGGCTTGACAGCATAGAGGGCATGGTTCCAAGTCTCAAAGATATGCCGTCGGGATGCAGGTTTGCTCCCCGCTGCCCCATGGCGTCGGAACGTTGTAAAAGCGAGGAACCTCCCCTTACAGATATGGGGAACGGGCATAAGGTACGCTGCTTTACACCCTGCAGTAAGGAGGGGATAAGATATGGATCGTGAAATCTTAATGCAGGTGAAAGGGATTGTGAAAGAATTTAAAACCGGTGGAGGGATTGTTCATGCGGTCAGCGGCGTGGATCTGAACATCTATACCGGCGAAACCCTTGCTTTGGTCGGCGAATCAGGATGTGGGAAATCAACGCTGGGCAAAGTGTTGATGCGTCTTATTCCCTCCACAGCCGGTGAGATTCTATTTGACGGCGAAAATCTTTCGGGGATGAATAAAGCGCAGCTCAGGGAGGCGCGCAAGAAGATGCAGTTGATTTTTCAGGATCCATATGCGTCCCTGGATCCGCGGATGAATGTAGGAAAGATTATTTCCGAGCCGCTTCGAGCATACAAAGTCTATAAGAACAAAGACGAGGAAGAAGAGAGAGTACGGGCTTTAATGGACCGGGTTGGAATCCGTCCGGAGTTTTACAATCGTTATCCGCACCAGTTTTCAGGAGGACAGCGCCAAAGGGTAGGCATCGCCAGAGCGTTGGCGTTAAATCCGAAGCTCATTGTCTGCGACGAACCGGTGTCGGCTCTGGATGTATCGATACAGGCGCAGATTCTAAATCTCCTTCACGATTTGCAGGATGAATTTGGTCTGACGTATTTATTTATCAGTCACGATTTGGGCGTGGTGCGTTATATCTCCAGCAGAGTATGCGTCATGTTTTTGGGAAGGGTTTGCGAGATTCGGGACACGGAGACGCTTTATAGCCGTCCGCTTCACCCTTATACGAAGTTCCTTCTTGAGTCAACGCCTCAGCCAAACCCAGAGCGGAGAAAAGAGGATAAGGAACTGTTAAGCGGAGAAATCCCGAGCCCTATTAATCCGCCTAGCGGCTGTCGGTTCCATCCGCGCTGCCCTTATGCGCAGGAAATCTGTAAGCAGGAGCAGCCGGGGCTGAAGCCTTGCGATGGTGGCATGTGCGCATGCCATTTTCCACTTGAATAAGGAGAAAAAAGGAAAATATCAAATACGAAAAAACAGGGGAAAACAAAGAATTTTGTTTTCCCCTGTTTTGAGGGTGCGCCCAGCGGGCGCACGTTCTAACGGGTGAAAGTCCCCAATCCGCCCTAGTAGTGGGAAGGATATAGCCAAGACCAAGGGTGTCCATCGCGAGATGGAATCTGAAGGAAGGTGGAGGTTATAAAAAGCTATATATTATGCAAAGTTGGCGATAGAAATCCTTACGAATAAAGCATTTTTAGGTTGATTTACTTTCCATAATCTATCACGATTTAAGTGTATTTTATCAAATCACTTAAGGAGGAACACATGATGGAAAAATCAACTTTGCAGCAACTGATCAACCAAACCGGGGAAGCACTCGTACAGGCAGGTGCATCCAGCTATTACCAAAAAGTATTTAAAACTCTTACAAAACAGCTTTTGCTCTA
>JAAWDY010000010.1 GCA_022793995.1 Coprococcus sp.
AGAGTGCCTGCGTTTCGGGCTTATTCCGTTTATCATTGAGGATGACAAAAAAATATATTATTACCGAGGGCTCTCTGAATGGGAATGGGAGAAAGGCTATCTGACAGACACCTGTCTGGATGGACAAGATACCTTCAGAAAACTGATGTCTATGTTCGATATCCAGTCATAAAGCCCTCTTTGAAGATATTGTAACCAAGCAAAGGGAGCCACGGCGGGCTCCCTGTTGTCTTTGCCTTTTATACCTACTTTACGATCTGTGCGTCCGGCATATTAAGAAACACTGTTTCAAAGTCCTCACCGTTGTATTTGAGGATGCCATCCTCAATGCTTTCTATCGTACCGGAAACCGTAATCTTATCCCAGTCCTTTAATCCTGCCAGGACGTCCGATGGAAGATAGACCCTGGCTCTTACATTGATTTCGTTATAGTTGAATGTATTCACTCCCATCAGTTCGCAGTACCCGTCTTTGACTTCATCCACGGTAGCGGTGATCTGATACATATTACCGATACAGTCTTTTTCTGCTTTCGCCTTGTCACTGTTAACATCCTCCGCAAACTGTTTCAGTGATAACTCTCCTGGCGCCTCATCGCCCTTTTCCTTGTCCTCTGACGCGTCATCCTTAGCCTCCGATTCCTCATCGTTGCTGCCTGCAGACGTGTCTTCGTTCCCGCTTGTTTCAGACGATTCCTTCTCTTTGTTATCCGCAGTCCCTCCGCAGGCAGCTATGGATACCGCCAAAGAAGCGATCAATATCATGGCAAAAAATCTCTTCATTCCTTCGTTTAACCGCCCTGTTTCTTCATTATTATTTTAGCTTCCAGATATCCCTGTTGTACTCCGCAATCGTCCTGTCGGATGAGAAGAATCCTGCTTTTGCGATATTAACAAGCATCTTCTTCGCCCACGCCGTGCGGTCCTCGTAATCTGCCAAAACCTCTTCCTTTTTCTTGATATACTCCTTCACGTCCAGAAGCGTCATGAACCAGTCTTTCCGGATTAGTTCCGCATGAAGGTCAAGGAGCAGGTATTTATCTCCGATACGCAGAAGTTCCGGGCTGATGATAAAGTCGACCAGACGGCGGATCTCTTCATCCTCGATATAGAAATCAACCGCGCTGTAGCTGCTTTCGCGGTAATAACCGATGACTTCCTCGCTGGATTTTCCGAACACATAGATGTTTTCATCGCCCACGAGCTGATGGATCTCCACGTTTGCCCCGTCCTCAGTCCCCAAGGTAACGGCGCCGTTGAGCATGAATTTCATGTTGCCGGTTCCGCTTGCTTCCTTGGATGCCAGAGAAATCTGCTCGGAAATATCACATGCCGGGATCACTTTTTCTGCCAGAGTGACATTATAGTTTTCCACCATAACTACCTTAAGGTACGGCGCCACATCTGGATCATTCACGGTCAATTCCTGCAGGCACAGGATTAAATGGATAATATCTTTGGCGATCGTATATGCCGGGGCCGCCTTTGCCCCGAAGATTACCGTGATCGGTCTTCTGGGTTTTTTTCCGTCCTTGATCTGTAGATACTGATAAATGACATAGAGGGCGTTCATCTGCTGCCGTTTGTACTCGTGGAGCCGCTTCACCTGAATATCAAACACGGAATTCGGGTCGATCGTGATACCCTGCGTCTCTTTCAGATATGCGGCAAGCTCATCCTTCTTCGCCTGCTTTACCTTGAGGAGTCCGTCAAGCGCTTCCGCATGATCTGCAAATTCCATCAGCCGTCCAAGCTCATCTGCGTCTTTCCGATAACCAGTACCGACCAGGCCCTCAATCCACGCCGTCAATTCATGGTTACAATGCAGAAGCCACCGGCGGAACGTAATGCCGTTGGTCTTGTTGTTGAATTTATCCGGGTAAATATCGTAGAATGGCTTCAACTCCTCATTCTTCAAAATCTCTGTATGAAGGTACGCCACCCCGTTGACGCTGTACCCAAAATGGATATCCATATTCGCCATGTGAACCCGGTTCTGCTCGTCAATGATGTGGACTTTTGGATCTCTGAATCTACCCTTGATCCTTGCATCCAAGTCCCGGATAATCGGCACGATCTGAGGCGCCACCTGCTCCAGATACGTAATCGGCCACTTCTCCAAGGCTTCCGCCAAAATGGTATGGTTGGTGTACGCACAAGTCTTCTGCACGATCTCGATCGCCTCGTTAAAATCAATCCTTTTCTGCACCAGAAGCCGGATCATCTCTGGGATCACCATAGATGGATGGGTATCATTGATCTGGATCGCCACATGTTCATGAAGCTTTCTCAAATCATAACCTTTTTCTTCGCATTCCTTTATGATAAACTGCGCCGCGTTAGAAACCATGAAATACTGCTGATAGATCCGCAGAAGGTTTCCTGCCTTGTCACTGTCGTCCGGATACAAAAACAGCGTCAGGTTCCGAGAAATGTCTTCCTTATTAAATGTAATCCCCTCTCTTACCAGGGAGTCGTCCACCGTCTCTACATCAAAGAGGTGAAGCTTCCCGGCGCCGCCTTCATAGCCTGTCACATCAATATCATATAAATGGGATCTGAGGCTGAAATCACGGAAAGGAACTTCAAATGAGATTCCCGTATCAGTCAGCCAGCTATCTTTCTCAATCCAGGGATTTTTCTCCTCATTTTGTTTATGGTTCTGGAACACCTGTTTAAAAAGTCCCATATGGTAATTCAGGCCAATTCCGTCTCCGTTCAGCCCTAACGTGGCGATCGAATCCAGGAAACATGCCGCCAGACGTCCAAGTCCTCCGTTCCCAAGAGACGGTTCGGGCTCTACCTCCTCGATCTCTGCCATAGACTTCCCATATTTCTTAAGCACTTCTTCCGTCTCGTCATAAATACCCAAATTAATCAAATTGTTGGACAAAAGCTTCCCGATCAAAAACTCCGCTGAAATATAGTAAAGTTTCCTCTGTCCTTCGTTTCTCGGTGCCGCCTGGATTCTCTCCTTTGTCGCCTTAAGCAGAGCATAGTAAACCTGCTCATTTGACGCCGCATTTAGCGTTGTCTGAAACATTTCCTGTAATATCTCTTCCAATCTATTTTCCATGGTTACCTCCAGTCCTATCGCCGCCAGGCGATTCTATTCAGGTACTCTTACCTACGTTGATTTTCTAATTTCTAACTTAGCCGGCAGGATTTTCCCCGCCCGGCTCTTTTTCGTCCGTATCATCTCAAACAGGCTTTCGACAGCCTCCCTTGCAATTTCCTCGGCTGGCTGGACGATCGTTGTAATCGACGGCTCAAAATACTCTGTATACGCAATCCCGTCAAATCCTGCCACCGCCACATCCTGCGGAATACGTTTTCCCTCTTCTAGGAGAGCTTTACACGCCCCAATAATCATCAGGTCGGATATGGCAAACACCGCGGTAAAATTGTCCGTCTCTTTCAGCAGCTTTTTCATCATCCGGTAACCGCTCTCCATAGAATAGACGGCTTCCTTTTCATCCTGGTAGCGGACCAGTTCTTCACAGAGCGGAACCTGGTTTGCCGCAAGCGCTTCCTTGTAGCCTTCCATGCGCGCCTGCCCTATATTGGTATCTTTCTTATCCGACGCCAGGATCGCAATCTTTTTGTGTCCCTCATGACAAAGGTAGTCCACCAGACGCCGACTCTCCCTCCTGTCATCGATCGTCACATAAGAGCCGACGCAGTCCTCCGGTATTTCCGGCAGGCGTACCGTACACGCCACAAAGGGAACCCGAAGGCGCGGGAGGCGCTCCATACAACTCTGGAAATCCCCTCCCAGATAAATGATGCCCCGGAGACGCTTTTCTTCCACGATCTCTACTGCAGCATCTACTTCATCCTGTCCTTTCCCCATATGCTGAATAAAAAAAGAATATTTCTCCTTGCGGATCTCCTGTTCCATAACTCGTATCATGACAGAGAAAAAAGGATTGTCAATCTCCCTAACCAGAATCGCGATTGTCTTTGAGTCTGTCCTCTTTAGATTCCTCGCGCTGTTATTCGGAACAAAGTCGGACTTTTCGACCGCCTCGAGGATTCGCCTGCGTGTCTCCGGACGGATATCCGAATGATTATTGAGCGCACGTGAGACTGTGCTGACCCCCACGCCGCATTGCTTTGCAATATCCTTGATCGTCATATTTCCCATTCGTTATTCTTTGCTCTCTTTCTTCCCAGGCAGTCTGCCGTAAAGCGCCGTCATCCGACGGACTTTTTTGAGAAGCTTTTTAGAAATATCGTCCTTTTTAAGACGCCACATCCAGTTCCCGCCAAGAGTAGACGGGTGGTTGATACGTGCTTCATTTCCCAACACAAGATAATCCTGGATCGGTATGATACAGGTATCCGCGGTTGAGGCCAGGGCCATACGGATAATCTCCCACACTGCCGTCTTGACAGGAAGATTTTTCCTTCCCATATACTTCATCGCAAATTTTCGGTCTGCTTTATTAAGGCCCTCATACCAGCCTGCCAGTGTCTCGTTGTCATGCGTACCGGTGTAAACCACACAATTCTTCCCGTAATTGTGTGGAAGGTAATTGCTCGGCTCCCGGGAGTCAAAGGCAAATTCTAACACCTTCATTCCTGGAAATCCTGACTCTTCCACCATCCGAAGCACAGAGTCCGTCAGAAATCCTAGATCCTCCGCTATGATCTTCACCTGGCCAAGCTCTTTTTGAACGGTCTGGAAAATATCCATCCCAGGTCCCTTCTCCCAATGACCGTTCTCGGCAGTAGCATCTCCAAAAGGAATGGCATAATATTCGTCGAATCCACGGAAATGGTCGATACGGATCACATCATAGAGTTTCCAGCAATGTTCAATCCTCTGAATCCACCATTGATAGCCTGTCTCCTTATGCTTTTTCCAATCATAGAGCGGGTTGCCCCAGAGCTGGCCGGTAGCGCTGAAAGCATCGGGCGGACAGCCTGCCACTTGTTTGGGCATATGATCCGCGTCAAACTGAAATAGTTCCGGGTGCGCCCATGCATCCGCACTGTCAAACGCCACATAGATGGGGATATCTCCTATGATCTGAATCCCTCTTTTATTAGCATAAGCCTTCAGTTCTCCCCACTGTTCATAAAACAGGAATTGCAGAAACTTCTGGAAACGGATATCCCCCTTATGTTCCTTGCGGAACTGTTTCAATGTCTCTTTGCCCCGAAGGCGGTACTCGTCATCCCACTCACTCCAGCTTTTCCCGGCGTTTTCTGTTTTTAACACCATATATAAAGCATAATCGTTCAGCCATCCCTTGTTCTTTTCACAGAACTTTACAAATGCCGCATCGGATTTGATATTACTTCTTTTGTATGCTTTTCTCAGCACGCTGTATCGCGACAGATAGATCTTCGCATAATCTACATACCTATCGTCGCTTCCAAAATCACACGCTTCGCATTCGCTCTTCTTAAGCCAGCCTTTCTTTATCAAATCCTCCAGGCTGATAAAATACGGATTCCCCGCGAAAGTGGAAAACGACTGATACGGAGAATCTCCATAACCTGTCGGTCCCAACGGCAAGATCTGCCAGTAGCTCTGCCCAGCCTTCTTTAGCATATCCACAAATCGGTATGCATCTTCTGAAAATGCACCAATCCCATACTTCGACGGCAGGCTCGCCACCGGCAAAAGTATACCGCTCGCTCTCATCATGACACCTCTCTTCTTAATCTTCTATCATACTTTATCATTCCCGGAAACGTTTTCGGTAACGTTTCCATTTTTATCCATTATAAAAGCACTGCCTCAAAAATGCAATGCTTTTTCCCAAAAAATCCCTATTCTTTTGTCGGTTTTTCAACCTGCAGGATCGCCTGCTTCTGCATCGGAATACGGCAGTTCTTGTTGCTTCCGAACTCGACGATCACATCGTCGTCCGTAATGTCGATCAGCACTCCATAAAATCCACTGGTAGTAAGGACCGTATCTCCCACTTCCATCTCCGCAAGCATAAGCTGAAGTCTCTTCTGCTCCTTCTTCTGCGGCCGCATCATAAGCCACCAGAATCCTCCGATCACTACGACATAGAATAATACAATTACTATTGGGTTCTGCATATTCGTCTCCCTCCTAAATCACAAAACAGTTATTGCTATCATACACAATTCCGACAAATTCATCAAGCTATTTCCATAATTTATTAAAATTTTACATTTAAAGTTCACACATCAATTATCCTGATTTTCCTCCATCATGCGCAGAGTATCCCGTTTAAACTCAGAATATCTTCCTTCCTCGATCGCGGACCGTATCTTCTCCATCAGCTTATTATAATAGTAGAGATTGTGAAGCACGCACAGACGCATCCCCAACATCTCCTTTGCTTTGAGGAGGTGGCGGATATAAGCTCGCGAATAGGTCCGGCATGCCGGGCAGCCGCATCCCTCCTCGATTGGACGCTCGTCCAGTTCATATTTTGCGTTGAATAAATTCAATTTCCCATATTTAGTGTACACGTGTCCGTGCCGCCCATTCCGGCTGGGGTATACACAGTCAAAGAAATCAACGCCCCGCTCCACTGCTTCCAGAATATTCGCAGGGGTCCCTACCCCCATCAGGTAAATCGGTTTGGTGAGCGGAAGATGGAGAACTACCGCCTCAATGATACGGTACATCTCTTCGTGGCTCTCTCCCACAGCAAGTCCTCCGATGGCATATCCGTCCAGATCAAGCTCTGTGATCTGCTGTGCGTGCTGAATGCGGATATCCTCATAGACCGCCCCTTGGTTAATGCCAAACAAAAGCTGCTGCCGGTTGATCGTATCCTCCCGTTCGTTCAGCTCTTCCATCTTGGCCTTGCATCTTGCAAGCCACCTTGCGGTCCGGTCCACAGATGCCTGGATATAGTCGCGTCCCGCCTTGCTGGACGGACATTCGTCGAACGCCATGGCGATCGTGGACGCAAGGTTGGACTGGATCTGCATGCTTTCCTCCGGTCCCATGAAAATCTTTCTTCCATCTATATGGGAATTAAAATACACGCCCTCCTCACGGATTTTCCGAAGCCCTGCCAAGGAAAACACCTGGAAACCGCCGGAATCTGTAAGGATGGGTCGGTCCCATGCCATAAAGCGGTGAAGCCCTCCCAGCTTTCTGACAATTTCATCGCCCGGACGCACGTGGAGATGGTATGTGTTAGAAAGCTCTACCTGCGTCCCGATTTCTTTCAAATCCGTCGTAGAGACAGCGCCTTTAATCGCCGCTACTGTCCCCACATTCATAAATACAGGGGTCTCAATGACCCCGTGTACTGTGTGCAGACGCCCCCTTCTGGCAGAGCCGTCCTGCTTTATCAATTCATACATCACATTACTCCCTTCGTTCCGTTATACTAATAGTGGCATACCACCGGTGTTCCTGCCTGCACGTTATTGAAAATGGTCTGCGCCGCGTTATATTGCAGGTTCACACACCCATGTGAACCATGGGTCAGATAACGGCTTCCGCCAAACGCTGCCTGCCACGGTGCGTCATGAAGCCCAATTCCACCGTTGAACGGCATCCAGAAGGATACCGGTGATTCCCACTCATAGCTTCCATCCGGCTGTTTCGGTCCCCGAAGGGTCGCCCCACGCTGACAGTATTTGATAAGATAAACTCCCTGTGGAGTGGCATCTCCCGCGCTTGGCTTTCCGGTAACGATCGGTCCGCTAATCACAAGCGCTCCGTCCACAAACAGATAAAAATTCTGATTCGTCAAATCTACCTCTACATATGTGCCGCCCCAGTCTGCACCGTCGTGGCTTGCCGCCCTCTGCTTATAAGCAGGCTCTTTTGTAACCACCTCTCCATTCTGGATACTTGTAAGAAGCGCCTGGTTCTCCGTCTCCGTATCCAGGATCCATCCGTAATCCCCGCCTTCGACATTTACCGTATTACCATTTCCCGCCGTAAATGTCCTCTGGGTCTTATAGGTATTATATTTATCCGCTAATCCCTGTACATACTGCGATACCATATCAGAATGGAAGGTGACTGCCATATTCTCATCCGTAGTTACCCATTGGGAGATCACGGTCCTGTCCACAACTTCCTGTGCAGAACCAAACGTATAGGTAACGCTCGCCGCCAGATATTGGTTCATCTGGTTGCATGCCTCCTGCACCTCCGGAGACTCTTTCGTATATACCGGTTTCACATAGCAAGATTCTTCCGTCATATTCAATGTATCCTGGAACCCGGAAATAGACTCATTTACCTTCTGTGTGAAGATCTCCGGTTCGATCTGGCTCCCGACCTCTTCCTCCTTGGGGACAAATTCTGTCCCGTCAAACTCCGGCGTAGAAGACACCGGAGGCGTCTGATTCTCCGCCTGCATACAAGGAAGCGCCGCCAGCACGGTATTAAGCTGCTCTTGGTTATAAGAAACCCCGATCGACGCGCTGATATCCTGCTTCTCCCACAGACCTTTCGGCCACAGAAAAGCATTTTGCTCATCCATAAGTTTCTTTAGCTCATCGCTCTTCTCATAGGAGATCGAAATATCCGTTCCTGTGACAGTCTCGCTTCCTCCGTCTGACTTCTCTAAAGTCAGAGAATATCCCTCTACCTGCTGTGCCATATAATCCTCAACGTCCGTGACCGATTTCATGCTGAAATCAACACCGTTGATCGTAGTGTTGTAGTAAAAATGGCTCATAAAGAATACGGAAATTCCTCCATAGACGGCCGCCACTGTTCCTAAAACAGAAAGTCCCAGGATCTTCAGTACTTTTCTTCTCTTTCTTTTCCGCTCTGCTCTCTCTTCTTCTGTCATCTCTTCTTCCTGTTCATCTTCTTCCTGCTCGTCTTCGTCCTCATCTTCATCATCGCTTTCGTATTCTTCAAAGCTTTCCTCGTCCTCTGTATCCAGTATCGATTCCAGCTCTTCTTCGTCTGCCGCATTCAGAAGCGAATCAAGTTCTTCACCGTCCTCCACACTTAATGTTGGTTCCAATTCCTCCGCACCGTCCTCGTCCAATGTGAAGCCCTCGTCCGTACCGTCAAGCTCTTCCCCATCCTCTGCACTCAGGATATTCTCTTCCTCATTCGCAGGCTTCACGGACGGCTGGCTCCTGCGCCGCTTCGTATTTTTCTTTGGCGCCTTCTTTTTTACAGGACTCTTTATCCCTTTTTCATTTTTTTCTCCAGACTGGACATCCTCTTTTTCAGACGCCGGAAACTCACCTGCGGCTGTCTGAGAATCCAGTTCATTCCCAGATATGTCATTCCCAATAGCACCGGGTGCTTCCGCCTTCTCGATGCTTTCCTCCACATTCTGACTTTTGCTGCTGCCGTCAATTTCTTCTTTTTCATCCGGTCTTCCTTCTCCCGTATTTTCTTCCCTCTTCATAACCTCGTCACTCATAATGACCGTAGCTCCCTTTTTTGCTCAATATGTAGACATTATAATACGGAACCACTGTTAAAAACAATACAAATCTTTGAATTTTGCGCTTTTTCTCTATTTTTCGCTTGTCCACCATACTTCCTATATTATATAATGAGTACTTAGCGAGGTATCGCGAAGCGCGAGCTCTAGTACGAATTACCCCCTTGCGGGGTTTGAGTACTTAGCGAGGTGTCGCGAAGCGCGAGCTCTAGTACGAATTACCCCCTTGCGGGGTTTGAGTACTTAGCGAGGTATCGCGAAGCGCGAGCTCTTAGAGAACTCCTTCACGAACGGGATGCTCCGCACGTAAATGATATGAAAGAAAGGTCAGGTGCATATACATGTCAGGTTCTATATACGGCAAATTATTCCAGATTTCAACATGGGGCGAATCCCATGGAAAGGGCGTCGGCGTGGTGATCGACGGATGTCCCGCGGGACTCCCCCTTTCAGAAGAAGATCTCCAGGCATTTCTTGACCGCAGAAAGCCCGGGCAGAGTCAGTTTACCACCCACAGAAAAGAATCCGATTCCGCAGAGATTCTCTCCGGTATCTTTGAGGGGAAAACAACCGGTACGCCAATTTCTGTCCTAATTCGCAATCAGGACCAGCGTTCCCGAGACTACGGTAATATTATGGACTGTTATCGTCCGGGACATGCGGATTATACCTTTGATTCTAAATATGGATTCCGGGATTACCGGGGCGGAGGACGTTCTTCTGGAAGAGAAACCATCGCCCGAGTCGCAGGCGGAGCTGTCGCGTCAAAAATTCTTCATTCTCTTGGCGTCAAAGTTCGAGCCTATACGAAGGCGATCGGTCCTGTTTCTATTCCTTGGGACCAATATAATTACGACGAAATTTTTCACAACCCGCTCTACATGCCAAACGCCGAATACGCTCAAAAGGCCGCCGACTTTCTTTCAGACTGTATGGAACAAAAGGATTCTGCCGGTGGAATTATTGAATGCGTTATAAGCGGGATGCCTGTCGGAATTGGGGAAACCGTTTTCGATAAACTGGACGCGTCCCTTGCCAAAGCGATTCTTTCTATCGGAGCAGTCAAGGGCTTTGAGATCGGCGACGGATTTGCCGCTGCCTCGTCAAAAGGAAGCTTAAATAACGACGCTTTTGCAGCAAAGGATGGTAAAATTGGTAAACTCAGTAATCATGCCGGAGGAACCTTGGGCGGTATGAGCGACGGAAGCCCCGTCGTATTTCGCGCTGCGGTAAAACCCACCCCTTCCATTGCGCAAAAGCAACAAACCGTGGATAAAAACGGAACCCCCGTTTCGCTTGTCATCAAGGGCAGGCACGATCCCGTCATCGTTCCGCGCGCCGTTGTGGTCGTGGAGTCCATGGCCGCGATCACGGTCGTAGACCTGCTTTTCTCCAATATGTGCGCAAGGATGGATCTGCTGGAAAAGTTTTATTGTAGATAGCTATAGCTGTTAAAATTTGTTGGGGAGAGACATCTATGGGCGTCATGTAAAACGCCCGATTGTCCCTCCCGCTATCCGATTGATGAATACTATCTTTTCTGCTGGGTATTGGGTCTACGCTTTGCTTTGGTCGGTGCTATGCGCCACCAGCGCATAGCACTCCTCGCATCAGGTACCCATTTCTATCTGTATTCACGATTCTTCCAAATGTCTTTCCCATTTTGAAATGCCTGCAAATTGCTGCGTTTTTTCTCATATAACTCTCTTAATCTAGGAATTCTCATATGGCGTTCAACCCTATCTTTCTCATAAATTGTAAATTCCATTTCTGCCTTATCAATATCAACGAGAGATCGATCTCGAACGTATTGTAACAACTTTGCTTCTCTTTCAACAGAGGAATGTGTCTTTATATCATCAATCCTCACATATAATAATTTTTCATAAGGTATATTGTAAAACATGGAATTCCCAGAATCATAAATTGGTGCAAACCCGATCAGTTCCAAAGTGTCCGGATTTCTCATGATAGCAATACTATTCATATGCCTATCCGTATTCATACTAATACGAACGCCCATCTTTTCCCTTAATCTCTTTTAAAGAAGAATTAATGCTTGGCAGTGTTCTTGCTAACAAGTTCATAATATATGGCGCCGGTGAATTCGTTCCCTACTCCCAATTACGTAAAATACTGAGTGGTATTTTATACATCTCAGCAAAAGCTTTTTGAGATAGACCTGTAGCTTCCCTTATTTCTTTTACATTCTGATACATGTTCTTCTCCTTGTAACCGATTCGGATAGTTTTTCTATTATTATACCCGATTCAAGTACATTTAATAAATATTTTCCTTGAAAAACTCTTCTCTCGGAAATAGTCAGTTTACCAGGATCTATCCCCCAGCATTCCAAATGCGCACGGACCGTAACTGGATCATCCGTGCGCACTTTTAACACGCCTGTATAAATAGCCTTTTAACCTATGACCGTCCGGTCTAATCCTCCTGGCACTGGTCCAAAATCCCCCGCATCAGCTTGGCCGCCTTTGCCAGTTCTTCTTCCCAGTTCTCATCTCCGACGTCCCAGAATTCCGTCACATATCTGCGGACCCCGCACTCCCAGGCTGTACGGATACCCTCTTTAAAGTCTACATGTCCGGTTCCATAGGGAACTTCCCGAAACACGCCGGGACGCGTTTCTTTCAGATGCATGGAACAAATATGCCCTTTGCCGCAGCGGATATCGTCTTCCACAGACGTATGGTAGAGTTTCGCTGCGTTTGTGATATTCCCGATATCTGGATAAACCGAAAGATATGTACTGTCTACCAGACTTACATACTTCATCGCCTTTTTTACCGTATTCATGAATTCGGTTTCCATTGTCTCAAAGCCGAGAATCACTCCGTGGCGAGCGGCCATTTGGACTGCCTTTAAAAGATTTTTTTCAAAGCGTTTTCTTGTCCCTTCGTTTCCCTCTTCATAGTAGACGTCGTATCCGCTCAGTTGAATTGTTCTAATACCCAGATCATCCGCCAAAGTAATGGCCTTTTCCATGATCTCCAGGCTTCTTCTCTCCATATCTGGGTCCGGGCTTCCAAGAGAATATTTCCGGTGCCCGCTGAGGCAGATACTACGAAACATGATTCCCTCTTCGTACATGGTCTGAATGAGTTCCAGACGTTCTTCCTTGCTAATTTCCAAACGTTTCAACTTTTCGTCTGTTTCGTCGATACTCATTTCCACATAGTCGTATCCCGCCCTTTTGGCGGCGCGAAGCTTTTGGGCCATAGACAAAGAGCCTGGCATAGCTTTCTCGTAAAGTCCTAGTTCATAGCTGCTCATCGTTTACATCCCTTCTTTTGGCGCCTCTTCTTTTGACCGCTTGATTTTTAGAAGTTCGTCCAGACGAATTAACGCATTTACATAGATACGTATTCCTGTCGTCATATCTGTCAGCTTCATTCCCTCGTTGGGCTGATGCCCCTCCCCGTAGACAAGAGGGTTTGTTGCATCGATCTTGCGGGTCGTAGGACCGTAGGCGACTGCATTCGGAATCTTTCTGGCGTAGGTTCCTCCGCCCATCACATAGGGAGTATACGTCCCGTCCAGAAATTCATTGGCGGTCTCATGGAGAATCTGTACGCAAGGATTTTCCAAATCCATATACATAGGCGGGTCATTTTTCAGGTTTTCAACCTCAAATCCATACTCCCCGCATGTCCTTTTCAGGTTCTCGATCATCTCTTCCTGGTCGGCCCTCAAGGCGTAACGCACGTTCAACAGCTGTGTCAGCTTCCCGTCTTCTACATATGCCGCGCCTCCCACTGCTGTCGTTTTTCCAACAATTTCATCCTCAAAATCAATATGCAGGCCTGTGCCATAATAATCCTGAAAACCTTCCGACAGAAAGGCGGCTGCTCTTTGTCCTTTTTCGTCCAGTATATCCGCCGCCGCGAGCATTGACGCCAGTTTCCGAAGAGCGCTTTCGCTTCCTTCTGGAAATGCGGCGTGGGCCGCGATTCCCGTCGCCTCCGCCAAGACTGTTTTGTCCTCCTGTTCCGTCACCTTCAGTTCCGGGAACTTTCCAGACAATTCTTCTGCATCGACTCCGCGGATAACCGCCTTTGCATAATCCGGCACCATGTTGGAGGCTTGTCCTCCCCATATTCCGACCAGATTGCTCCCTGATAAATCTGTGGTAAGCTTTGCTGTCAGAATCCCCTTTTCTCCACAGCAAAGAGAGTATCTCCCATCTGATGTAAAGGAGAATTCAGGAGCCTTGCGGTTTTCCAGAAAATGCACAATGTCGCTCATCCCCGCCTCTTCGTCACAGCCAAAGTACATCATCACCGTATGTTCCATCGGAATTTCCAAGTCTTTAATACACTTGAGCGCATACAAGGAAGCAACAGCCGGACACTTGTTATCGCTGGAGCCACGCCCCAAAATATAACCATTCTTATATACTGCGTCGTAGGGAGCAAAGTCCCAGTTTGCCAAGTCTCCTTCCGGGACAATGTCAAGATGTCCAAACACTCCCAACTGTTTCTTGGTTTTTCCCTTTAAGTACGCGGTTCCGGAATAATAATCCTGATTCTCTGTCTCAAATCCCATCCGCTGCGCCATTTTAAGAGCCGTGTCAAGCGCTTTGGCACAGCCGGTTCCGTAAGGGAATCCCCCTTCATTTTTCTGACTGACACTTTTAATCTGAACCAGCTCGATGGCATCCTGGATCATCTGTTCCTTATGGTCCTCAATCCACTGATTGATTCTAGACTGCAGCTCTTCCTTACTCGTCATAGCCTTGCCGCCTCCAATTCGCGTTTCAGCTCCGTGGGATTCAACTGTTTCAGCTCATCCAGAACGAACAGGCCGTCTTTCCGAATTAATACGCCGTCCGCGTAAATCTCGCCGCCTCCCATCTCCTTGGCGTGAGACGTCACAATATCCCAATGAATCGCGCTTGGATTATAGATACTGTCGTTTCCAGGGGTAAAATGCATCGTCATCGCCATCTTCTCGTCAAAAAGCGTATCCTGAATCGGTTTCGTTATGTAAGGATTGAATCCCATCGCAAATTCACCGATTCGTCTGGCATTGGAATCCGTGTCCAAAATCTGATTCATCCGTTCCGTATGATTGGAAACCGCCTCTGTAATGATACCGTCCTTTAACGTCAGCCGGATATTTTCAAAAAGTGTGTTCTGGAAAAAAGACGGCAGATTATAGGAAATGGTTCCATTTGCAGACTCGGGAATAATGGGCATCCCCGTTTCCCCGCAAGGAATATTAAAAATCCCGCATGCAGGAGGTTTGCAGCATCCTTTTATAGAAAACGTCAAATCTGTTCCAGGAGCTTTGATTTGAATCTGGTCCGTACGCATCATCAGCTCATTTAACGGTGCAGCCAGTTCGTTCATCCTGCGGTAGTTTAAACAACAAGTATCAAAAAAGAAATCCTCCAGTTCCTCCGTACTCATACCAGCTGTCTGGGCAAAAGAATCATTCGGATATCGCAGCACGCACCATTTCGTGTCCGTAAGTCTGGTTCCATAATGAAGTTTACCGTAATACTGATTGTACAGCCGCATTTTTTCTGCCGGAATCCCCTCGTATGTCTTTACATTGTGGTTCTTCCGCACCACAATATACGCGTCCATATCCTCCATACGGTAATTCTCATACCGATACCACGCCTCCATGGACTCCTTGGTCGCTCCTAAAATCAGATGCCGGTTCATAGTCAGGGATTGCAGATTCACAAACGGATACGCCCCCGCCTTTTGCACCGCGTCGATCAGCGCCTCTCCAAAATCGTAAGGTTCATCCCACAGATCAATCAAAACTTTTTCGCCTGGTTTTAAATGAACCGAATACTCAATTACCTGTTTTGCCATCTTCTCAATTCTTGGATCTTTCATACACTCACCTTTTCTCTTCTTTTATCTGCTTCTATTTGCTCCCTCAGGTTATCGAAAGGAAATCAACTCTTTCGGGAATACATGAAGGACCTCTGCTTTCCCGTTTTTCATCAGGATTTGATCCTCGATTCGGATTCCGTATTTTCCCGGGAAATACACTCCCGGCTCCACAGAAAAGATCATGCCGTCCTCAATCACCGTTTCCCCAGACGCTGGAATCTTAGGATAATCGTGGCAGTCCAGCCCAACCCCGTGGCTAGTTCTGTGAATATAGGCCTCTCCATACCCTTCGTCGGTTAAATAGTCCCTAACAACCCGGTCCAGCTCCTGGAGGGTCGAGCCGCGCACAGCCTTCTCGATTCCTCTTCTTTGAGCCTCTAAGACCATGTAGTAGAGCCTTTTATACTCTTCATCCGGCTCTCCAAAGAAAAACATCCGAGTCATATCTGTATTGTAAAAATGAAAATCCGCTCCAAAATCAATCAACAGCGGTTTTCCCATGGTAATAACCGTATCGTCCGGGTGATGATGAGGAATCGCCGCATTTTCACCAAAACACACGCTGACCGCATTATTGCGCAGTCCCAGATTTCCCATCTCGTACATCATCCTGGCTTCCAGCTGCCGTTCTGTTTTTCCTACCCACTCTGTTCCCATGGACATACAGATCTGCAAGGCCTCGTCCGCCTTTTGGCACGCCTCTTTCGTCGCCTCCATCTCGTCCCCATCCTTAACAGCCCTTAAGGCCGCCGTAAGCTCTTCTGAGGAAATCATCTTTAATCCTGGATACGCTTCTTTTAACTCTAAAGCAAAAAACGCGGGTATATTGGGGGTAATCGCCGCTGTTTTCCAGGAAACGCCTCGTCTTTTCAATTCCTGAAGTAATAAATCGAAGGGAGAAATATCATAAGCGTATTGGAACATATCGTCGACGGGCGTGTTCTGTGGGTGAATATCATGGAGTTTATTATGAATCACAAACGTCCCGCCATCCTTTAAAATCACGAGGAGCAGAATTTTATCGTCCTGCGGATATCCATATCCAATGAAATATTTCATATCAGACCCAGGCGAAACCAAAAAGCCGTCGATTCCCCGCTTCTCCATTTCCCTACTCACTTTAGCGATCCGTTCTCTATAACAATAAGCCATTATGTCCTCCTCTTTGTTAACATGGTATGACCGTCAGTTCCAGCGGATAAGAGTGAAGAGCCCTTGTCCCTGTTTGACTCACCATCATTTGATCCTCAATCCGGACTCCCAATTTCCCCGGGATATAGATTCCCGGTTCGATGGAAAACGTCATTCCCGGTCGGATAAGCGTTGTTTCCCCTTCTTCAAGAGAGGGTCCTTCATGGCAGTCGATTCCAATTCCATGGCCGGTTCGATGGGTAAAGTAAGGTCCGTATCCCTTTTCTTCAATATGCTTTCGCACCGCCCGGTCCACATCCATCAGCCGCATCCCCGCCGTCGCCGTTTTCTTCCCGATCTCTAATGCCTCCCGTACGATCTCATACACTTTCTCATATTCCGGATCCGGCGTCCCAAAGTAGAAATTGCGAGTCATATCCGTATTGTAGTTTTCATAGTCTCCGCCAAAATCCACAAGCAGACTCATTCCTTTTTCGATCCAGCTCTTTCCCGGCTTATGGTGCGGCTCGGCCGCGTTTGCTCCCGCGCACACACAGGCCGCTCCATTTTGAATTCCCAGCTTTGTCATCTCATATACAAGCTTTGCCAGGAACTCCTCTTCCGTATGTCCCAGCCATTCTCTTCCATCGCCGATCGTCTGCCGCAGAGCCTCGTCTGCCTTTTGGCAGGCTACTTCCATCCGTTCCTGTTCCGTTTTGTCCTTGTAGATCCGAAGCGGGTCGATGAGTCCCGCTCCGTCCGTCATACGGCTTTGCGGGAATACTCCTTGAAGTTTTAAACTGAACCCGGCCGGCATATTCGGGTCGATCGCCGCCTGATTTATCGTAACCCCATTCTCTTTCAACATTCTGGCCGTTAAATCAAACGGGTCCTCTCCATCTTTCCAAAAGTGGAATGCATCCACAGGCATATCCGCCATCTGCTCTCGATACAGCTCGTTTCCAACTGCCAGAACAGGACCCTCCTTCGGCAGGATCCATGCCAGGAAACGCTCGTCCCCTCGAATGGAATATCCGGTCATATATTTCATATAAGAGGAAGGCGTAAGAAACAGCACGTCCTGTTCCTCCTCCTCCATTTTCTTCCTGACCTTTGTGATACGATTGAAAAAATAATCCTTTGTTCCTTCCATTATCTATCCCTCACAATATAAAGCGAACCCGTCTACTTCGCCTGCCCTGTTGCCTCACAAAAGTGGCACGCTACCATATGGTTGCCGCCAACATCACAAAGCGTCGGCGCCTCCTCCTTGCACCGATCCGTCGCCATCGGACACCTGGTATGGAACCTGCACCCGGAGGGCGGATTATAGGGGCTTGGTACGTCTCCCTTTAAAATCTGCCGTTTCACCTTTACCCGGGCGTCCGGGATTGGGATTGCGGAAAGCAGCGCTTTCGTATAGGGATGGCAGGGATTTTCATAGAGCTCTCTTTTATCCGTTATCTCCACGATCTGTCCCAGGTACATGACTGCAACCCGATTGCTGATATGCTTCACCACGCTTAGGTCATGGGAAATAAACAGGCAGGTAAAATTAAACTCGCTTTGCAGTTCCTTCATCAGATTCAAGATCTGAGAGCGGACTGAAACGTCCAGAGCGGAGACTGGTTCGTCCGCCACCACGAATTCTGGGTTCAAGATCAGAGCTTTGGCGATCACCACTCTCTGTCTCTGCCCCCCGGAGAACTCATGCGGATAGCGAAATAGATGCTGTTTCCCAAGACCCACCCGTTCCATAAGCTGGAGCACTTTTTCCTCTCTCTCTTCTGTTGTTCCTATTTTGAAAGCATCCAAAGGGGAACGGATAATCTCCATGATCGTCATTCGCGGATTCAAAGAACTATAGGGATCCTGGAAAATCATCTGCATGCGGCGGCGCATCTGCCGAAGTTCTTCCCTTTTCAGGCGGTTGATATCCTTCCCCCCGAAATCGATTTCTCCTTCCGTAGCCTCGTTTAGTCGGAGGATCGTTCTTCCCAGCGTTGATTTCCCGCACCCGGATTCCCCCACCAGTCCCAATGTCTCTCCACGGTAAATATCCAGATTCACATTATCTACCGCGTATACCTTGCCTTTCTTTCCTCCAAAGGCATTGCCGGCATTGAAATATTTCTTCAAATTCTGAATTTTAATCAGTTCTTCCTGACGATTCATTTCCCGCCGCCTCCTTTGCTTCTTTTTCAAAGAGCCAGCATCGAATTTTATGGCCCTTTACGTCAAACAGCTCTGGTTCTTTCTTCCTGCACACCTCCATAGAGCATTCGCAGCGATCGCAGAATTTGCATCCCTCAGGCATATTGTAAGGACTGGGAACCGAACCCTTGATGGAATACAGAATATCCACCTCCTGATCTAGACGCGGGATGGACTTCAACAATGCTTTTGTATAGGGGTGGCAAGGATTTTCAAACAATTCCACGGAGGGGGCCTGCTCCATTACCCTGCCGGCGTACATCACTAGAATGTCATCCACCATATCTGCCACAACCCCCATATCATGGGTAATCAGAATGATCGCGGTATTAAAATCATCCCTCAGCTTTTTCATCAGATCCAGAATTTGAGCCTGAATCGTCACATCAAGAGCTGTTGTAGGTTCATCTGCAATCAATAGAGCCGGATTGCACAAAAGCCCCATCGCGATCATGATTCTTTGCCGCATGCCTCCTGAAAGCTGGTGGGGATATTCTTTCATCCTGTATTCCGGCATGGGAATATTGACTTTCTTCAGCATTTCCAGAGACTTCTGCCTAGCCTCTTTTCGGCTGATCTTTTCGTGCGCCAGAACCGTTTCCTCAAGCTGTTTTCCGATCGTCATCACTGGATCCAGGGAGGTCATCGGATCCTGGAAAATCATTGCGATCTTATTTCCCCGGATCTGAACCATCTCTTTTTCATCCAGTGTTCTTAGCTCCCTTCCCTCAAAAAGAATGGAGCCATCGGTAATCTTTCCGAGCTGTTCCGGCAAAAGATGCATAATGGACAACGATGTAACGCTCTTTCCACAGCCGGATTCTCCGACGATCCCTAAAATTTTCCCAGCTTCTATCTCAAAGCTGACACCGTCTACTGCTTTTACCATTCCTTTTTTTGTTCCAAAGCATGTTACTAAATTTTCAACCTTCAATAATGGCTCCATACTTCCACCTCTTATGCTTGTATTCTTTTTAAAAGTTTCTCCGGCTTTTGGACCGGAGAAACCCTAAAGTAGACTTATTCTTATTGTTCTACCTTCCACTCCCATACGGAATACTGAAGCTGGAAAAAGTCGGTAATGTCCACGTTGGACAGTTTCTTATTGTATGCAACAAATTCCGGTGAAAAATAGAGATAGATGTAAGGCACTTCTTCTTTAATACGTACCTGAAGGTCGTCGTAAATTTTCTTTCTATCCTCAAAGCTTGAAGCAGCCGCGCCTGCATTTACCGTGTCATTCCAAGTCTGGTCGTTAATATTCGCAAAACAGAACGGGCCTCCTACCGTAAAGTTAATCGCCGCGTTGTCGGGATCCAAAGTTCCTGCTGTACCCATGATTCCTACGTCAACTTCACCTCCAGAAAGTTTGGATACGCAGGTAGCGGTATCTGCTGTTTCCAGATTAATCTTCATACCGATATCTTCCAGATCCTCCTGGATCATCTCAATAATCGGAACGCTCCGCGGGCTGGAATTGCCCAAAAGATGCAGTTCCCTGTTAAAATCCCAGCCAGAGTCCTCAAGGAGCTTCTTCGCTGCTTCCGGATCATACTGGTTCATTGATTCTACGGCTGAATTATAATACGGGCTGTCCTTGGGCACCCAGGAGTTCGCCACTTCCGCCTCGCCTGCAAAAATCGCGTCGGATATCGCCTGCTTATCGATCGCCATTTCAATCGCCTGGCTGACCCCTGGAGTCAGATAATCCCTCTGTTGGTTGATGCAAAGGTTATAATATCCGGGACCACTTGTTGATTCGCATACCAGGTTTTCCTGATCCTGCGCCAACGCCCAATCGGCGGTAGGAAGATTATTCGATCCGCCGGCTACAATGTCAATCTCTTCTGACATCAGACCTGCCAGGAAATTCTCAGAAGGAGTAATACGAATGACAAAGTTATCAAAATCAGGTGTTCCCATATAATACTCTTTATTTGCCGTGAACTCGATTCGTTCATCCTGTATCATGGATTTATAGATACACGGTCCGTTTCCGATCGGATTCTCCCAGAAGCTACTGCCATTTACATCCGCAAAAGCCACTCCCTCAAAACAATGACTTGGAAGTGTCAGGAAGTTCAGGTTAAACATCTTGATAAACATTTCCGGATCAATTTCTTCTTTGAAGAAGAAGTCGACCGTCTTGTCATCCACTGCCTCTACCTTGACGGACTGATCGCTCGTTTCAATACCAGAATCATCCGTTCCTTCCAGATACTTCATGATAAAGCTCCTGGGCGCGGCGATCTCTTTATTCGTCATACCCTGAGCTGTCCATACAAAGTCTTCTGCGGTTACCGGCTCGCCGTCGGTCCACATTGCTTTCTCGTTGATGTACATCCGCATCGTCTTTTTGTCTACCATCTCATATTTGTCGCACAGATGCGGCTCGATGGAGCCGTCGATTTTTGTGATAAACGGCCTATCCCAAATCAAAATCTGCATATAATCGTCGCCGTTGGTATCGGCCGCGAATGGATTAAAGGTATCTCCCCCGCCGACAACAGCCATCGTTACGGTCTTGTCGCCTGTCGAAGACTCCTCTGTCTTACTCGTCTGCTCCTCATTGGTGTCCGTCTTGTCCGATTCTTTGCCGTTTCCACCACAACCGGCCGCCAAAACCATCGTCGCTGCAATGGCTATGGCGCAGAAACGCTTTTTCCATTTGATTCTTTTTCTCATGTTGTACCTTCCTCTCTTTCTTTTATTTATATTTAAATACCGCTCCGGTATTTAGATATCTCTCACAGTGCGCCGTATAAACGTGTCGACACACTAGATTTTCAGCTTGGGATCCAGCGCGTCCCGGATACCGTCGCCTATGAAATTGATCGTCACCACTGTGATCACCATCAAGATACCCGCTGGAACCCACATCCACGGCCGCATCGTCAGGCTGGAAATCGTCTGGGCATACTGAAGAATATTTCCCCATGACGCAGCCGGCGGCTTTACGCCAAGCCCCAAAAAGCTTAAGGATGCCTCCATCAAAATCGCCTGGGCTGTCCGAAACGTCATATTGATGAGAACAGGCGACAGAGCGTTTGGCAGTATATACTGCGTCATAATCCTTCCGTCCTTGATTCCCGTGGATTTGGCGGATTGCACGTATTCCATTTCCCTGGTTATAATGACCTTCGAGTAGATAATCCTTGCAAACTGAGGCCAGCCTGTGATCCCGATCACGATCGTGACTGCTGTGATGGACGGACCTAAAATAGATACCAAAACGATACAGAGCACAATAGACGGAAAGGACATAAATACGTCCGCCATTCTCAAAACAATCGTTTCCACCCATCCCTTATAGTAACCTGCCAGAATTCCAAGCGGAACGCCGATGGCTACGCTGAGCAGCATGGAAACCACCCCTACAAAAAGGGAAGTCCTGCCCCCATAGATCAGGCGTGAAAAAAGATCCCGCCCGATTTCATCTGTTCCCAGAATATAATTTCCTTCCGGTTTCGCATATACGGCTCCAGAATTCGTCGTATAGGGTTCCAGCTCCATCGTTAGCGGCAGAATACAGACCGCCAAAACAATCACTCCAAGAATAAATACGCTTACCAGCGCCGCCTTATGGTGGCAGAACCGCTCTATGACGTCCCGCATATAGGAGTAAGACTCTTGCTCTTTTTTTCTTTTCCCCATCTTCCTCACCCCTTTCTATGAATGTTTGATTCTCGGATCAACGATACAGTAGATAAAATCAATGAGAACATTTCCTACCAGTACCGCGGTCGCTACGACTACTGTGACACCCATAATGACGGGATAATCCCTTGCATTGATCGAAGTCGTCATCAGCATACCGATCCCCGGCCAGCTGAACACCGTCTCCGTCACCACGGATCCGCCGATCAGAAGCGGAATATTCATACCCACGATCGTCACAATCGGGATCATCGCGTTCCTCAATCCATGGACGCTCACAACCCGCGTTCTGCCAAGCCCCTTTGCCTTTGACGTCCGAATATAATCTTCTCCCAGTGTTTCCAGCATATTGCTCCGCACATGGCGCATATATCCGCCGATCTGCTGCAAGGCGAGCGCCGAACAGGGCATAATCATATGGTAGATCAAGTCGGCGGCTGTCTGATTCGACGGGCTGGTATACATCCCGCCCATGGGAAAAAGACTAAATTTCACGCAGAAAATATAGATGAAAATCATTCCTGCGAAAAAGCCCGGCGTCGAATTTCCAATAAAAGCAAGTCCAGACGAAATATAGTCAAATGCGGAATTGGGCTTTAACGCCGCTGCAGTGCCCAAGGGAATCGCAATAACCAAAGATAACACCATGGAAGCCCCCACTAGCAGTAAGGTTCCTCCCAGCTTTTCCAAAATTTCTGCAAACACCGGATTGCCCGTACGGTAGGAGTATCCCAAATTACCGCTTAGAAACTCTTGCAGCCATTTGATATACTGTATGAAAACAGGCTGGTTCAGCCCCATCTCCTCCTCCATTGCAGCGACCTGGTCCGCTGTCATATGGGGGTTGGAACTGACGATAAAATCAATCGGGGAGCCTGGCATCATGGACGTTAAAATATAGGCTAATAAAGTAATTCCAAAGAATGTCACAAGTGCGACCCCCAGCCTTTTAAGTATGTATTTCCCCATTACAATTCCTCCTGATAAAAGCTTTCTAAAATTACTCGTCAAACATGAAATCAAGCTTTTTACATTCCGTTTGGAACGTAGAAGCCCGGCTTGCCATGTGCGACGGCAGAACCACCTCTTCCGGTTTTCGATTGTCACCGGAAATGCGCTGAAACAACCTTCTTGCCGATTCGTATCCAATGTGATACCTGGGCACGATCATTGTCGTGATCGACGGGGAAGTAATAATCGAAATCGCCACGCCGCCAAAGCCAACGATTCCTATTTTCCGGGCCGCGTCGCTTTCGGATTCCCGGCAGGCGTGAAGCGCCCCCGCCGCAACCTGATCGTTGGCGCATACGACCCCGTCTATGTTCTCTTTTTTCTGTAAGATCCGCCGCATAGCTTGGTATCCTTCAAGAATGGTATAACCTGCGTCCTCTAACACATCTTCTTGGTCCATGAAGCCATAGCTGTTTAACGCCCGCAGACAGGCCGCCCAGGAAATATCGAAAAAGGGAGAATCCTTCGGACTACTTAAATAGGCAATCTGTCTACTTCCATTTTCCAGAAGATGGCAGGTCATTTTGTAAAACGCATCTTCATAGTCTACCCGTACACAATCCAGACAATAATTTGTTCCGATACATTCCGCCAATACGACCGGAATTCTACGGTTCTGTTTGCTGAGAAAGTTGAGAGATCTTATAAACTCAAGATAGCCCGGAACCGTTTCATTCTTGCTTGGAATCAAAATAATTCCGTCAACCCACTGTTTCTCCAGGTTCTCTATAATCCGCTCCTCTTTCTGCATATCGCCGCTGCTTTCCAGAATAATCGGCGTTACCTGTCGCTGGTAGCAATAATCGCTGGCTCCCTTAATGATGTCTGTAAAATATGTCTGCCGCAAAGAAGGTATTACAATGCCAATCTGATTTCTTTTCGCGCTTTTCAGATTACTGGCAATGGGATTTACGCTGTAATTTGTTTCCTCAATCGCCTTATAAACGCGCTCTTTTAACTCATCGCTTACATTGACCGACTGGTTTATCACTCTTGACACAGTCGAAATGCTTACCTGCGCGATCTTGGCAACATTTTTTATATTCGGAATATTCTTCATCTTATTGAAATTCTTTCCATACGCCTGATAAGCTTCTAATTACCTTTTGGTAACGCTCGTACTTCTCCTGATAAATTTTTGCGTACTCCTGCCTGGGCCAAACGGTCTGCCTTACCTGAACCGTCTTTGCCGTCGCCTCCTGATAATCCTGAAACACTCCGGTTCCCACACCTGCCGCTATGGCGGCGCCCAAGATCCCTTGTTCCTTACATATCACGGTTTCGATCGGAATCTGCAGCGCGTCCGCAAAAATCTGTACCCATACGCTGGAATTCGCCGCTCCGCCGGCCAGACGAATCGCGTTCGGCGCCTTCCGGTTCTGAAGCAGGCGCTTTACATGCGTTATATGAGAAAATACAATTCCCTCGTAAACTGCCCGAATCATATGGGCCTTTGTGTTGAAATCCGTCAGTCCAATCCATGTTCCTCTCGCCAGAGGGTCTTCATTCGATCCGTTTAAAAATGGAAGAAAAATAATCTTATTCTCCTTTGGATCCGTTTCCTCTACCCATCGGTTCGTAAGCTCATAAATATTGCTGCTCTCTTTTTCATGAGAAAGAAACTGGTTGATAAACCACTCCATATTTCCCGCCGAGGTAGGACTGCTCTCCTCAATCAGAAAATATCCGGGAATACAGTACATTGAATTCAAAGCGACAGTTCCGTTGGTAATGGGAGCTTTTACGATATACTCGTTGATACTCCATGTCCCGGCAATCATACATAAAGGCTCCTCATGGTCCAGCCCTGCCGCCAGCCCGCAGGCATCCACGTCGAACATTCCGGCCGCAACCTTCGTTCCCGCCGAAAGCCCTGTCTGCCCCGCTGCTTCTTCTGTAACCGTTCCGCAAAGTTCACCGGAATACACCAGAGGCGGAAGCTTACTGTAGATTTCACCCAGCCCAAAAAGTTCCATTAGTTCCCGGTCATACTGAAACGTATTCAGATTCACCAGATTACCGCCGGATAATGCGGTGTATTCCCCGTTTGCCTGTCCTGTTAACCGAAAACGGATATAATCGTTTACCGAAAATACATATTGAACCGACTCATACGCCTGAGGCTCATGTTCTTTCAGCCACGCCAAAAGACTGACCGGCTGGCATGCCAGTATATCCTGAAACGTTTTCTGATAAACCTTTTCTTTTGTCCCATCCTGTTCCCATCGTTTTATGTATTCCCAGGCTCTAGTATCCGTAGAAAGAATTCCTCTATAAGCCGGTCTTCCTTCCCGGTCTATCAGGTAAAGTCCTTTCCCATGTCCGGAAAAAGAGAGCCCTTTTATCTCCTCCGGGGGAATCTGGCTCGTGGCGAGCGCCCTGCGGATCACCTTGGCATTCTGATTCCAGAGCTCTTCCATCTCTCTCTCCGTAAATCCTGGCTGCGGGGTGAGATTATGTACCGGCTCCTTGGCAACCGCCAAAATATTACCATTTTCATCTACAATTCCTGCTTTTACAAATGTTCCGCCATTGTCAATCCCCATCAGATACGACATATCTTAAGTCTCCTCCCTTTACTTTAGACAATGGTTTTTTCTTTTAATTTTTCAATTTTAAAATCACAGTAATCGCAGTTTTTCTGTGCGCTTGTGCAAAGCCAGGTTCCTTGCAGCTCCAGTGCGTTTGCATGTCCATAGTCCCCATAACTTGCGATGTCACACAGATACTCTACCTCTTCCGGAGAAAGCCCCATCTTCTCCCATCCCTGTACCAGCGCGCATTTTCCTTCCATACGGACCGTGGTATACTCGTCGTTCTTTTCAATCACCTTGTTGCCCACTGCCAGCGTGTTCGCAACGCTGTTGCAGGATACCAGGAAATCCGCCAGCCCAGCCGGGTCTCCCTCATGGCCCTTACCTGCTCCCAGGCCGTTTGCTTTATACTCTCCATAGGCATAGAGGGCCTTCTTTGCATATTTGTCAAACAGATCTCTAGGCATAACTTTGTAGAAAAATCCCAGGTATCTTGCTCTGTCCTCCAAAGCCGCCTCGATCATGGGACGAATTTCCTCGTAGGTATAGGTGTCCTTCTTGTTATACTCTGCGCGGTACTCCTTCTTGTCTTCCTTTAACATTTCTTTTTTCCTCCATTTTTCATTTTTTATCTGATTTGTTTCAATGAAACAAACCTTGACAACCTCAAAATCTATTTACCTGTCCGTATACTTAGCCCAGGTTTAAGAACTCATAGTCGTTTTTATTAAATTCTATCGAAAGGGTTGCCGCTATCTCTGCGAGCTGTTCCTGATCGTCCGCGCTTACAAGGGGAAGTATATCGAAACCCTGAACCGCAAAGAATCCCAAAAGCGCCTGTGTAATGGAATATCCTTTCTCCTCGCAGAGCTTGTACACTGCATCTGCAATCTTTATGTTGCCCTCCGTGTTATAGCAGCTGTCTTTTACCGCCTCGATTCCCTTTGCCTTGAGAATATGGAAAAATCCGCTGCAAATTCCCATGTATGGCATCAGTAAGTTATCCGAATGTCTGTGATACTCCAGCATTTCCTGGTCGCAGACTACCATGGTTGGATCAGAAAACGGGTTCATATATTTGACGCCCATATTAAACATGTCCTGATTTGCCACAAACCCACGATATCCTTTTGACTTACAATACACGTCCGCTTCCTTCATTCTGGCCGTGGTCCAGTTAGAACACCCATAGTAGCGGATTTTTCCCGCCTTTCTAAAGCTTTCCATGGTTTCGATCAGTTCTTCCACCGGACGCTTCACATCGTCTCTGTGGTAGAAGTAAATATCCACGCAGTCGACTCCAAGCTTTTTAAGGCTAGCATTCAAATCCGACTCCATCTCCTCCTTGGAGAGGCGGCTGATCTCCATTGTGTTCATTCTCGGATGACCGCCTTTCGTCATCAAAATAAAATCATCTGTTCGTTTCCGGTTTCTAATCCACTCGCCGACCACTCTCTCCGCCCTGGCGACTTCTCCTTCTACCCAGTCAGAATAAACATGCGCGGTATCGATCAGATTACCGCCGGATGCCAGATAATTTTCAAATATTCGGAACGCATCCTCATGATCCCAGGAGAGTCCCGCGCCTACAGTTCCTAGTCCAATCGGACTTAATTCTAGATCCGTGTTTGCAATTTTAATTTTCTTCATCTTTCTTCCCTCAAATTTTCCTAGTAGTCTCGTAGTCTCTAATCCAGTCGTCTTGACGGCAGTTACACATATCGCAATATTTTGCCCACACAAACCCAAAGGGCAGTCCTTTTAGTTCCTCTAACAGCGCAAGACGTTTCGTGAAGTTTCCTTCATATTCCGCTTGTTTTAATTCCTCTGTAGGCTGAAGCAGGGCCAGGAGAATCGCTTTTTTCGCGCTTCTTCCACCAATCGCTGTAGCCACGATCCGATTGATGCTTCCGTCAAAGAAGTCCAGCCCGATATGTACCTTGTCAAAGGCCTCGCAGCGGGCGATTTCTTCCATGATCGCCTTGGTTTCGTCGTCCAGGATCGTTACATGGTCGCTGTCCCAGCGCACCGGTCTGCTGACATGAAGCATGATTTCCTGTCCAAACGCCAGATAAGAACTAAGTTTTGCGGAAATCACCTCCGTGGGATGAAAATGGCCGGCATCCATGCAGATAATACAGTTCTTTTTATTTGCTACATAGTTGGTATAAAACTCATGTGAACCGGTTACATAGGACTCGCTTCCCAAGCCGAACAACTTGCTCTCCACAGAATCCACATTGTATTTGGCATCCATTTTGCTCCCAAAAATCTCGTCCAGCGATTTCTCTAGAATCTTCCTGGGCCTAAGCTTATCCACAGTAATATCCTTGTATCCGTCTGGGATCCAATGATTCGTATAGCAGGTCTGTCCCAATTCACGGCCGAAAAATTCTCCGATTCTGCGGCACCTCTTTCCATGTTCCACCCAGAACTGACGGATTCCCTCATCTGAGCTGGAAAGAGTAAACCCGTCCTCGCTTTTGGGATGACTAAAGTAGGTGGGATTAAAGTCCAGGCCTAAATCCAGTTTTCTGGCAAAATCAACCCATTGCGTGAAATACTTTGGTTCAATCTGGTCCCGGTCGATCTCCTTGCCGCCGCTGTGATAAATAGCATGGGCTGCTACCTTCTTTCTTCCCGGTATCAGCTCCAAAGCTTCTTCTAGTTGTCTGAAATATTCCGGGATGGACTTCGGTTTCCCAGAAGCATTCCCTGTAGCGGCAATGCCTCCTGAAAGTTTCCCTTCAAAATCCTCCAATCCAGTCAAGTCGTCAATCTGCCAGCAGTGAATGGACACTGGGATTTTTGCCAGCTTTTCTAGAGCGGCGTCCGTATCCACACCGTATCCTTCATAGATTTCTCTGGCAATTTGATAGTTTTTTTCAATGCTCATGTATACCTCCTCTTAAACCATGGTCGTTGATATTGCGAGTTCAGCCTGGGTCGTATCAACCCGGGTATACTGGATCTTCAAATCGCTTTCACTTTCAATGAGAATCGCATAAGGCGTATCCTTTGGGACCGTCTCCCCCTTGTCGCTAACGATCTTATCCATCCTTAAGTGAAGCGTTCTTTCTCCAGGAATTACTGCAGTAAATCCCGTCATCTTTTCCCTGTCTTCAAAGTAAAGACTTAATTTTACCTCTGCCTCATGCGGATACACATTCAGAAAACAGATTGCCTCATGGCTTATGTATGTATTTCCACTGTTTACCCCTGGATAAAACGCGTCTGGAATATACCATTTATTCATCACATTTCACCTCCCATCCTCTTTCTATTTTTGATATTAAGAAAACGTTTTCATGACAACGAAAAAATATAGAGGTTGACCTCTTTCCTATTCTTATCCTTCTTATTCTTATCGCAATATGGCTTGTATCACAGACTTCATCGAAAAGCATAGTAGTTGTTCGATTTCCAAGAAAGGTCTGACCAGATTTGACGGCTTATGTTGTTATGTGATCCGCCGAAGTTTCTGCATGGACTGCCTTTTTTTCTCCATCGTGCAGTTATCGTAGCATTTGATCGTAACAGACGAGGAACTGTGCCCTAAGATTTCCGACAACGCTTTATAGGCTCCTGGATTCTGTTCCAAAAATCGCATGGAAAACGTGTGCCGCAGGGTATGTGGATGCGCCCCGTAAATCTCTGCCTTTTTAAACAGAGACCCCATCCGCCTCTGTACTGTTCTGGGATCAGCGGGTCCTCCTTTTATATTTTGAAATATATAGTCCTTCTCTGAAGCTTTTGTTTTCTCCATTCGTTCTCTCAACAATTTGGAGAGAAAGAAGGGAATCGGGATCTCCCGGATCGAACTCATCGTCTTTGGCTCGCCCACTTGAAGCGCCGTCGCCGTCTCGCCGCCCGTAAAAGCCCCGACCCGTTTTACAGAGCTATTGATCCACAGGACGCTGGTCTGAAAATCTATTCTGTTATACTGAAGCGCGCATAACTCTCCCAGTCGCACGCCGGTATACAGCCCGGTCAGACAATCCAGCGCATCTTCCTGTGCCGCCACCCGTTCCAGTCGAATCTGTTCCGCGCAAGTAAGCACCTTTGGCTTTCGATAGCGGAATTTGGGAAGCCGGATGTCCACATATGGATTCTGTACAATCAGATGATTCTTTCTTGCACTTTCTAAAATGCTTTTTAAAAGGCGGCATATTCCATGCAATGTACTGGGGGCCAGTTTCTTTTGCAGCGTATCCGCCATATTCTGGATCTGTTCTCTTGTCAGTTCCCTGATCTGTATGTTTCCCAATAAAGGTTTCAAATGCTTTCGGATATCCCGTTCATACAGCAGATACGTAGTCTCCCGGATATGCGGCTTTTCAACTGCCTCCAGCCAGTAATCCGTCCAATCGCCAAAACATCCGTTCCCATAAACGGAAATAGCCTCTTTTGGGTTCCCGGTCAGCAGAGCGGATTTTATAATTACAAGTTCCTTTTTTACTTCACTGTATGTTTTCCCATAAATGGAACGAAATCGTGGCTTCCCGTTCTCTTTCCTGCCGGTCATATACCGCCCCTCCCAGCGTCCGTCTTTCCTTTTGTAAATATTTTCTCCTCTTCGCGCCATACTAATGTTCTCTCCTTTTCCAATTTTGACCGTCAAACGTTTTTACTTGACGGCTTATTTGACGGCTTATTTTTATCGTCCGCTTTTCAATGAACCGAACAACCGCCTAACAACGTATAAACGTAAAAGCAAAAATTTCCGCCTGTGTTGTTGAAACTGCGATTCACGGCTGCCCGTCAGTCGGAAAAATTTTATCAAAACTCTTGACAAAGCAATCCCAAATCAATACAATAATAATAAATTATCGCAATTTAAAGTCAAAATTCTTGATACAAGCCATATTGCGAAACAATAGAGGAGATTGTCTAAAAAACAAGTCAATCTCCTTTTTTCTGATTTCGCGCATTCCTACAATATAATTCTTTGCTTTTTCGTGATAAATTACGCTTTATAAACTTGTTTTTTCGTGATTTGCGTGGTATGATAGGCACATTCAAAATAAAAACTGTTTAGGGGGGCAAATATGTTGAAACGGAAAATCTACGACGAACTTCTTATGTGGAAACAAAAGAGCAATGGGCAAACCGCACTACTCATCGACGGGGCGCGTCGTGTTGGCAAGAGCTATATTGCCGAACTTTTTGCCCGTCAAGAGTACAAGAGCCATATCATCATCGACTTTGGTAATGCTCCGCAAGATATTCTTGATTTATTTGTCCATGAAAGTTCAGATCTTGATCTATTTTTTGCAAAGCTCGGTGTATTTTACTCTACCCTTCTTCACAAAAGAGAATCGTTAATCGTATTTGACGAGGTACAGCAGTTTCCGAGGGCGCGTCAACTCATCAAGTATCTTGTTGCAGACGGTCGTTATGATTATCTTGAGACCGGATCTCTGATCCGTCTAAAAAAGAATACAGAGAATATCATCATTCCGTCAGAGGAAGAACACATCGAGATGTTTCCCATGGATTTTGAAGAGTTCCTCTGGGCAATGGACGATGAGGCGACCATACCTTTGATTCGTAAATGTTTTGAATCCAGAATCCCTCTTGGACAGTCGCTCCACCGTAAAATCATGAATGATTTCCGGCAGTATGTGCTGGTCGGAGGAATGCCGCAGTCTGTCCTTGCGTATATTGACGGAAAAAATTTTGAGGCGTCGGATACAGCCAAGCGCCGGATTCTACGGCTCTACCGGGACGACGTCTCAAAATTTGCCGCGGGATATGAGGAAAAGGTCTATGCTGTATTTGACGGCATCCCAGCCCAGCTTTCTAAGAAAGAGAAAAAATATAAGCTGTCTTCCATCAATAAAAACGCCCGCTACCGCTCTTATGAAGACTCCTTTATCTGGCTGAATGAGGCGATGGTGGTAAACGCTTGCTTCAATTCAACCGATCCCAATGTCGGTCTTGCGCTCAGTGCAGACCATGCCACACAGAAATGTTATATGGCTGATACCGGCCTTCTCGTTACGCATACCTTCATGGACCGGGCGTTTACAGACAACGAACTTTACAAAGCCATCCTGTTTGATCAGCTTGACATCAACGAGGGGATGATTATGGAAAATATTGTTGCACAGATGCTGCGCCGCAACGGTCATAAACTATATTTCTATTCCCGAAACGACAGTGAGAACCGTGAAAATCATATGGAGATTGATTTTCTCATCACCGAGAATAAAAAAATTGCGCCGATCGAGGTGAAATCCGGCGGCTACCGTTCCCATTCCTCATTGGATAAATTCAGGAAGAAATTCTCACATAAGATCGGCGCTTCTTATATCCTCTATCCCAAGGATGTGATGGTGAAAGATGGAATCTGGCATCTGCCCCTTTATATGGCAATGTTTCTTTAAATGTACCCTTTTATGGTCTTTTCTGCCTGTGCGGCTGCTGTGAATCACGTTTTCACCCGCACAGGCGCTATCTTCAGACAATCTTCGGGAAATCTTCAATCCTTCCGAAAAATCTCTTGCATTTTTTGTAGAATCTTGTATAATAATACCTGTTATGTTTGTATAGAAATACTAAACTTTAAGTTTACTCTTTTATAAGGAGCTGTCATCATGGACATTGGACAAAAGTTAAAAGAACTGCGTATCGGCAAAAGTCTGACTCAGGAAGAGCTCGCTGACCGCAGTGAGCTGACGAAAGGGTTCATCTCCCAGCTTGAACGCAACCTAACCTCACCCTCCATCGCTACGCTTACGGACATCCTGCAATGTCTGGGCACGAACCTGAATGAATTTTTCAGTGAGGAGGAGGACGACCAGGTGGTCTTCGGTGAGGAAGACTTTTTTGAGAAAATTGATTCTGACCTAAAGAACAAAATAGAATGGATTATTCCGAACGCACAGCGTAACCTAATGGAACCGATCCGCCTGACTCTTGAGCCGGGAGGTTCTACTTATCCCGACCTGCCCCATGAAGGGGAAGAATTTGGATATATCCTGCAAGGTTCCGTTAAGATCCATATCGGGAAAAAAGTCTACCGGGCCAAAAAGGGGGATGCGTTCTATTTCACCCCCAAGGCAGCCCATTATATCGAGGCTTCCGCCTCTTCCGGCGCGCGTTTGATCTGGGTTAGCACGCCGCCAAGTTTCTGACAAATGATTCTATGATTAAGGAGGACACACAGGTGCCAAATAAACTGATTGACATTGTGGGCGTCTCCAAATCCTTTGGGGACAATCTGGTTTTGGACGATTTAAACCTGTATATCAGGGAGAATGAATTTCTGACTCTTTTAGGCCCGAGCGGCTGTGGGAAGACTACGCTGCTTCGGATCTTGGGCGGTTTTGAGACGCCGGATGAAGGGAAGATCATTTTTGAGGGCAAGGATATCACTTCCCTTGCGCCGAATAAGCGACAGCTTAACACGGTTTTCCAGAAATATGCTCTTTTTACGCATATGAATATTCAAGACAATATCGCTTTTGGGCTTAAGATCAAGGGGAAACCGCAAAGCTATATCAACGACAAAATCCGTTATGCCCTAAAGCTTGTGAATCTGGAAGGCTATGGAGACCGTTATCCAGATTCTCTAAGCGGAGGGCAGCAGCAAAGAATCGCGATTGCCCGCGCCATCGTCAATGAGCCGAAAGTCCTTCTTCTTGACGAACCTCTCGGCGCCCTTGACTTAAAGCTCCGCCAGGATATGCAGTATGAGCTGATCCGCCTGAAAAATGAACTGGGAATCACTTTCATCTATGTCACCCACGACCAGGAGGAAGCCCTGACGATGTCCGATACCATTGTGGTTATGAACCAGGGCTACATCCAGCAGATCGGCACGCCGGAGGATATTTACAATGAACCGGAGAATGCGTTTGTGGCGGATTTTATCGGGGACAGCAATATTTTTGACGCCATTATGGTGCGCGATAAACTTGTCCGTATCGTGGGGGTGGATTTCCCTTGTGTAGACACAGGCTTTGGGACGATGAAACCGGTCGACGCTGTCATCCGCCCGGAGGATATCGACCTGGTAGCTCCAGAAGAGGGGCTTCTAAAGGGTATTGTCACGCACATTATCTTTAAAGGCGTCCACTACGAGATGGAAGTCACGGCAAATAATTATGAATGGCTGGTACACAGCACCGATATGTTCCCGGTAGGTACGGAAGTTGGCATCAAGGTCGACCCTTTCGATATCCAGATTATGAAAAAACCGGAGTCTGAGGATGAGGAGGCAGTAAGCATTGAAGAATAAAAAACCCTTGCTGGCAGGTCCCTATCTCTTCTGGGCGCTCTCCTTTATCATCATTCCGCTCTTAATGGTCTTCTACTACGGACTGACCGACAAAAAGGGCGCTTTTACCTTGGCGAACCTTGCCCGGATTACAACGCCCGAGAACTTAAAGGCGCTGGGATTCGCCCTTCTTCTGTCCTTTATCAGCACCGTCATCTGTCTGCTCCTTGCCTATCCCCTGGCAATGATTTTAAGCGGACGGGACGTAAATCAGACCAGCTTTGTGGTGCTGATCTTCATCCTCCCCATGTGGATGAATTTCCTTCTGCGTACGCTTGCTTGGCAGAATCTTCTGGAGAAGAACGGGGTCATCAACATGGTTCTTCGGTTCTTTCATCTGCCTGCCTGGGAGATCATCAATACCCCGGGCGCCATCATTTTAGGCATGGTTTATAATTTCCTGCCTTTTATGGTCCTGCCGATCTACAACGTACTGGTGAAAATTGATAAAGACGTCATTTTCGCCGCCAGGGATTTGGGAGCAGGGAATGTCCAGACTTTCCTGAAAATCATCCTGCCTTTGAGTATTCCCGGCATTATCAGCGGCATTACCATGGTATTTGTTCCGGCTCTCACCACGTTCGTTATCTCGGACCTGCTGGGCGGAAGTAAGATCCTTCTCATCGGGAATGTCATTGAGCAGGAATTTCAGCAGGGAAGCAACTGGAATGTAGGCAGCGGGCTTTCCCTGGTACTGATGATATTTATCATATTCAGCATGGCACTCATTGCCAAATACGACAAGGACGGGGAGGGCACGGCATTTTAAAATGAAAAAAAAGTTACAGAACATTTATCTTTCTTTTATCATTATTTTTTTGTATGCTCCCATCGCTACTTTGATGATCCTTTCCCTCAATACCTCCCGAACCCGCGCCAGGTGGGGTGGCATTACGGGGAAATGGTATCTCTCCTTATTCCAGGATGAGGCTATCATGGGTGCGCTTTACACAACGTTAATCATTGCCCTTCTCTCCGCGCTTATCGCCACAGTCCTCGGGACAGCGGCGGCAGTGGGAATCCAGGGGATGAAGCTTCGGTTTCGGACGGTCATGATGGGGATCACCAACATCCCTATGCTGAACGCCGACATTGTAACCGGTATCTCCATGATGCTGCTTTTTGTCGCGTTCCGCATCACAATGGGTTTTTCTACCATTTTGATCGCACATATTACGTTTAATATCCCTTATGTGATCTTAAGCGTTCTTCCCAAGCTGAAGCAGACGAACCGTTATACCTATGAAGCGGCGCTGGATTTGGGAGCCTCCCCTTTCTATGCTTTTTTTAAGGTGATCATCCCGGATATCATGCCTGGTATCTTTTCCGGTTTCCTGCTTGCCTTCACAATGTCTCTGGATGATTTTGTCATCACCCACTTTACCAAAGGTCCCGGGATCGACACCCTCTCGACCAAGATTTACAGTGAAGTCCGCAAAGGCATCCGCCCGGAGATCTATGCGCTCTCTACGCTGATGTTTCTGACGGTTCTCTTCCTTTTAGTGATCGTCAACACAGAGCCAAAGGAGGACAAGACACAAAGAGCAAAACGACTTGAAAGAGAGTCCCGGGCCAGAAAAACCAGCCGCTTCCTGCTGACCCGCGTCATGCCTGCTATTTTGTCTGTCGTCATTATTGCAGGCGGTTTTTACTACGGTTCCCAGAACATCATTTCCGGCGATAACCAGGTCGTTGTATATAATTGGGGCGAATACCTTGACCCGGAGGTCCTGGAACTATTTGAAGAAGAAACAGGAATCAGCGTGATCTACGAAGAATTTGAGACGAATGAAATCATGTATCCTAAGGTGCAGTCCGGCGCCATCGCCTACGACGTAGTGTGCCCTTCCGACTACATGATTCAGCGGATGATCGACAATGACCTTCTCGCGGAAGTAAACTGGGAGAATGTACCGAATATTAAGAACATTGGGAAAACCTATCTGGAGCAGTCCCGTCAATTTGACCCTGAGAATCAATATTCTGTTCCCTATTGCTGGGGTACTGTGGGTATCCTGTACAATAAGACCATGGTCGATGAACCGATTGATTCCTGGTCTGTCCTCTGGGATGAAACGTACAGGGACAGCATCCTCATGCAAAACAGCGTGCGCGATGCTTTCGGCGTAACTCTGAAATACCTGGGCTATTCCCTGAACTCTACCGACTTAGACGAGCTGACAGAAGCGCGCAATCTTCTTCTGGAACAAAAACCGCTGGTCCAGGCATACGTTGTAGACCAAGTGCGGGATAAAATGATTGGAAATGAAGCCGCCATAGGGGTTATTTACTCCGGCGAAGCCATTTATACCCAGTGGGAGAATCCCAACCTGGAATATGTTATTCCCAAAGAAGGCTCCAATGTATGGATTGACTCCTGGGTTATCCCGAAAAACGCAAGGCACAAAGAGAACGCGGAAGCTTTTATCAATTTCCTTTGTCGCCCGGATATTGCGCTCATGAACTTTGAGTATATCACCTACTCCACTCCTAACGAGGCCGCCAGGGCGCTCATCGAAGATCCGGATATTCGGGACAGCAAGATTGCGTTCCCCAGCGCGGAAATGTTGAAGGATTGTGAAACTTATCGTTTCCTGGGCGATGAAAACGACGCCGTCTATAATGAGCTGTGGCGGGAAGTGAAATCGAAATAATTGTATAATAGGAGTGCGCGATAAAATGCAGATTTACTATAAAGAGGGTTGCAAAAGCAACCCTCTTTTCTACTCGTCAACTCTTTTCTAATTTCCTCCGCCAGACCCGTGATGCCCGTGATGTCCATGCTGTCCGCGGTTCCCATTCCCACGATTCCCATTCCCGCATCCGCCGCTGTCGTTCATCGGTTCGTCATCCACATTACCAGCATCGTCATTCCCATTATCGCTGCCCTCTGACAGGCTGTCGATCAAATCCTGTATCTCCCGCATCGTCATGTCTTGTACCATCTCCGGAGTAATCGAAGGGTCGAGACGCACAAGTTCCTGAAAAGCTCTGTACCTTCCGCAAGAAAGCCCCATCTCATGGGCCGCCGACGCATCTTCAGAGGACGCTCGGTAGCAGTGTGTGTTCTTGTGCCCATTGGTACATGCCCTGAGTCCGGATAGTATCTTGGAAGACTGCTTCCCGTCCGAGCCTGTGACAGTGATCGTCATAATCTCATTACCGGATAACAGGGCTTCCACTTGTTCATTGTCCATGATCTGTCCGACTGCCTCAGTATAAGTCTTATGTTTTATATCCAGCGCTTCCATTATTTCCCGCCCGGCGTCATTGAATCCATTCACCGCTATGATACGATCAAAGCGGTTCACGCTTAATTCGATGGATGGGTTGATGTCTATACTGATCTCAGCCGTGGGTGTAAAGTAAAGCCAGCGTCCTCCAAACAAAAGGAACATAAGGCACGCGCAGACGGCCGCGCAGACGTGGTATCGGCTCTTTCTCCTCACCGCTTTTGTATATCCACGCGTCTTTCGCACAAGAAATTCCCTGGTACTGTTCTTCAATTCTTCTTCCGCATGTATGCTTCCAAAACTTTCCTTTATCCCATTATTCATACCCATCACCTCCCAGCTTCTCCCGAAGCATTTGTTTGGAACGGGTCAGGAGAGTATAAACGGTATTGACATTCTTGCCCAAAATACTGCTGATCTGAGGAGCTGTATATTCCTCAAAATAATGCAGGTACACGACGTCCCTGTATTTCTGAGGAAGAGAAAAAACCGCTTCCAAGACTTCTCTGTGATCCTCTAAGAGCCCTACCGGCTGCTCCATGGCCTCATCCAGCGATACCGTGCGGCTGTGGAAAAAGCTTTTGAGAAGATCTTTACAGGCATTGATCGTGACCCGGATGAACCATGCTTTTTCATGTTCTTCACTTTCAAATGAAACCGAACTAAGAACATATTTCAAAAATACCGTCTGAAATATGTCCTCGGTATCAGCGTAATTCTTTAAATATATCATACAGATCCGCCGGATGGTATCCGCGTACCGTCCGATCGCCCTATTCACATCCTGCTCGCTGCGCATAGTATTTCCCTTCGGCGCCAAACCCACCTCTAAAGTTCAAAACATCCGCCCCCGATAAATTCCCGAAGGATCGAATTGCCCGGAATATTCTCACTTCCAATCCCAACGAAATAGTCCAGGAATTTAAGGAGCCTCTTTGCCTCTGTATATTCTTCGCAGTTCTTGTCAATGCCGAAAAGAATCGGCTCCACATACTGCTTCAGCACCGCCAGTTCATAGAGAAGCGCGGAATTGAACATCACATCCGCCTCCTCCTGGTACGGGAAGATATTTTCTTCCTCGCCCCGGCGGACTGATTTCCACATAGCGATCGTCTCCCGCCCCGGGGTCCCCCTGGTCCTGGCGTCCCTCACGATCCGTCTCAGAAGGCGCCCGTCGGTCGAAGGGATTCGGTTATGCTCGTCAATATTCAGCTGTGTGAGTGCGCTGATATAAATCTTGAATTTATTTTCTTTCGCAATCTCGGCTGTCAGTTTATCGTTCAGGCAGTGGATCCCTTCGATCACAAGAATATCGTTCTTTCCGAGCTGTTTATAGTTCCCTTTGTATTCTCTTTTACCGATCTTAAAGTTAAAGCTGGGAATCTCGACCCGCTTTCCTTCTAAAAGCTCCCTAAGATCCTGATTGAACTTTTTCACATCCACGGCCTCAAGGCACTCGAAATTCAGCTTTCCCTCCTCATCCAGCGGAGTGTCCTCCCGATTTACAAAATAATTGTCTACCGCGATCGGATGGGGCACAAGGCCGTTCACGCGGAGCTGGACGGAAAGTCTGTGGGAAAATGTCGTTTTCCCGGAGGAAGACGGACCCGCGATCAGAACAAACTTTTTCTCCGGCTGCGCGGCGATCTGTTCCGCGATCTGGGCGATTCGTTTCTCCTGTAGGGCTTCCTGCACCAATATGATCTGCTGTGGATTCTCGCTAGTCGTAAAATCATTCAGAGAACCGACGTTCTCGATCCCCATACGGTCCCCGCCCTGAGTTGACTCCTTCAATACCTGGAACAGCTTATGCCTTGGATGAAAGGGCGGCACTGTCTGAGGCGCAGACATCGTGGGCATCTGCACCACAAAACCGTCATTATAAAGATGCAGACTGAAATATTTGAGGTATCCTGTTGAGGGCACCATATACCCATAATAATAGTCCTCAAATTCATTGATACTATAGATATTCACCTTGGACACTCTCCGGTAACGGAATAACTTCTCCTTGGCCTTCATCCCATGATGCCGGAATATCTCTGTCGCCTCGTCCGTATGTACGCTCCTTTTTTGGATCGGAAGATCCTGCGCCGCCAGCTCCCGCATTCTTGCTTCCACTTTCTCCAGGAATGACTGGTCCAGTACGACCTGCCCTCTTATGGTACAATAATACCCCTTATCCACGGAAAAATTAATGCGGACTCTTTCTATATTTTCATGCCCCGCAGTATCGTAGACTGCTTTCACAAGAAGAAAACTCACACTGCGCCTGTATGTCTTGTGCCCCGCGTCCTCCGCCGTGGTGACAAACCGCAGGCGGCAGTCCTGCTTCACCGTCTTATGAAGCTCCTGAAGCTTCCCGTCAATAAATACCAGGACGATGTCGCTTTCATAGTCCTTCTGGTATTCCTTTGCGATGGACAGATAGGTCGTGCCTTTTGGATATTCTCTGACCTTACCGCTTATCTCGACCTGATACCTCTCTTCTTCCATTTATTTCACCTCTCCTTATTATATGATGTTGGAGTCAAAAGCCCACAAAACTATGATATCCAAAACGGATGGCATATCTTCGCCGTCCTCACCTCAAGCTGTGGGAATTTTTCTTCACAAAAGCGTCTCATATCTTCTACAAAAATGTGCTCGACCCCGTAGTGCCCGGCATCGATCACTGCCATGTTCTGCGCCACTGCGTCGATCCCTTCATGATGGTCGATATCTCCCGTTATCAGGACATCCGCTCCCTTCTCTAGCGCCTGCTCGATGGCTCCTTTCCCGGATCCTGGAAATACGGCAATCCTTTTCACTTCCATGTCCGGGTTTCCGAACACTTTCACGCTAGGAAGCGCAAATCTTTCTTTCACAAACCTACAGCACTCCGCAAGGGTCATCGGTCCTTTCAGATCCGCGATCCGCCCAATCCCCTGTTCTGGCATGCCGTCCCTTTCTTCGCTTGTCACCTCAAGCACAGAGGTGTTCTCAAGTCCCAGATAGTCCCCGGCCAAATCCGCCATCCCCATCACGTCATAATTGGTATGCATGGCATAGTAGGAAATATCCTCCCGGATAAGCCGAAGAACTCTCTTTCCTATAAAGTGCTCATCTGTGATCTGCTTCATGGCCTTGAAAATCATAGGGTGATGGGTAATCAGCATATCTGCCTTCCATTCTGCCGCCTCACTTACTGCCTCGTCCGTGGCATCAAGCGCCAGGTAAATCTTCTGCACCTCTTTATCCGCACGCCCGACCTGCAGACCTACATTGTCCCATTCCATGGCAAACCGTTTCGGATATCTCTCCTCAATGACCTCCATTATCTCCCTGCAAAGCATATGTACCCTCCTTTATGTCGTTCGTCATTCTGCCAGGAGCCTTGTAATCTTCTCGATCTTTTGTTCCATCTCTTCCCTCCGGGCCTGAATCCTCCCGGAATCCGCTGCGGGCAAGGACCCAAGTATCTCCCCGCAGATACGGATCTCTCGTTCAAGGTACTGCCGGAGAATGGGATGTCGCATTTCCAAAAGACGTTTCCCGAACTCCAGCTCCTCCGGCAGGTAGCTCTCCGGCGCCCCCCTGACAACGCGCATCAAGGGGTAGAACTTTCCGTCCTCCAGCACCATATCCTCCCTCTCAATGCGCCATCCACTATCATTCAGATATTGCCTTACCTTGGCGATCTCCGACTGTGGCTGGAGAATCAGTTCATCCAGCCTCTCAGCTGTTTCCGCGCTCTCCGAAAGGATTTTTATGATAAGACCGCCGCCCATACCGGCGGCGATCATACTGTCTGCTTCTTCACTTTTCAGGTTCTTAAGCCCGTCCGAGAGCCGTGTCTTTATTCTGTCTTCTAAACCACATTTTTGGATATGATCTCTGGCGCGCTTAAGGGGCCCTTGATGAATATCCATGGCGATCGCAGACGGTGTGACGCCGCTTTCCACCAGGAAAATCGGGACATACGCGTGGTCCGTACCCACATCCGCCACACGTTTTCCCGGCGTTACCATCTCTGCGACTGCCCTCAGCCTTCTCGATAATTCTGTCATCATTAATCCAGATAATCCCTTAGTTTTCTGCTGCGGCTCGGATGACGGAGCTTTCGGAGCGCCTTTGCCTCGATCTGGCGGATCCTTTCTCTTGTCACGTCAAATTCCTTGCCCACTTCTTCCAGCGTCCGCGCACGCCCATCGTTCATGCCGAACCGGAGCCTGAGGACTTTCTGTTCCCGCTCTGTCAAGGTATCCAGAACCTCGTCGAGCTGTTCTTTCAGAAGGGTCTGCGCCGCCGCTTCCGCGGGTACTGGAACATTATCGTCCTGTATAAAGTCTCCCAGATGGCTATCCTCCTCCTCGCCAATCGGCGTTTCCAAGGATACCGGTTCCTGGGAAATCTTCAGAATCTCACGCACCCGTTCCACAGGCATGTCCAATTCCTGAGCGATCTCCTCGGGCATTGGTTCCCGCCCTAATTCCTGCAATAATTGTCTGGACACACGGATCAATTTATTGATCGTCTCCACCATATGGACAGGGATACGGATCGTCCGCGCCTGGTCTGCGATCGCCCGCGTGATCGCCTGGCGGATCCACCATGTCGCATAAGTGCTGAATTTGAAGCCTTTTTGATAGTCAAACTTCTCCACAGCTTTAATAAGCCCCAGATTGCCTTCCTGAATCAGGTCAAGGAACAGCATCCCGCGCCCTACGTACCGCTTGGCAATACTCACGACCAGACGCAGGTTCGCCTCTGCCAAACGCTTCTTCGCGTCCTCATCCCCGTCCGCCATCCTCTTAGCCAGATCGATCTCTTCTTCAGCGGAGAGCAGCGGCACTTTACCGATCTCCTTCAGATACATGCGGACCGGATCCTCAATGCTGATCCCATCCGGGACAGACAAATCGATTTTTTCCATATCGACTTCTTCTTCGTCGCTTAAGACGATCTCCATGTCCAGATCGTCGTCGTCCGCGTCATCCTCGCTTCCGCCGATACGGAGCACGTCGATATTGCTTGCTTCCAAATACTCGAACACCTTATCCATCTGCTCCGGCTCGATCTCCATATCGTGGAACACTTCGTTGATCTCCTGAAGCTCCAAGATATTCTTCTTCTTCTTTGCAATGGCAACCAGGTTTTTCAGCTTCTCTTCAAATTTTGCTGCGTTTTCTTCCATTTAGTGTCCTTCCTCTCATTGCTTGTTTATATTTTATCCTTAATTAATAGAAATATGCAGTGTACGTAGGTCCTGCAGCTCCTTCTTCGCATTCATGAGCTGTTGAAGTCCCCTGATATCCGCCGGGTCCAGCCTCCTGGCCGTCTCCTGGATGCTGTAGTCCTTCACTCTGAGCAGCGTCTCTTTCACCGCTTTTTCCTGTTCCTGCTTTGTCGAAAGTTCCTCAATCCTTGTGTTAAACAAGGACGCCGCCTCCCTGTGTTCTTCCTCCTCTGTAAAATGATTGATGATCCGGGCGGGATTCACAGGATTCACCTCCCCCTTCTCATACTGTTCGTACAAAAGCTCCGCCACTTTCCGGTACATCTCCGTTGTAAAATCCTCCGGACCGATATACCTGCTCACCTGTCCGAACAGCTCAGGGCGGTCAATAAGCCAAGTGAGAAGTATCTTCTGGGACGTGATATTCCCATCCTCCTTGTGGCCCTCCTTTCCTGTCGGCTTACGCGGTCTTGCCGCTGGGGACGCCATACCTGCCTGCACTGCGGTCTTTACCACCAGTTTCTTTAGTTCCGAAGCGCCGACGTCATATCTCTTTGCCACAGCTTCTATGTAATTGTCCCGTTCGATCTCCTCGTCAAATTCTGCAAGCCGCCTTGCCGCTTCCCGAAGAAAACCGGTCTTCCCTTCCGGAGAAGCCATATCATAGCTTCCCTCCAGAACCTTAAGACCGAACAAAAATCCGTTCTGCGCTCCCCGAATCCGTTCCTCAAAAGCCTCGGCCCCGAGGTTCTTGATAAATTCATCCGGATCTTTATAAGGTTCCATGCGGATTACCCGCGCCGTAACGCCCGCCTCTTTCAGGATCGGCACTGCCCGAAGAGCCGCTCTTGTACCCGCATCGTCGCTGTCGTAAGTCAGATACACTTCGTTCACATAACGCTTGATGAGGGATGCATGGCCTGCCGTCAAAGCTGTCCCCAGGGACGCCACCGCGTTGGTGTATCCCGCCTGGTGGAGTGAAATCACGTCCATATAACCCTCGCAGATCAAAAAATAAGGCTTCCGGGAACTCCGCGCCTTGTGGAGCCCATACAAGTTCCTGCTCTTGTCAAAGATCATCGTCTCCGGCGAATTCAGATACTTCGGTTTCCCATCCCCCATCACCCGGCCGCCAAAACCGACGACTCGGTTGTTCACATCCATGATCGGGAACATGACCCGGTTCCAGAATTTGTCGTAGATACCATTCTTCTCATCCACGTTCACCAGCCCTGCCTGCCGAATCATATCGTTGCTGTACCCCTTTGATCTCAGATATTGGTGCAGGTCGTTGCTGTACTTGCTGGAAGCGCCAAGTCCAAATGCTGTGATCGTCTCCTTGGTAAGCCCCCTCTCTGTGAGATACCTGTAGGCCGCTTGTCCGCTCTGCGACTTAAGACGGGCATAATAATATCTGGCCGCCGCTTTATTGATCTCAAGAAGAACATTGCGTACTCCCGCCCTCTTCTTAGCCTCTTCTGATTCCTCCGCAGCCGGAAGGGAAACGCCCGCGCGCTCGGCGAGAAACCGGACCGCTTCGACAAAAGAATAATTCTCATACTCCATAATGAATGTAAAAACATTTCCCCCCGCCCCGCATCCAAAACAATAGTACATCTGTTTATCTCGGCTAACTGAAAACGAAGGGGACTTTTCATTGTGGAAGGGACAGAGCCCAAAATAAGAACTTCCCTTTTTTGTAAGCTTCACATACCCGGAAATCACATCCACTATATCATTTCTTGACCTTACCTCTTCTATGATTTCATCCGAATAGTACATACTGACGCCTCACCCTTTACTTTGCTAATATTCACAACTGCTTCGTCCGCATAATCAAAATCAGCCCCCGCCCACATACGCATTCGTCGCCTCTTCGAGGCTCCAATTCCGCTCCTTACGGAGCTAAGACTGCTTATGTGGGTGGGATTCCTGCTTCGCAGGACTAATGTGGAACTGCAGGCAGACTCTTACATGCAAGCATGACGATTCTGCCTGCAGTTCCACATTGGCTGTGAATAATAACCTTCATAATACATATTCGACAAAACTTTTTGATTTCCTTTAATTTTTCCAAGCTTCCGGCATAAAAATTTCCTCAAATTTTCGTACGGCATAATTGTCGGTCATGCCCGCTATGTAGTCGCACACTACCTGCTCCGGCAAATCCCCCAGTTCCAGGCGTTTTTGATACTGTCCGGGCAGAATTTCCAAATGATCTTCATAATAGTAATAGAGGTTTTCCACCAGATGAATCGCCTTGACTTCTTCTCCCTTTGCCGCCGGATTCTCATACACGTTGGTGAACATAAACTTTCTCAGATCAAACAAAGCTTCCTTTATCTCCTCTGACATTCGGATACTCGGCTGATCCATACTGTTCGTAATCACATCGTGGATTAGCGTATTAAGGCGGGCGCGGGTTCCGGTCCCCAGAAGGCGCCGGAATCTTACCGGAATATCCTCCTCCGTGAGAATGCCTCCCCGAATGGCGTCGTCAATATCGTGATTGATATAGGCGATCTTATCGGAAAGCCGCACCACCTGTCCCTCCAAAGTGGAGGGCTTCCCCATGCTCTTATGGTTTCGTATTCCGTCGACGACCTCCCAGGTAAGGTTCAGTCCCTCCCCCTCTTTTTCCAGGATCTCTACCACCCGGACGCTCTGCTCATTGTGTCTGAATCCATTCTGGCATATGCCGTTTAAGGCGCGTTCTCCCGCGTGTCCAAACGGCGTATGCCCCAGATCATGCCCCAGGCTTATCGCCTCCGCCAGATCCTCATTCAGGCGAAGCGCCTTTGCGATGGTTCTGGCATTCTGGGATACTTCCAAGGTATGGGTAAGACGGGTCCGGTAATGGTCTCCGTCCGGCAGAAGGAACACCTGGGTTTTCTGCCTAAGTCGCCGGAACGATTTGCAGTGCAGGATACGGTCCCTGTCCCTCTGAAAAACAGGGCGGATATCACACGGTTCCTCCTCCCGTTTTCTTCCCCTGGATTGTGCGCTTAAAACAGCATATGGACTTAGATATTCCTTTTCCCGCTGTTCGAGCTGCTCCCTGATCGTCATATCCTTCGCCCCCTTTAGACTGCTACTAATACCGATTATGCACATCCTCCGCAAAGCACATCATATCCCGAACCTCAATCACTGTTCCGTCATCCAGCACGGCTTTTCCCGTCATCCTGCCAAATACCTGATGCTGATCCGTTTCGATGATGACCGCAGCCGTCCTCGCCGCCCGGTCCAGCACAGGGACAAAATCCATCTCGAACCTGCCGTCGCTGGAGGTAAAGGTCCATGGTTTCATGTAACTGTCCTTGGGAATATTGAAAACGATATCGTCCAGCTTATGGCAGCCCCCGTCATAGAACAACATATTTTCAGACGCAGCGCTGGTATCGCCAAAACCGTACCCTATGTTGAAGCCGAAAGCCTTCCCGCCGATCGTGGCGTTACCCGATCCCCAGTACCACCTGTTATCGTAGGTCCACACGCCTCTTCCCCAGTCCAGCGTGCCGTAGTCCGTCTCCCGTGAAAATGTATAGGTCTTTCCATCATACTCCATTGTGCCGGACGCTCTCATACAGTTGATTTTCTGATTATAATAAAACGCGGTCTTCTTCTCCTTCCAGGGCGTGGCGATCACCATCGTATCCATGGGCGGCTGCTCAAGAACAATATCACATGAAAACGGTTTGCCCATCCAAAACCGGTCAAAACTACAGAGGATTCTCCGGCTCCATCCTTCATTGATAAAACGCATCTTGAGACGTTTATCCAGATAAACCGTATTCCCCTTTTCCGAGGTGGACGGAAGATGGAATTTCCCCATGGGGAAGGGATTTAAGATCGTCTCCGTATGTTCCCACCCTTCTTTGAAATTTAAGAGGGAAACGGACTGAAGACCGATATATCCGTCGTCCGATATCGTGAACGCTCCCGCGAAATCCTCGCTTAACACCAGATAGTAATCCCATTCTTTGATCCTGAATTTCGGAGCCCGTATCTGCTTTCTATCATAAACTTGAAGAAGCTGTTTCGACCATCCCGGCTCACGTAAAGCGCCGTCCTCTTTGAGAAGCTGCTGCCTCTTTGTCACTTCATGGTTCCTCATTGTCCGTCCCCCTTTGCCATGAACACCCTATATGTCCGTCTGCTACTGTTCTTTCCTGTCTTCTTCTTTCAGGCGCTCCTCGATCGCGCATACCACGCTCTCAAGTACCTTGACCCTTGCATAATATTTGCAGTTTCCTTCCACGACAATCCACGGCGCCTGCGGGGTGGAGGTGCGTATCAGCATTTCGTTGACCGCGTCCTCGTACAGATCCCATTTTTCCCGGTTCCGCCAATCCTCGTCCGTGATCTTCCACTGCTTCTCCGGGTTCTCCTGTCTTGCTTTAAAACGCGCCGCCTGCTCGTCTTTATCGATCTGCATCCAGAACTTCATCACGATCGCGCCTGCGTTTACCAAATCCTGCTCCATATCGTTGATCTCTTTATAAGCCCTCTGCCATTCTTCGGTGGAGCAGAATCCCTCGATCCTTTCCACCATCACACGCCCGTACCAGGTCCTGTCGAACAGTGCGATATGCCCTGCTTTCGGCATCGCGCGCCAGAATCTCCATAAATACTGGTGCGACCTCTCGATGTCGTTCGGGGAGGCGGTCGGATTTACCACATATCCCCTGGGATCCATGTATTCGGTCAAACGCTTGATGGCGCCTCCCTTTCCTCCCGCGTCCCATCCTTCAAAGCCTAAGACCACTGGAATTCTTCTGCGGTACAGCTCGCCGTGTAGACGCTGCATTTTCTTCTGAAGCTCTTTAAGGCGCTCCTTGTATTCTTCCTTAGAAAGGGTTTTCGTCAAGTCTGCTTTTGCCAGGATGGATTCCTGGAACGCTTTATCCGGCGCCGCCTCGCTGGTTCCATTCGCTTCCGCTTTGGGCTGTCTTGCCTTTTCCACTGCCGCCGCCATCGCATTGATGACCGTGGTGTAGATTTTGGCCGTGGCATACCGCTTATCCGTCGCCTCAATAATCGTCCACGGCGCATAGTGCGTATCCGTCTTTCTCAGCATTTCCTCGTTTATCTTCTCATACTCTTTATAATGCTTATTTCTTGCCAGATCTCCTTCTCCGACCCTCCATGCTGTCTCCTGAGAATCCAGCAGTTTCTTGAAACGTTTCTTCTGCTCCTTTTTGCTGATCGCCAGGAATAACTTGATAATCACCATTCCATCGTCCGTAAGCTGCTTCTCGAACGCGCGGATGGACTCAAAATCTGCTGGAATCTCTTCCTTTGTCACCTTACCGTCAAAGCGTTCGATCATGACTCTTCTGTACCAGCTTGTATCATAAATCGCAATCCTTCCATGGGCCGGCGTTTTCGTCCAGAAACGCCACATAAAAGGATGCATGGTTTCTTCTTCCGTCTCTTTCTTGACTGCATGTACCTCAAATCCACGCGGATCAAGTCCCTGGATCAGTTTGCCGATCTGCAGTCCCTTTCCCGCCGCGTCATATCCCTCGAACGCGATCATTACTGGAATCTTCAGATCTTTACATTCCCTCTGCAGCTTCCCCAGCTTTAATTCCAGATCCGCCATCGCTTCCTTGTACTCGCTCTTTCCCATCTTTTTGCTCAAATCAATTTTCTCCAGCATTTGTCTCTTTTACCTCCTTTATTTTTCCAACTGTACGACGAGCCGCCGTGAATCGCATTTTCAACCATACAGTTGGTATTTTCTTTGTCAGAATAAAACGGTTATCATTCAAACACCTGAATCGTCGCATATTCTGGAATCGACGTGCCTTTCACGTTCCCGTCCGCATCATAGTAGGTCACGGAAACAATTTTCCCATCCTTGTCATATTCATATGCTTCGGATCTGTCGAAGCTTTTATCACCTCTGTAATACTTGGTGGACAGCAGACGATTGTCCTTATACTCGTCCTCCCGGGCAAATCCTTCTGAGCTTTCATAAAAATCATCTACGACATGAGTCACCGATCGCACAACGTTTCCATCTTTATCACTCTCACATTCCCCGTACATCACGATCTCGCCGCCCACTTTTTCACGGAATTCCTCACGTACCCTTCTCCCGGCTTCGTCATAGATCATATCCGTAACCATCCCTTGCGTGTAGACGCGGATTACATTGTCATTCTCGTCGTATTCCCGATATTCTGTTAAGTCGTTACCATTCACTACCGCAATCTGCCGTCCTCTGTCATCGTAAATAAAGTTGTATCCAGCTACATAATTCCCATCCGTATCTCTTTCGATTGTCTGCCACATGACTTCAAGCTCTTTGGCCGCGCCTTCGGGCTTCTTTTCTTTCACCGGCTTTACCAGCTTTTCCTCATAAGAATATATGTATACTTCCTGAAATTCACTATTTGTCCCTACATTTGCCGTATACGTTTCCTTCGTCACATTCCCATTGGCGTCGTACTCATATTCATGGACCCTGTTCCCCTCTGCCTTTTTCGTCACAAGGCCGTTTTCGTCGCGCGACTCCTCTGTTTCGATCTGCTGATAATTGTAGAGCATGGCTTTGGTAGGCTCCTGCCCGGTCTGCCCTTTTACATATCCTAATTTTGTCCCGGCGGCATCTATAAAATATGTATAGTCATATTCCCAGGTTCCGTTCCTTGTTTCTTCTCCCGGCTGATATGTCTTTTCACAGATCTCATGCCGCGACGCCTCCCTGCCATATTCGTCGAACACATAGGTATATTCCTGCCTTTCGGTGCAGTTCTGATAAAAAATAGTATCAAACCCTTCCTGGCTGTTTCTCACCTGCTCTTCATCATAGCCGCAGGTGTAATGCGCGGTCACCTCGCCGTCCTTCGTCTTTGTTTCCTCTAGAATCTGTCCGTAATCGTTGTATGTCCAGCCTAGCGTATAGATGAGTTTGCCGTCCTGATCGTACTTCTCTTCCTGAACGCGCAGCCACTTCCGCTCTTGCTTTGGTTCCTCCTCGTCCTTCGCCCCTCCCTCTTGCTCCGAGTCGTTTGCTGCCTGCTCGTCTCCTCCGTTTTTCTCAGCAAGTTTTTCGGAAATGCTGGGCTTGTTACAGGCCGTAAAACAAAGCGCTGCCGAAAGTCCCACGATAAGCGCCGCGATACCACAAAGTTTCTTCTTTTTCATATACAATCCTCTTTTCAAAATCATATTTTCCATACTTATAATCCATAAGATACACTATACTCTTATTATAAAATGAAATACAGGGTAATAGCAAGAAAAAAAGAGATTCTGGTAATTTTGTCGATTTTTCTATTGACAATTCTATTCAAATGGAGTATGATAATTTTCGTTGGCGGGAAACCGTGACATGCGGAAGTGTCGGAACTGGCAGACGAGCAAGACTAAGGATCTTGTGAGCAATGCGCTCGTGTGGGTTCAAGTCCCATCTTCCGCATGAATCCCTTAAATTCAAGGTTTTTTGGATTTAAGGGATTTTTTTATTGTAAAAAGACCTTGCATATTTTATAATAGTCTTGCCTGTTAATTTCAGAGAGAAAGGACAGGCGAAAAACTATGAAAAGAAGAAGGACAGGCAAAATGCAAGAGGGCGCAATTAAGATTTCAGAAGCATTAAAGTATTATTATCAAGACAAACGGGCAGAGAACACAAAAGAAAGCACTCTAGCAACCTATAAAATGCATATTGATTATTTCATTAAGTGCAATGAAATAGAAAACGGCTATACTGATTTTATCAGTCTTGACCTTTATGATTTTTTTGTTGAAGATTTGCAGGAAGATGACCGCAAAAGTGATGTTACTATTGCTACATACTGCAGAAGCGTTCGGGCATTTATCTATTGGTTGCAAGATAATCATTATACTGATGAATTTAGGATAAAGATTCCTAAGTATCAGAAAAAAGTAAAAGTCTGCTACACTGATTACGAATTAGAGCAAATATTAAAGAAGCCAGAAGATTGCACAGAGGTTCAGTATCAGACATGGGTATTTATTAATTTGATTTGTGCTACTGCCCTACGCCTTAACAGTGCTTTAGAAATTAGAGTGCAGGACATTATTGAGAAAGAGAATATGCTTATTGTGAATGAAACAAAGAACAATCAAGGGCTGACGCTTTACTTGAATGATGATATACTCAAAATCCTTAAAAAGTATATTGCCCTTTTTGAGTTGAATGATGATGATTATTTGTTCTGCAAAGGTGACAAAGGGCGTATGGATAATGACACTATGAAAGATTATGTGCGCAAATATAATAGGCGTTTAGGGATAGAAAAGACAAGCATACATTTATTCCGTCACACATTCGCCAAAAACTACTATAAGCAAGAAAAAGACATATATACGCTGTCTAAAATCTTAGACCATAGTAGTATAGCTGTTACAGAGCAATATCTAAGAGATTTAGGCGTTAGTCTTTTTGTAGAAAGTTCTTACAACCCACAAAGAAAATTTGCACAGGAAAAGCCTACACCGAAACGGCGTGGAAAGATGAAAAAATAGTCCAGTCTGAAAAGCGCTCGAAAGAGTGCTTTTTGTGTTTCTTACTTATTGCTATAAATAGCGCATATGTGCCACCGGCACATATGTGCTATTTTATAATTATAAGTGTAAAAATTCCCCAAAAAACCTAATAGCTTTTTTTATATTATTGTTTTATGGGGAATTTTTTATGTTTTTGATTTTGAAATGTATACCAGAAAATAATTGTATAAATAGCAAAAAAGCCTGTAAAATCAAGGGGTACAGCGTGCGCCCCACTTGACTTTGAGGGGCGCACGCTACCGCCCTTAGGCGGTCAAGCCCCCGTTTTTTATGGGGAATTTTTGCTCGTTTATGGGGAATTTTTGTTCAGTTATGGGGAATTTTTGCTCGTTTATGGGGAATTTTAATTCAGTTATGGGGAATTTTTAGAGCGTTTAATTCCCCATAACGGCTTGTAAAATGCGACGGGGGCGAAAGATAAGAAGTAAAATTAACTTACGAATATGGGCGGATGAAGAGGGCTAGAAGCCCTCTGAATACGTCTATATGAGGGCGTAGTGTTCGATAGAACACAAGCCAATACAAGAGCAAGAAAAAAGGTTCTAATTCGTAAGAATTAGAACAATTAACATTATGAGTATAAGATACAACTTTGCTATATCTTGCCAAAAAGAAAAATGTGTTATAAAATTTATCTATAGACATAAAAAAAGCCGTTTGGCGAACGGCTTAGAGCATAGACATAAAACATATAGAGTGTATAAACAACTCGTTTGTTATATCTATAATATAATAAATAGAATAAATTGTCAATAGATGATATGTCTATCGAATTAGCGTGTATATGTTTATGCTCCTTTATGTCCAATAAAAAATTAGGATGAAAGGAGATTTTTTTATGCCAAAAAGAAGAAAAAAACAAACCGCAACGGATAAAGTAAAAAGTTGCGTAATATATAATCACGCTTCAAATGTGATTGAAGAAGAATTAAATAAGACCTTGAAAAAGTTGAGGGCTGATGAAAAGATAGCTAGTTGGTGTTATGTATTGCACGATAGGGATAAATATTCATATGTTGAACAAGAAGAAAATAGTGAACATATAGCAGGAACACTTAAAACGCCACATTATCATGTGTGGTTACAATTACCTGCCAATAAGGGGCGCAAAAGAGAAGATATAGCAAAGTGGCTTAATGTAGGTTGGTCAATGGTTAGAGATTTAGAATATGTTTATGAGAAAGCTATTGTATATGCTACTCACGCTCTAAATGTCGAAAAGGCTCAATATGCTGTTGATGAAGTTGTTTGTAGTGCTGATATTAATTTTTCTGAATTAGTACAAAAAAGAGTAAAAGAATATCAAGAAACAACTAGAAAAAGCCTGCTAATGGAAAGACGCAAAGAGATAATGGACGCAATAGAAAACGGAAAAATAAACAAGCTGAATATGTCTAAAATGCTAACAAGTGAAGAAGAACTTACACATGGTAAAGCTATTACTGTTGCAATGAATAGATACGAAAGAGAGTTGCAACAAAAGACAGAAAGAAATATGACTTGTATATATATCACTGGTGCGTCTAGGGCTTGTAAAACATCACTTGCTAAAAAGATTTGTGAAAGCCTAAAACTTACATATAATGTAGCTGGTGCAAAAGACCCCTCACAATTCTTCATGGGGCAAGAAGCAACTATTATTGATGATTTAGGCGTTGATACAATGGGATGGAAAGAGCTTTTAAATTTGACTGATAATGATACTGCTACTCCTGTTGCAAGTAGATTCAAAAATAAATTGATGTTTTGTAAGTTGTTGATTGTAACGGCTAATATAGAGCCATATCAATTAGCAAATGCGCTATGTCCAAAAGGTGAAGATAAGAATCAACTATATAGAAGATTTAAACAATATTATAAAGCTGATTATAATTATATTACTGAGTATAATTTCAATGATGATGTTAATGTTATGAAGTATGAAGAAGTCAATAAAATGACAAATTATGCTGTGCCTATTATGGCAAAAAAGAAAGCTGAAAAAGAGGAAAAAAGGATTCATATATGTTTATCCGATATTATGGCTCGATGGGTGGAAGAAGAGGGCATTATTATTTTAGATACTGTAAGAAGAGAACCAAAGAAACAAAAAACGCCAAAGTATAATAAAGATAATCTAATATATATACAAACAAAAAAATGCACTTATTGTTATAAGAAAAGCGGTCATAACTATACTGTTGTTTCTGATAAAAGCTATGTTCCTAAATATTTGAATCAAGCTGAATGTGAAGAAGAATTAAAAGCGTCTGAAAAGATTTTAAATGAAATAAATGCAAAAATAGAAAAAGAGAGTAAAGATAAGCAACCTAAAGAAGAACCAAAAAAACAAGAAGAAGCTAAACTTCAAGTAGATGAATTTGGATTCCCTGTTGATGATAACGATTCTTTTTTCGATTAAATAGATAAATAGCGCATATGCCGTTTCCGGCATATGTGCTATTTTTGTCTATGGCTGTAAAGCCTTAAAAGGGGGTTAAGGGGTGCAACCCCTTGCGAGTTACCAACAACGTTGGTATAACTCGCTATACCAACCCTGGCGTTCTCTTGATTTTGGCTTTTGGTGTGATGTAAAATTAAGCAAGAGGGAAAATTATGGCACTGATGAAATTATAAAGAAAGGCGGTGCTATAATGGCTCACGTAGCAAAATATACGAACACTCAAACGGGGCATTTACTTAATCATTACAACCGTAAAAATGAGAAAGATTGCAACCGTTCAAATGAAGATATAGACAAAACAAGAACAAAAGAAAATTACAATCTTATGGAAAGAGAAGAAAGCCCACAAGAGATATATAAAAATAGATTAGGTGAACTTTATAATTTGGGGCGTGCTGATGTAAAAACAATGTGCGATTGGGTTATTACTTTACCTAAAGACTACAACGGAAATGAAAGAGAATTTTTTATACATACAACTGATTTTTTAAATGATAGATATGGTGCTAATAATTGCGTAGGGGCTTTTGTTCACATGGATGAAAAACAACCGCATATGCATTATTCTTTTATTCCTGTATCTGATGATAGAAACCCACAACACGAACAAGAAGAAAAAGTATGTGCAAAAGAAGTTTTGACAAGAAACGATTTGACAACTTTTCACGATGATTTACAACGCTATTTAAGGGAACGTATGCCCGATAGAGAGATAAACATTATCAATGGAATTACAAAAGAACAAGGGCGCAATATGTCTGTTAAAGAGATAAAACTACAAGCAAAAGCTGAGAGATTAAAAGAGAAAGAAAAAGAAGTTTCTGAAAGAGAAGAACGCTTAACAAGAAAAGAAGAAAAATTAAAAGAACAGAAAAAACAGAACTTAGAAAGACAGAAAGAACTTGATAAACAAAAAAGAGAACTACAACAAAAAGAAAAAAGTTTAACAAGCAAAGAGAGAGATTTAAGCGACAGGGAAAAGGATATAGAAAGAGAAGAAAAAAGACAAAAAGAATTTAACAGATATGTTTCTATTAGAGAAAATTATTGCAAAGAAAAAGCACTAACACAAGCGCAATATGAAAGGGAATGTTTTCAAGCGCATTTAACAAATAGTCCAAAGCCTTATCCTGAAATTGTTAATCCTACATTACCTATGCAAGAAAGAAAAGATATTCAACAAGCCTATAAAGACCAAAAAGAGCATACACACGAACGCACACATACACATGATAGAGATAGATAACCTCGGCAAATGTCAAGATTGAAAAGGAAGATTTTCAGATTCTTTATATCTGAAAATACTCTTTTCTGTCTTGACATTTTTAGTATGAATAAATAATTGAAAAAGGTAGAATAACGCACTTTGTTATTCTGCCTTGACTGTGCTTTTATTCATCTTCAGTAAAGATAACTATGCTTTCAGCCTGACAATTAAGGATTTTACATAGCTTTTCTAATGTGTTCATTGTTATAGATTTGTTGCGTTTTAGATTCGTGATTGTGTAGGGGCTGAAATTGTGCT
>JAAWDY010000011.1 GCA_022793995.1 Coprococcus sp.
TATACCTATCGGCTTATATGCCATGAATGGACTTTGGTATTGCCCTGCGTATTGTACAACAGCAAATCAAATCAGAGTGTTCCGGGTTGACCGTATCAAAGAAATCATAGAGGAAAAGCCGTATCCAAAAGGAAAATACTCTATTCCTTCGTCAATTCAAGAATATCTAGAAAAAACAGAGGTTAAAAACGATTACCACATGAAAATCCAACTAACGGATATAGGTGTCAAACGCTGTGAAAGTGAATGTTTGCTTGCAAGTGGATTGAAAACATTTTCAACAGGCGGCGGGATAATCGACATGGAAATAAACCATGCTGCATTAGAATGGGTTGCTGATTATATATTGCCGTTTGGAAATAATGCCACTGTGTTAGAACCAGTGGAGTTAATAAAGCGAATGCAGCAAAAAATATATGAATTACATCAGCATTATTGCAAATCAGAATAACAGGTATGTGTGAATGAGTGAGTGGGATTCCATAGCCTGTTATGCGCAGTTCCATAATGCTTGGCGGTTGCCACTATCTTGGGAAGTATCGCCCCGGGGCTTCTTACGGGGAAGTTAAAATCCGGCAGACTATCGTATGGGTTTGCGGCGATCGGTGTCTGTAACATTCCGGCACATAACGCATCGATTTCCTTACTGAGTCCTGCCATGAACCACAACCGCACAGTTGAAAATATTTTTTGTGCGAATGGCGATCATAAGCGACACAACACCTGAAAATAAAACAACAGCATATTCAAACCCTTTACAGATTTCAAACAGAATACCATAGAATGCATTGCCCAAGGGCTGTGCACACATGGAAACGGTAAGAATGACAGCAATTACCTTTCCAATTAAATTTTGCGGGGTTTCTGTTTGGATAAAGGACAGCATTTGCACAGTAAAAATCGTTGAACATACCATAATGGCAAAGCAGCATACGGTTATGACAATATAATTTATTATTGGAGAGGAAAACAATATCAATGAAACACTGATAGGAAACACGCATACCGCACAAGCAATTATGAGATTACCGGATTTATAGATCGCCAGTTTGTTTGCAAAAACGCCTGCTCCGATCCCACCTGCCAACCCACCTGCCGCCAATGCTCCCTCTGCAAAACCATATAGCCTGTTTGCCTGTGAAGCATCAAAATGTAACACTTCTGTTACCAGATATGGAAGTGCGACAATAATCATTGCGGCAAGGAACAGATTAATTCCACAGATGACAAGAACGGCTTTTCCGATAAAAGGTTTCCCCTTTCGGATAAAGAGGAGGCTCTCTGTAAAATCGGTTCTGGCTGTTTTGAATATGTTACCGCCTGAAGCTTGTTTCTGGAACGGTATTTTAATGAAAATTTCCATAACCGCCGACATAATAAAGCATACCATGCAAACCCACAACACAGGCTTTAATCCATATGCACTGTATAAAATACCTCCCAGTACAGGACCTATTAAAGAAGCAAATGAACTGATGGTATTGATAATAGAATTTGCCGCCATAAAATTATCCTGATTGGTAAGTGCAGGGATACTTGCCTGTACGGACGGCTGGTACGCACCCGCAATGCCATACAAAAGCATCAATGTAACCGTCAAAAGGAGAATGAGATTCACTTCATTCATAAGCAGAGAAAAGGCTAAGATCACTGCCGCCGTAAAAAAATCCAGTATTACCATAATATTTCTTTTATTGACCCTGTCTGCAACAATGCCGCCAATAGGCGACAGCAAAATGGCAGGAATAAAGGCGCACGCTGTAACAGTTCCGTAAAGTGCAGATGAGCCTGTCAAATTTAATAAATAGAGCGGTAATGCAAATCTTATTGTTGCATTGCCGAACAAAGAGATAATCTGACCGATGACAACGAACGTAAAATCTTTTGAAAATAGTTTTTGATGCATTCTTTAAACCTCCATTATACTTTTTATTGCTTGTTCTTTTGATAGATCGATGCAAGCTCCTGCAATCTCTCTAACATTTCGCTATCTACAATATCCAGACCAAAGCCTTGTAGCATCTGTCTGAATACGATAAACTTCCGGCAGGATTCTTCTTCAGTACTATCAAATATCATAGGATTCAGCCAGACATTTGCCGCAAGCACAATCAGTTCTGCCAATTGCTCTGGGTAATCCGTTTTGATCGAACCGTCTGAAATCCCCTGTCTGATAATCGGCAAAATATAGTTTGGCGCTGCGTTATCTATGGTATCATGCAAAAGGCTAAAAAGAAGTTTCGGGTTATTATGAAAATCTGGAGCAACTGTAAAAATATCGTTCTGTACAGGTCGGTTGATTGATTCACTAAAAATTGTCTTTAGTTTCTCTTCCCCACTAAGATCAGAACGGTCACGGATGACTGCAAGCATCTGATTCGATTCGGCCGTCATTCTGTCTGTAACAGCAATTAAGATATCTTCCTTTGACTTAAAATGATGATAGATGGCACCTTTAGTAAGACCGCCTAAATGATTTATAATATCCTGAATGGAAGTATGCTCATATCCCTTTTCCATAAATAAACGAAAAGCAACATCTAATATTAAATTCACAGTTTCTTCTGGATGCCTGTTTCTTGCCATATTCCTCACCTCCTTATCATACTATTGGTATGTTTCTATGCTAACATACTATTAGTATGTTTGTCAAGATATTTAATAATGCATTTATAGAATGCAAATGATGCCAGGGTCAAAAGATATAAACCTGTGGTATCTTTTGAACCTGGCATTTTTCAATTCATGGATGCTTTATATTCTTCGCCCCAATTCCACAGTGCTTCAAGAATAGGTTTCAGGCTCTTACCTAAATCAGTCAGAGAATATTCTACTCTCGGCGAAACTTCCGCATACACTTTACGATTGATAAGACCATGTTCTTCCATATCACGAAGTTGAGCGGTCAGTACCTTTTGAGATACACTGCCTATGGATTTCTTCAATTCTCCATAGCGTTTTGTGCCGGGGAGCAAGTCACGCAAAATCAACACTTTCCACTTATTACCGATTAAAATCAAGGTCGTTTCCACAGGATAAGCAGGTAATTCTTTTGTTGATTTTTGTTCGCTCATTATATCACTTCCTACATTAGTTTCTATCAGAAACTTTACATAAAATTGTACTATACACCCTCAAAATAATCAATGTTTCAAATTGAAATCAACAACGGATCATTTTTTGAAAAAATTTTTTGCGCATATAAAATTGTGAAAATGACTGAAATCACGCATTTGTATCATTTCGGTAACTACACCACAATAAAGTGCGTACTTTACACTTGAAACTGCCATTCGTATAATATAGTCAAGAGCTACGGAGAACGGTAAGTTCTAAATGGGATATTCAAAATCTGCCTAGAAAGCAGTTGTACGGAAAGGCTAAGAAGAATGACATAGCGTGAGAGAAGAAAATATTTAATAGCGGCTCTTTTAAAAGAACGGCCGCAGTATTCTAAAATAAAGATTGCGTCTGATGAGCAGGAACAGAAGACTCTGCTTCGTTCGCTTTTTAATATTCGTATGCCTCTGCCCGTGACAAAGGAATTTTTGACGGTGCAGGATGCCTACTTACAAGAAGAAACAAGGCGAAAAGGAATTACAGATCTTTCCGATTTAGAGCCTGTTCAAAAAGGGATATATCTTTGGCGTGGCGATATTACTACGCTACGATGTGACGGTATAGTCAATGCTGCCAATAGTCAAATGCTCGGCTGTTTCTGCCCTAACCACGGTTGTATTGACAATGCCATTCATACCATTGCAGGGGTGGAGCTTCGTCTGGCTTGTGCAGAACTTATGAAACAGCAAGGTCACGAGGAAGAAACAGGCAAGGCGAAAATCACGCCAGCCTACAATCTGCCGAGCCGTTTCGTATTGCACACGGTCGGTCCGATTATTCACGGCAGACTTACCCAAAAAGATGCAAAATTGCTTGCATCCTGCTACTGTTCCTGTTTAGAATTGGCAGATCAAAATGGGTTAAAGAGTATTGCATTTTTCTGTATCTCTACGGGGGAGTTTCATTTTCCAAATGATAAAGCAGCACAGATCGCAGTGGAAACTGTAAGGGAGTACAAAGAACAAACACACAGCGAAATCGAGGTGGTTTTCAATATTTTTAAGGAACTTGATTACAACATCTACCGAGAGCTACTCGGAACAGATTGAAAGGCTAAAAGATGAAATAGAAAGTGCAGATGCTATCGTAATTGGCGCAGGCGCAGGAATGTCTGCGGCAGCAGGTTTTTCTTACAGCGGAGAACGCTTTGAGAAACATTTTGCGGATTTCCGTAAGAAATACGGATTTTCCGATATGTATTCAGGAGGCTTTTATCCCTACGAAACACTCGAAGAATATTGGGCACAGAGTATTTTATACACAGGGCGATTATGGACTTTGGCAATGTTCCAAAGCCTGCCACAATAAAACTTACGATAATGAGGAAGCTGTACGCCGAATGGTTGCGGCAGCGAGCCGCTATGAGGACTTTATCAGGCGGCATAAAAACTTGCATATTTTGTTTTTCGATCTTGGCGTTGGTGCAAACACCCCTGCGATTATCAAATATCCCTTTTGGCAGATGACAGCGGCGAATCCGAGGGCAGTGTATGCCTGTGTCAATTATGGGGAAGCGGCCTGTCTGAAAGAGATTGATGGGCAGTCAATATGCATCGATGGGGATATCGGGGAGGTATTGTTACTACTCACAGATATGTGAAATGACAGTTTTGAAAAAGGGGGAAACCCTACCCATTAAATCCTAAATCTTGCAATCCCCACATCTTTAAGGTATAATGTCCACGACAGCAATGAGCAGTGCGAAAAAAGCGAAGTGAATTTTCGTCATGCTTGCATGTAAGAAAATTCAGCTTTGTCTTTTTTCATAGGGCGAATGCCCGTGAACGAGGAAGCCAAAGGCTTCCGAGTGCGCACAGCGAGTTCGTAACGAGTCTAGTGCGAGTTATCGCTTGCGGGAAGTGCGAATGGCATGAACGAGTGCGCACGGCGAGTGATCGAACGCACGCACAGCAAGTGATCTGTCGAGAAAAAGAATATGGGGTTCTCAGTGCCGGACAGACATTGTGTTTGTAAGGGTAAAAGGGAATCAGGTGGAAATCCTGAGCGATCCGGTCACTGTAAGCAGGGAGCAAAGCCGCGGAATATGCCATTGCATGAAAGTGTGAGAAGGCGTCGGTCAAGCGATGATCTGCAAGCCAGGAAACCTGCTGAGAATGTTGGTGAATAGCTTCCGATGAAAGCGTTTTCATGTAAATAAAAAGGTTATGTTTAGTCATAGCTTTTTTCGTGATACCTGCTTTTGAGAAGAAAAGCGGGTTTTTCTTTTTAGAAATTATTTGCAATACCAACGGGAGGCCGCTTCCCAAAAGGCCAGAAAACAAAATTTGTGCAAAAGGCACATGGATAGGAGGAAAGAAACAATGGGAAAGAGAAACATGGGCCGTCGGCTCGCTCTGTTACTGGCCTTTTCCATGGCTGTTTCGCCGTCGTCTTGTATTAAGATATACGCGGCAGAGACGGAGCAGACAGAAGCGGACGTGAATTCTACAAGCGTGGAAGAGCAGAAGGCGCCGGAGGCGTTATCTCCCGAAACGAAGAGTACAGAGGAGGCGTCTTTTCCTGAGAGCGAGGAAACAAAGCCTGTAGAGGAAACGGTCGCAGGGTCAAAGCCTGCTGATGAGAAGACAGGGGCAGATTCGGCCGGTGAGGTTACAGAGAACGGAGAAGCAGGCGGGAGCGCAGAAACCGAGCTGGCTGACAAGGATAACGATGTGGAGGGCGATCCGGCGGTGTCTGAAGAGACAGAGGATACAGAAGAGTCTGGGACAAATGAGGAAATGAGTAACGAGAACGGGAGCATCGCAGATTGGGAGGAAAGAGAGAGGGAGATTCTATCTGCTCCCAGCGCCCTTTCGATCACATCCCAGCCGAAAGAAGAAACCATCGCGATGGCAGGAGCGTCGGTGACGCTTTTGGTCGCGGCCGAGGGGGACGATTTATCTTATACCTGGCAGTTCAGCTCCGACGGAACGACATGGGCAGACTGCACAGGGGACAGTGCGAGGACGGCGGACTACAGCTTTACCATGGCGTCCGATATCGCCGGACAGTACCGCTGTGTTGTGAAAGACAAGAACGGGACGGAGGTGGTTTCCGACACCGCCGTTGTCAGAGAACCCATAACCCCGATCGTGACCGGAGACAAGGTTAAGGTTGTAAAGGAAGACGGCTCGGGTTTTAAGATGTTTATGATAGACAAGTCTTTTGTGGAGGAGAACGGCGGCAGGCTGCATATCACGGTTACTACAAAGAATACCTCTTACAATAAATTGTACTTTGGCTCTAAAGATGACGCCGACAAAGCTTCCTATATCCAGGGGACAGAGCTTGCTGGAGGAGGATGGAGCTTTGCCTTTACGCGTCCTTCTTCCGACAAGAGGAAGGTTCTTCCTGTAGCACTGGGATATCCGGCAGGATCTAAGAAGGGTTGGTACGACAATCAATATCTCTGGATCTATATTCCCGATAATGGTGAAATTATTCCCAACATAAAGGATGGAATCTCGGCCGTAGTAGGCGGTACGGGAAGTCCGTATCATGACTTTAAGGTTGTGTCTTCCAAAGCTGTACTAAAGGATGGAGAGGTACGGATATCATTAGTTGTGGAAGGACAGAAGTGGACGCATCTGTATCTGGGTACACAGGCGGACGCCAATAAGACGCCTTTCTACAGCGGAACTTACGACGCATCCTCGGGAACAACGACATTTACATTCGCGGTTCCGGCAGGAAAGCAGGGAATGAATCTTGCGATTACGCCCGGAACGAAGAGCGGTTGGTTCAGCTATGCAAGGGATTTGTTTATCAATATTCCGAAGCTGGAAGAAGTGGCGAATACTGCGGAAAATGGAATTTACGACCTCTATGGGGCCGCCTATCCGACGAGCAATTATGCATCTTTATCTTTCGAGAGGGGAAGTAGCATTGCCATTAAGGGGGACACCGCGACAGTAACGATGATTACGCAGGCAGCAGCGTATGACAAGATATATATCGGTTCTGTCGGCGATGCGGATTCTGTAAAGGACGCCCATGCGGTGGAAGCAACGCCGCGGACAGAGATCGGGGACGCCTACCGATGCTTTACCTTCACGATACCTGCAAAGGATATCGGAGCGGAAGTGAATTATGTGGTACATATTAAAGCTTCCGATTCCTGGGCAGCACGACAAAGCAGCTTTTGGATCAACAGTGTGTTAGAGAAAACAGGGGAGATTTCCGGTACAGATCCGGATCCCGGTACAAACCCGGATCCTGGCACAGACCCGGATCCTGGCACAGACCCGGATCCTGGCACAGACCCGGATCAGAAACCGGACAGCAAGCTCCCGGAAAACGGAGTTTACCAGATTGCTGCTGAGACGAACGCAGCCATGTTCAACATTGTGGAAGCGGTGTTGACGGTAAAAAATGGAAAGATGACGGCGCGGGTGACATTAAGCGGAACAGGCCAATCCTACCTATACATGGGGACAAAGGAGGAAGCGGCCGCATCGTCTCAATCTTCCTGGATCGCGCCGGTTGGGGAAAAGAAGTATACAGACGAAAACGGCTTCGTAAAGATGGGATATCAGTTTGAGATTCCAGTGTCGGCTCTGGATACGGTCATTCAGGCGGCGTCTTACAGCAGCAAGAATAAAATATGGTATGATAGGACGATCACCTTCCGGTCTGATACGTTGAGGAAGGTTTCAGATCTTCCGGGCGATGGGAACAACCCAGTCACACCGCCTCCGGTTCCAGGTGTTCCAAGCAATCCGGGAAATACGGGCGGTAACGCTTCTGGGGCGGACATCCCGGATAACGACGGTAAGGCTGACAATGAATCCATGTACGAGTCCGATACAAGCGGTTCTACCAGCCGTGTGGATAGCGCCACCACACTGGCGGACGGCGTCTATAAGCCGGACAGGTTTTCTTGGTCGGGAGGTACAGGAAGGGTAAGGCTTACTTGCAATAAGATCACTGTAACGAACGGCCGGGCATATGCCACTCTGGCGTTCAGCAGCGACTCTTACCAGTATGTAAAGGCAAACGGCAACACCTACTATGCAACAAAGAGCGGAGGGACTTCGACGGTCGTGATCCCGGTGGCCTTAAACAAGAATAACAGGATTCTCGGCATGACGACAAAGATGTCCGCAAGCCACGAGATCGCATATGATATCTTTATCTATCTGGCGGCAGCTGGAAACGGGCAGGATTTAGGCGAGAACAGCAATAAAGAGCTGGATGAGGAAGCGCCTGAGATCATGGGACTGGAATACAAGTCCGAGACGAAACTGGATTACGCGGAGTATTTTAAGATTTACCATTACGATCAGGGAATCGTCCTTCTGGAGATTGATATGACGAGGGATACGGCAAGAGATCCAGAGGAGGAAACGATCTCGTTGGAAGAAGGAGAGGCAGTAGTGAACCAGAAGGAGGCTGCAGCAGAACTCTATAAAGGAAATGTAGTAAAATACCTCCTGGTTCCGGAGAATGTGGAGATTCCGGTCGGACTGGAGCAGGATATGATCCTTGTGAATCTGCCTCTGGCTAAGACGTATGCCGCTTCTAATAAAATCCTGAAAGTCATGGAGGAACTTGGACTTCTCGATCAAGTGACGTCAGTTGGATGTGGGCAAACGGACTGCGAGGTGGACTTTATTGCCAAAAGAATGGAAGAAACGGACGGCGGGGAAGCCAAGGTATCCTTCGGCGGTCCCTTCGACGATCTGGACTATAAGACTTTGATAAAGAGAAATGTTGATCTGGCGATCATGCCAGAAGACCTGCTTCCAAGAGAGGCGGAAGGAACCGAAGCGAAACTTACGGCAAAGGAACAGACGGAGCGTTTTGAGGAGATCACCGGGAGACTTGCCATGCTCGGGATCCCGGTCATTGTCGACCGTTCTGCTGATGAACAGACGGACCTTGCAAAAAAAGAATGGGTTAAAGTCTACGGAGTACTTTTCGGCTGTGAAGAAGTATGTGAGAAATCGTTCGAGACAGCGGTAAAAGAAGCGGGGCAGGAGAATAGATGATGAAAAAGAAGATAGAAAAGATCATTGTAATTATACTGGCGGCTGTCCTCCTTCTGGAGGGCTGCGCTCCGGAGGGAAAGAATACGGGGGAACAAGATTCGGCTGCGGCGGGGCAGGCCGCGGCCGACGGTGCTAAGGAGAAGAAAGCGGAAAAGGATGAGGGGAAGCAGGCGGCAAAGAATGCCGCCGCGCCTGAAATCGGCGGGCTTACCTACGAATCGACGATGGAGCTTACCTATGCGGAATGCTTTGACGTGTATTATTATGAAGGAGGGTATGCGCTGATCGACGTCCATGACAGCGCCAGGTATCTGGTGTCGCCGGAAGGAAAAGAAACGCCGGATTCTATAGATGAGTCGATCATTGTGCTTCAACAGCCGTTTAATAAGATTTACCTGGCAGCGACCTCCGCCATGGCTCTGTTCGACGCGATGGACGCGTTGGATTCGATCCGTCTGAGCGGGACACAGGCTTCGGGCTGGTATATCGACAATGCGGTGGCGGCGATGGAGGCGGGGGAGATCCTTTTTGCCGGAAAGTATAGTGAGCCGGATTATGAGCTGATGCTCAATGAAGAATGTGACCTTGCAATCGAATCCACGATGATCCTCCACACTCCAAAGGTGCAGGAGATGATCGAAATGCTGGATATCCCGGTCTTGATCGACCGTTCCAGTTACGAAAGCCATCCTCTGGGAAGGACCGAGTGGGTGAAGCTGTACAGTGTCTTGGTGGATAAGGAGGAAGAGGCGGCCGCTTTTTTTGACGAACAGGCGAAGGTCATAAGCGACTTGAAAGATTTCCAGAATACAGAAAAGACAGTGGTCTATTTTTATATAAGTACGGACGGTCTGGCCGTGGTCCGCAGCGCGGAAGATTATATTCCGGAAATGATTGAGATCGCGGGAGGAAGGTATGCGTTTTCTGACCTGGCGGACGAGTCCGGGAAAGCTTCGGTCCCTCTGACGATGGAAACGTTCTACGATACTGCTGTGGACGCGGATTATCTCATCTACAACGCATCCATCGACCAGCCGATCGGAAGTATCGACGAACTGACTGCAAAAAGCGAATTGTTCGCGGATTTTAAAGCGGTGAAGGAAGGAAATGTCTGGTCCACGGGAAAATCTCTGTATCAGGCGACGGATATTGTGGGACAGCTGATTCGCGACCTGAACCTGATGCTGACAGAAGGAGACGCGGAAGATATGACGTTTCTCCATAAAGTTGAGTAAGGAAGAGCAGACTTATGACGGCAGAAAATCAATCTCGGGTAAATCATGTAAAAAGAAGAAGCCGGTATGTTTTTGTTTTTTTAACGCTGGCGATCGCGTTTCTTGTGATCGCCGCACTGAATATCAATACAGGGAACATATGGATTTCTGTGCGTGAAATTTGGCGGATCCTCTTTCTGAAAAAAGGCGACCCGGTACAGTATGGCATCATATGGAAGATCCGTCTTCCAAGGATTCTGATGGCGGCTATCCTGGGCGGGGCGCTGTCGCTTTCTGGATTCCTTTTGCAGACCTTTTTCGCCAACCCAATCGCGGGTCCTTATGTGCTGGGAATTTCCTCTGGGGCGAAAATGGTTGTGGCGCTTACGATGATCGTTTTCCTGAAGAGGTTCGGCTCCTTTACCTCCTATACACTGATTCTAGCTGCGTTTATCGGGGCGCTCCTTTCTACCGGGTTCATCCTGCTGATGAATCGGAAGATCGAACATATGGCGGCCCTTCTCGTGGCAGGGATCATGATCGGATATATTTGCTCGGCAGTCACGGATTTTGTGGTGACTTTTGCGGAAGATTCTGATATTGTAAATCTACATGGGTGGTCCCAGGGAAGTTTTTCCGGCATGAGCTGGAGCCACGTGCAGATCGCGGCAGCGATGGTAGGTATTGCATTTGCACTCACTTTCTTTCTGTCAAAACCTATAGGGGCGTACCAGCTTGGGGAAGAATACGCCCGGAGCATGGGGGTGAATGTCCGCTTGTTTCGGATCGCGCTGATCCTTATGTCCAGCGTTTTTTCCGCCTGCGTGACCGCGTTTGCAGGTCCGATTTCGTTTGTTGGGATTGCGGTCCCATACCTTGTCAGACAGTCCCTCAACACATCGAAACCGCTCGTGGTGATTCCAGCGACTTTTTTGGGCGGGGCGGTATTCTGCATGATGTGCGACTTGATGGCGCGGACGGCGTTTGCGCCTTTGGAGCTGAACATCAGTACAGTGACTTCGCTTTTCGGCGCTCCGGTCGTGATCTTTATGATGCTGCGCAGACAGAGAGGAAGGTAGGTATGTCGGAATACTATTTTGAGCTGAAAGGGCTTTCGGTAGGATATAACGGGAAAATGTTGATCGGAGATATCAATATCGGAATCAATAAAGGAGAGATCGTCACCTTGATCGGTCCGAATGGGTCGGGAAAGTCCACGATCCTTAAGACCTTAACAAGGCAGATACGCATGATTGGCGGAACGGTGTATTTTGAAGGGGAGGATCTCCACAAGCTGCCGCATCGCAGGCTGTGCAAAAGAATGTCGGTGGTGCTCACCGAGCGGATGCGGCCGGAGCTTATGACCTGCCGCGATGTGGTGGCAGCAGGGCGGTATCCTTATACGGGAAGGCTGGGGATTCTTTCAGAGGAGGACGAGAGAAAGGTGGACGCGGCAATGGAAATTGTCCGCGCCCGGGAACTGGAAGACCGGGATTTTAATCTCGTAAGCGACGGCCAGAGACAGCGGATTATGCTGGCGAGGGCGATCTGCCAGGAACCGGAGGTCATTATACTGGACGAGCCCACTTCTTTTTTGGATGTACGCTACAAGCTGGAACTGCTTTCTATTTTAAAGAGCATGGCAAGGAAAGAGCAGATCACGGTCATCATGTCCCTCCATGAGATCGATCTGGCGCAGAAGATATCGGATAAGATCATGTGCGTCAAGGGAGAAAGGATTTCCCAATTTGGGGTCCCGGAGGAGGTTTTCAAGGAGGAAGTCATCCGGGAACTGTACGGGATCGACAATGGTTTTTTCGACCCGTGTTTCGGCAGCATTGAGCTTCCGGGTCCTGTGGGGACGCCGGAGGTGTTTGTCTTATCCTCCTGTGGGACGGGAATCCCTGTGTTCCGCAGGCTGCAGAAGGAGGGGACGCCTTTTGCGGCAGGGATACTCTATCGGAACGATATTGATTACGAGGTGGCCCGTCTGCTTGCATCCCGGGTGATCGCCGAGGAACCTTTCTGTGAGATCAGCGACCAAGCATATGAAGACGCGCTGCGGATGGTGGAGAGCTGTCGCAGGGTCATCGACGCGGGGGTCGCGATTGGGATATGCAACCAACGGATGGAGCGGCTGATGCAGACGGCACGAAAGTCGGGAAAACTGGAAAGGTGGGAGAGGTAGATGGAGCAGGAGAAGAAAGAAGAGAAGAGAGAAGAGAATCGAGAAGAAAACAAGGGGCTTCTTCACATTTACTGTGGCGACGGCAAGGGAAAGACAACAGCAGCGATAGGGCTTGCCGTGCGTGCGGCGGGAAGCGGGATGAACGTACTGTTCGCAAGATTCCTGAAAAATGAAAATTCCGGTGAATTAAAAATCCTGGACGCTATCCCCCGGATCGAAGTACTGCGCCCGGAAAAGAGTTTTGGATTTTACCAGACATTGGACGAGGAGGAGAGAAGGGAGCTGCACCGTGTGTATGGGGAGCTGTGGAAGACGGTCATGGAGAAAGCGGGGGCGGGAAGTTACGATATGTTGGTGCTGGATGAATTTGCCGCGGCTTACCGGTACGGGCTTTTTGACCGGGAAGACGCGCTGCGGTTCTTAAAAGAGCGCCCCAGTAGGCTGGAAGCAGTGCTGACCGGCCGGGATCCGGCAGCGGAGCTGCTACTGATCGCCGATTATGTATCGGATATCCGAAAAGAGAAGCACCCCTTTGACCGGGGGATGATGGCAAGGAAGGGGATCGAATTTTAAGATGAAAAGAGACAAGGCAGTTCTTGCTGTTAGTTTCGGGACCAGCCATCTGGAGACAATCCAAAAGACGATCGGAGCGATCGAAGAGGAGATTCAAGAAGCGTTTCCAGAATTTGAGGTTTACCGTGCATTTACCAGCGAGATGATCCGAAGAAAACTGAAAAAGAGAGACGGGCTGGATGTTTCAAATGTAAAGGAAGCAATGGAGCGGATGAGGCGGGATGGAATCGAGGACGTGATCGTACAGCCGACATATGTGATTAATGGGACCGAGTATGATATCATGAAGAAAGAGCTGGCCGGATACCAGGGCGTATTTAAGAGTATGCGGGTGGGAAAGCCTCTTCTTACCTGCCCGCAGGATTATAAGGAGGCCGCCAAAGCTGTCTTGGAGGAGAATACACTAGGCCCCAAAGAGATGTTGCTCCTTGTAGGGCATGGGACAGAGCATCATGCAAACGCAGCCTATCCCACGCTGGAATATATGTTCCATCTGCTGGGCCATCCTCAGGTTTTGGTGGGGACCGTGGAAGGATTTCCAAAACTTAGGGATGTTTTAGAACGGCTTGCCGTATTGAAGGCAGAGAGGGTGGTTCTGATGCCGTTTCTGATCGTGGCGGGCGACCATGTGAAGAATGATATGGCAGGCGGGGAAGGATCCTGGGAAAGTATTTTAAAAGAAGCAGGCTATGAAGTAAAGACTGTGATTCGGGGACTCGGTGAAGTCCCGGGAATCCGGAAACTGTTCGTGCGGCATGCCAAGGAAGCTTGATCTATGACAGACAGAAGGGAGAAGACAGCGTATGATCCGATTGGTTCGGCCTGGCGAGGGGATGGAAGAAGATGTGATGGCGTTCCGGCGGGAATTTTTGGAGGCAGGGGAAAAGGAGATAAACGGAGGCCGTATGCTGCATCATTTTGATGATTACAAGGAGTGGCTCCACTATGTCAGAAAGAGCCAGAAGCCTGAAAATGCCGTTACAGGGGTGCGGGCATCCTTATATTTTGCGCTTGAAGAAGACGAGGGGCGTTTGGTAGGCTGTATCGAGCTGCGGCATGAACTGAACAGGGAGCTTGAGGTATTGGGCGGGAATATCGGTTACAGTGTGGCGCCCAGGGACAGACGGAAGGGATACGGCACCAGGATGCTGCAGCTTGTCGCAGAAAAAGCGAAGGTAATCGGCATCGACGTTTTGCTCCTCACCTGCGATACAAAAAATATCGCTTCCATCCGCACGATCACCAAGTGTGGGGGAGTCCTGGAGAAGGAGGAGAAGATCCGCCGCCGTGGAAAGGAAACCAGTGTGAGATATTATCGGATCCAGGTATAAAAATGTGGGAATATCCTTGTGTTTTATGCACAGCAGTTGCGGAAAAAGGGAAAAGTCTTTATAATGGAAAAAGTAAAATCGGACGGGACGGTGTGGATACTATGAAGAACAGCAGGTTTGTCTGGAAAGACCAGAAAAAATTGAGGACAGGCTACACGACCGGGAGCTGTGCGGCCGCCGCTGCAAAGGCTGCCGCCCGCATGCTGTTTTCTGGAAGCGAGGTGCGTCAGGTATCTCTAATGACGCCTGCCGGCATCTGTCTGTACCTGGATATCGAGCGGATCGAGATCCGAAAAGGATGGGTACGCTGTGCGGTGAAGAAGGACAGCGGCGACGACCCGGATGTGACGAACGGCGTCTATGTCTACGCCAGCGTGGAACGAAATGATTCCGGGGATATCCGTCTGGACGGCGGGGAGGGGGTCGGGCGTGTTACGAGGAAAGGGCTGGAGCAAAAAGTCGGCGAGGCGGCGATTAATCAAGCGCCGAGAAGCATGATCTGCTATGCGGTGAGGGAAGAGATGGAAAAGGCGGGATACGCAGGCGGTGTGGATATTGTGATTTCCATACCGGGCGGGGACGTCCTGGCCCAAAAGACCTTTAATCCAAGGCTTGGGATCGTAGGAGGACTTTCCGTACTTGGGACAAGCGGCATCGTGGAGCCAATGAGCGAACGCGCCCTGACCGACACCATTTACCTGGAGATGAAGATGCGAAAAGAGGAAGGATGCGGTTGTTGTTATCTGGTGCCGGGCAACTATGGAGAAGAGTTCCTACGGGAGAATATAGGGTACAAGGGAGAGCAGGCTGTCAAGTGCAGCAATTACATCGGAGAAGCCATCGACTACGCCCTGCGTCTGTCTATGGAAGGAATCCTCCTGGTTGGACACGCTGGAAAACTGGTAAAGGTGGCAGCAGGCATTATGAATACCCATTCCCGTCAGGCGGACGGAAGAATGGAAGTGCTCGCCGCCCATGCCGCCATGGCGGGAGTGCGAAAGGACACGGTAAAAAGGATCATGGACGCGGTGACGACCCTGGAGGCCATAGAGATTCTGGAAGAGGAAGGGGTGTTGGGCCAGGTGATGCGCACTGTTATGGAGAGAATCGAGTACCACCTGCGGCAGCGGGCAGGGAACGGCCTGGAGATTGCGGCAGTGGTATTTACAAAAGAGAAGGGGATACTTGGAAAAACATCCGAGGCAGACGATTTGATATCACGGATACAGGAGATGGGACGATGAAAGGGAAATTTTATGTAGTGGGCGTGGGACCAGGAGAGCCGGAGCTAATCACTCTGAAAGCCATCCGTATCATAAAAGAGAGCCATGTGGTCGCGCTTCCCATTTCCCGGAAGGGATTTGAGAAGCCAATCTATGAGGCGGCGGGTGAAGCCCGGGGGGATGCAAAGCTCCTGGAAGGATGCATGGCGTACCAGATCGTACGGCAGGTTCTTCCGGAAGTATCCGGGAAGGCCAAGCTTTACCTTCCTATGCCCATGTTAAAAGAAAAAGATCGTCTGGACGCGGCGCATAGCCTTTGCGCCGATGCGGCGGCGGGGCGCTTGGATGCGGGCGATACGGCAGCGTTTCTTACGATTGGGGATCCGTCCGTGTATTCCACAGGAATGTACGTGCATGAGCGGCTGAAGCGAAAAGGGTACGAGACGCATCTTGTGCCGGGAGTCCCGTCTTTTTGCGCGGCGGCGGCCGCTCTGGATACAGAGATCGCCAGAAATAAGGAAGAGATCCATATCCTGCCCGCTTCTTACGGAGTGGAAAAGGGTCTTTATCTTCCCGGAACCAAGATCCTGATGAAGGCAGGGAAGAAGATGCCCGAGATTAAAAGAATGGCAAGGGAAAAGGGAATTCGGATACAGATGGCAGAAAATTGTGGGATGGAGGATGAGAGATATTATTTCTCAGCAGAGGAGATCCCGGATAAGGCCAGTTATTATTCTCTGCTTATGATCAAGGAGGAAGCATAGATGGTTTGGTTCGTGGGCGCAGGACCCGGCGCAGAAGACCTGATTACATTGCGCGGAAAGAGGCTTCTTGAGGAAGCGGATATTGTGGTCTATGCGGGTTCGCTGGTGAATGAGGAGCTTTTGAAATATGTAAAAAAGGACTGTAAAGTCTATAACAGCGCTTATATGACGCTGGAGGAAGTGCTTGACGTCATGATCCGCGGAGAAAAAAGCGGGGAAAAGGTGGTTCGTCTCCATACCGGCGACCCTTGCCTGTACGGTGCGGTAAGGGAACAGATGGACGCGCTGAAGGAGGCGGATATTTCCTATGAAGTATGCCCAGGGGTCAGTTCGTTCTGCGGGGCGGCGGCATCTCTTCAGGCGGAATATACGCTTCCCGGCGTCTCGCAGTCCGTGGTAATTACCCGGATGGCGGGAAGGACGCCAGTTCCCGACCGGGAATCGATCCAAAGCTTTGCAGCGCATCGGGCGACGATGGTGGTGTTCTTAAGCGCCGGCATGCTGGATATACTATCCAAAGAGTTGACCGCCGGGGGATATGAGCCGGATACCCCGGCAGCGATCGTCTATAAAGCCACATGGCCGGATGAAAAGGTTTTTCGCTGCACAGTGGCGGATTTGGCTCAGACGGCAAAAAAATATGGCGTCACAAAGACGGCGCTGATTATTGTCGGGGATATCCTGGAAGGAAATTACGAGCGTTCCAGGCTGTATCATCCGAATTTTACTACAGAGTTCAGGACAGGAAATTAAGGTAAGGTGAGGGATTTGAGGAAAATCTATATTGTAGGGATCGGGCCAGGGGCGAAAAAGCAGATGACCCTGCGGGCGCGGGAGGTGCTTAAAAGATGCCCGGTCATTGTCGGTTATACGGTATATATTGATCTGATCAGGGAGGAATATCCGGATAAGGTCTATATCTCCACACCGATGCGGCAGGAGATCAAAAGATGCCGGGCGGCGTTTGAAGAGGCCGAAAAAGGGATGGATACCGCCGTTGTATGCAGCGGGGACGCGGGAATCTACGGAATGGCAGGGCTGATGTATGAGCTGTCCGGAGAATATCCGCAGGTTGAATTGGAGGTTATTCCAGGAATCACGGCGGCTTCGGGCGGAGCGGCACTTCTTGGCGCTCCCTTGACGCACGATTTTGCAGTCGTCAGCCTGAGCGACCTTCTGACCCCCTGGGAGAAGATCGAGAAAAGGCTTATCGCCGCGGTGGCAACGGATTTTGTGATATGCATTTATAATCCGTCCAGCAAAAAGAGGGCGGCTTATCTGGAGAGAGCCTGTTCTTTAATGATGGAGTATAAGGATGCAGAGACGGTCTGCGGAATTGTGCGTAATATTGGAAGGGAAGGAGAGTCGGTGCGGATTCTTTCGCTGAGAGAATTGAAAGAGACAAAAACAGATATGTTTACCACTGTGTTCATTGGAAACAGTGAGACAAGGAAGATTGGGAACCATATGGTGACGCCGAGGGGATACCATAATGAATGAAGAAAGAAACGTAGTGTATGCCATCGGCGCAGGGATGGGGACAAAGGGGCTTTTGACCCGGGAGGCGCAGGAGTGTATCGAAGCGTGCGACATATTGATGGGCTCCAGGAGGATGACCGAAGCGTTTCAAAACTTAGGAAAGCCTTGTTTCTGCGAGTACCGTCCGCAGAAGATATTGGAATATCTGACGGTTCATCCCCAGTATCGGAAATGCGCGGTGTTGTTTTCCGGGGACATTGGATTCTACAGCGGGGCGAAGAAGCTGTCCCAGGTCCTAGAGGACGCAGGTATAGAGGTGCGTTTCCTTCCAGGAATTTCGTCGGTGGTCTATCTGGCGTCCCGGTTGAATGTGAGCTGGGAGGACGCAAAGCTTACGAGTCTTCACGGAAGGGAGGAAGCGCTCATCGACGCGGTGGCGCGGTATGAGAAAACGTTCTGCCTGCTGGGGGGAGATCAGGGCAGGGAGTTCTGTCAAAAAATCAAGAAGTATGATTTCCCGGATGTCCGCCTGTTCATTGGGAGAAGGCTTTCCTATGCAGATGAAGAAATTCTTGAGAGGTCGGCAGGCGAAGCGGAGCCGCGGGAGTTGGAGGGGCTTGTGACCGTTCTGATCGAAAATCCCAGGTGGGAAGGGCGGATACGCCGCCGTCCAAAGGATGAGGAGTTCATCCGTGGGAATATACCCATGACAAAGGCGGAGGTGCGCGCAGTTTCTCTTGCGAAGCTGGGTCTTGCGGAGGGCGCAGTATTTTACGATATCGGGGCAGGAACCGGCTCCATCTCCGTGGAGGCGGCGCTTTCGGCAGAGCGGATCCGGGTCTATGCGATTGAGAAGAATCCGGAGGGTATCCGGTTGATCGAGGAAAACCATATTCAATTTAAGACGGAACAGATCGAGATTATAGAAGGGGAGGCTCCCGAGGTCCTGGAAGGGCTGGAAGCGCCGACCCATGTATTAATCGGAGGAAGTTCCGGGAAATTGAAGGAGATCCTGCGCCTGGTGCGGGAGAAGAATCCGTACGTCCTCATTGTCATCCATGCAGTGTCGCTGGAGACGCTTCAGGAGGTGACACAGGCCGCGCAGGAAGGACTTTTGTATGACCCGGAGGTTGTCCAGATCCAGGTGGCAAAAGCAAGAAAGCTTGGAGAGCATCATCTGATGATGGGACAGAATCCGGTGTACCTTATCTCAGACGGGGGTTCAAAATAAGATACGAAATGAAGATGCTGGCAAGATACAGGAGGGACCTAGGATGCGGATGGAAGAACGCCAAGGCAGCAGAAAAGGCGGAGGCTTTATGGTCGCCGCGCCCGCTAGCGGGAGCGGGAAGACGGCCCTTGTGTGCGGGCTGATCGAAGCCTACAGGCAGAAGGGACAAAGGGCGGCGGCATGTAAATGTGGGCCGGATTATATCGACGGTTTGTTCCACCAGGAGATTCTGGGAGTAGATTCTGAGAACCTAGATCTTTTTTTCAGCGGCAAAGAGGGGCTGAAGGAACGGTTCTTCACTCATGCAGAAGAGAACGATATCACGGTCGTAGAGGGAGTCATGGGGTACTATGACGGATTGGAACTGGGGAAAGATCAGGCAAGCTCTTATGAAATCGCATCCGTCTTACATCTCCCCGTGCTCCTTGTCCTTCCCTGCCGGGGAATGGCGCTCACCACAGCGGCCCTCCTAAAAGGACTGTTGGAATTTCGGAAGGATAGCCAGATCAAAGGAGTGATTTTGAACAGGATTACGCCCATGCTGTATCCGCGCATGAAGGAGATGCTGGAAAAAACGGCAAGGGAAATGGGGCATGAGATCAAGGTGTTCGGATATATGCCGGAGGATGCGGCGTTTCAATTCGAGAGCCGCCATCTGGGGCTAAAGCTTCCCGGGGAGATAAGGAACCTGAAAGACCAGGTCCGGCGGGCGGCAAGGATTCTCACAGAAACGGTGGATCTAAGCGGAATCATGGAGCTTGCAAAAGAGAACGTACAGGAAGGATTTAAATGGCCGGAACATGCGGAGGAATATAATGAGAAGCCAGGAAGGGGAGTGCGGGTCGGCGTGGCAAGGGATCCTGCGTTTTGCTTCTATTATAAGGCAAACCTGGAGCTTCTTGCGTCCCTGGGATGTGAACTTGTTTTTTTCAGTCCCCTTAAGGATGAGCATCTGCCGGAAGACTTGGACGGGCTTTTGCTGGGGGGCGGGTATCCTGAACTTTACGCGGCTGAGCTTTCGGCGAACACGGCGATGCGTCGCGAGATCAAAGATTTGCTCGCAGAAGGAAACCCCTGTGTCGCGGAATGCGGCGGATTCCTCTATCTTCAGGAAGAACTGGAAGGAGCGGACGGCGTTTTTTATCCTATGGCGGGTGCTCTTGCAGGAAAGGCGTCCGGGCAAGGACGTCTGGTGCGGTTTGGCTATATAGAGGTCATTGGGGAGAAAGACGGGAATTTTCTTAAAAAAGGAGAGAAGATCCGGGGACATGAGCATCATTACTGGGATAGTACGGAAAATGGAGAGAACTGTCTGGCGGTCAAGCCGGATGGCAAAAGAAGCTGGGAGGCGGTCCACATGGAAGGGAATCTCTTTGCAGGATTTCCCCATCTTTACTGGCCGTCCCATCCAGAATTTGCCCGCCGTTTTGTGAGAGCATGCAGTAGGAGGCGTGTATGAACTTAGAAGAAATCAAAGAAAAAATCAGGCCGCTTGACGCACCAAGCATGGAAAAGGCGAAGGAGCGCTGGATGTCCGTGGCAAAGCCGCTATTTGGTCTGGGTAAGCTGGAAGATGCAATCGTCCGTATGGCGGGGATCAAAGGAACGCCCACATTCGATCTGGATAAAAAAGGGCTTATCATTATGTGTGCGGATAACGGTGTGGTGGCAGAAGGCGTCACCCAGACCGGCCAGGAAGTGACCGGTATTGTGGCGGATAATTTCACAAAACAAAGGGCTAGTGTCTGCATCATGGCGGAAATCGCGGGAGTGGACGTCTTTCCGGTAGATATCGGGATGGTTTCGGACGTTCCGTCCCTTACGGATCAAACGTACAAGGTGGCGTACGGAACCAGGAACCTGGCGAATGGTCCCGCCATGACAAAGGAGGAGACTTGGCATGCAGTGGAAGTTGGAATCCGCTTGGTAAAGGAAAAGAAAGAACAAGGCTATCAGATTCTTGCTACAGGGGAGATGGGAATCGGGAATACGACCACCAGCAGCGCAGTGGCATCCGTGCTCCTTCAAAGAGGAGTGGAGGAGATGACCGGACGGGGAGCTGGGCTGGACCAAAAGGGACTGACGAAAAAGATCGAAGTCATCCGCCGGGCCATCGATTCTCTAAAACCGGATCAAGAGGATATCCTGGATACGCTTTCCAAGGTGGGAGGGCTGGATATCGCGGGCCTTACCGGGGTATTTTTGGGCGGCGCCTTGTACCGGGTGCCGGTGGTGATCGACGGATTCATCTCATCTGTGGCGGCTCTGTGCGCCGTACGGATGGCCCCGCAAGCGGGCGATTATCTGCTTCCTTCCCATGTTTCCAAAGAACCGGCCGGCAAAAGGGTGCTGGATGCGCTTTTGCTCTCGCCCATGCTGTATTGTGATATGTGTCTGGGAGAGGGAAGCGGCGCGGTGGCGGTAATGCCGCTGTTACAAATGGGGCTTTCGGTATACCAGAAGATGGGCACTTTTGCGGACATCCATGTAGGACAGTATGAGATATTAGAATAGTTCTGGATATTTTTACATAGAGAGAGGATGCGTTTATGAATCTGATACAGTCTTTGGTGATCGCTCTGTCCATGTATTCGAGCATTCCCATGCCGCAGACAGAGTGGAAAGAGGAAAATATGAAATATGCCCTGTGCTTTTTTCCGGTGGTCGGGATTGTGACAGGAGGCGTCCAGTATATCGTCGGAAGCCTTCTATATAGAAAGGCGGGAAGCCTTTTCTTTGCGGCGGCGATGACCCTGATTCCCATCCTCATAAGCGGCGGAATCCACTTGGACGGGTTTATGGATACCATGGACGCGCTCGGCTCCTATGGGGACCAACAGAAAAAGCTGGATATCCTGAAGGACACCCATTGCGGCGCGTTTGCCGTGCTGGGGCTTGGCTGTTATCTGGCAGCGGGCATAGGAATCTGGAGTGAAGCCACCGAAGAGATGTTGGGCGTCATTGGATGCAGTTATGTGATTTCGCGGGCGCTTTCCGGGGCTTCTGTGGTTAGCTTTCCGGCGGCCCGAAAGGACGGACTTGCAAGAACGTTTCAGGTTCATGCGGGAAAGAGAGCCGTGCTATTGGCGGCGATGTTCTGGATCATCGGAGCGTCTGCCCTTATGATCTGTCTGGATCCGGCGATGGCTTCCGGGGCGGCGGCCGGAGCGGCGATTATGTTCTGGCATTACCAAAGAGTGGCGGATAGGCAGTTTGGCGGGGTGACCGGCGATCTGGCAGGATATTTTCTACAGATGTGCGAGCAGGGGATGCTCGCCGGCATCGTGATAACCGCCAAAGTATTGTAAAGTCAGGAGAAGAAGATGGAATTGATATGGATCCGGCATTTTGCCACCAAAGGGAACCGGGAGCGGCGCTATATCGGCGCCACGGACGAACCGCTCGATCGGGCGGCGCTTCCTGAAAAGCTCCGGGTGTATCCAAAGGCGGAACAGGTTGTCATAAGTCCGATGCAGCGGTGCAGAGAAACAGCTCAGATTATCTACCCCGGCGTACCGGTTCATGTATGCGGCGCGTTTCGGGAATGTGATTTCGGGGACTTTGAGGGAAAGAATTATGAAGAATTAAAAGATGATATACGGTATCAAAGGTGGCTGGACTCAAAAGGAACCCTCCCTTTTCCAGGAGGAGAAGGGCATGAGGATTTTATACGGCGCTGCGTATTGGGAATGGAAGAGATCATGCGGAGACTGCTTACGGAAAAATGTGTGCGCGCCGCGTTTGTTGTCCACGGGGGCACGATCATGGCGGTATGCGCCGCGTTTGCCGGGAAAACGTTCTATGACTGGCAGGTTGAAAACGGCGGCGGCTTTGGGGTTTCCATTGATGAAATAGCGTGGGAACAAGGGAACAAATATTTTAGGGAGATAGAGAGACTATGACTTCACTACTTGCTGTGGCCGCAGGATTTGTGATCGACCGGCTGATCGGTGATCCGATATGGCTGTACCATCCGGTGAGGCTGATCGGAAAGTGGATCATGATCCTGGAGGACGTTTTGCGGAAAATAGCAGGCGAAAAGAAGGGGAGGCTCCTTGTTTGCGGGGGTGTGCTCTGGTTTGCCGTCTCAGCCATCTCGGTCGGTATCCCGCTTGGGATTTTGTTTCAGGCCGGGAAGGTGCATCCTGCCGTAAGATTCGCTCTGGAGGCGTTCTGGTGCGGCCAGATTTTGGCAGGAAAATCCTTGAAGGTGGAGAGCAGGAAGGTATATGAGAAACTAATAAAGAGTGATCTCCCCGGAGCCAGGTACGCGGTTTCAATGATCGTAGGCAGGGATACAAACTCCTTAAGCGAGGAGGGAGTCACAAAGGCGGCGGTGGAGACCGTGGCGGAAAACACGTCGGATGGTGTCATCGCCCCGCTTCTTTATCTGCTCCTTGGAGGAGTGCCGGCAGGTTTTTTCTATAAAGCCGTGAACACCATGGATTCCATGGTGGGATATAAAAATGAGAAATATCAGTATTTCGGACGGTTTGCGGCAAGGATGGACGATGTATGCAACTATATTCCGTCCAGGATTGCGGCGGTTCTCATGATCGTGAGCGCCTATCTTCTGCGGATGGATGGGAAAAACGCGTGGAGAATCTACCTCCGGGACCGGAAAAAGAGCGCCAGCCCTAACGCCGCCCAGACGGAGTCGGTATGCGCGGGCGCGCTTAGGGTACAGCTCTGTGGAGACGCGTATTATTTCGGCAAGCTTCACTATAAGGAGACACTGGGCGATCCTCTTAGGGAGATCCGGCCGGATGATATCCTTGGCGCCGGGCGTCTGATGGATGGGACGGCTGTTTTGTCCCTGATTGTTTTTGGGCTGCTTAAATTTGCTCTCCTGTGGCTTTGGATATGAGCGCCGAGGAGAAAGACGATGGAAAAGGAGAAGGAACTTATGAGCCATATGCTTCATGGAGGAGATATTTACACCTATCAGGGGGCGCTGGATTTTTCAGTCAATATCAATCCGCTGGGACCGGCAGAAGAGGTAGTATCGGCGGCCAAGTCGGCTGTGGATGAGATGGAGCGTTATCCGGATCCCGGGTGCCGTGCCCTCAGAGCCAAGCTTTCAAAGAAGCTGCAAGTGCCGGAGGACTTCCTGATCTTTGGGAACGGGGCGGCGGAACTTATGTTCACGCTTACACTGGCAGAAAGACCGAGGAAAGCGGTGATCGCAGCTCCCGCTTTTGCGGAGTATGAAAGGGCGCTTCTTGCAGCGGACTGCGAAGTGCAGTATTATTACCGGAGGGAAGAGACCGGATTCATCCTGGAAGAAGATTTCTTAGACATGCTGAGAAACGATGTGGACATGGTATTCTTGTGTTCGCCGGATAATCCGGTGGGAAATGCCATAGAATCCAGGATGCTAAGGAGGATCCTTGGCTGCTGTGAGGAGAAAAATATCCTTCTGGTCCTGGATGAATGTTTCATTGATTTCATGGAGGGAGGACGGGAAGCAACCCTTCTTGAAGAGACAAAGAGGACGGGAAATCTATTGCTCCTGCGGGCATTCACCAAGATCCATGCCCTTCCTGGACTCCGTTTGGGGTTTGGAATCTGCGGTGACAAAGAGCTTCTTGCCCGTATGAGCGCCGCGACGCAGCCGTGGAATATATCCATCCCGGCGCAGGCGGCAGGTCTTGCCGCGCTAAGAGGCGAGGAGCGGATTAAAAAAACCAGGGAGTATGTGGCAAAAGAGAGAACATGGCTTCAGGAGCGCCTTCAGGAACTAGGGATTACCTATTTCCCCTCCCAGGTAAATTATCTTTTGTTCAAAAGCGAACAAAACTTATTCGGCGAGCTTCTGAAGAAGAACATTTTGATACGTGACTGTCAGAATTATGAGGGTCTGGAAAAAGGATTTTACCGGATCGCTGTCAGAAAGCGTAAGGAAAACGAGGAGCTGGTCGAGGCTCTGAGGCAAATTTCACCTGTGCGGTAGAGACTGCGATTCACGACAGATCACCACACAAAACTCGTAAAATCTGCAGGAAAGAAGGATAGGCGGATGGCAAAATCAATCATGATCCAGGGCACAATGTCAAACGTGGGGAAGAGCATCCTTGTAGGGGGGCTCTGCCGCGTCCTGCGGCAGGACGGAATACGCACAGCGCCCTTTAAGTCGCAGAATATGGCGCTTAACTCGTATATCACCGAGGAGGGGCTGGAGATGGGGCGCGCCCAGGTGATGCAGGCGGAGGCCGCAAAGATTACGCCCAGTGTGCTCATGAATCCGATCTTGTTGAAACCGACTACGGATACCGGTTCCCAGGTGATTGTAAACGGGGAGGTGGTTTCCGTCATGTCGGCATCCGAGTATTTTCGGAGAAAAAAGGAGTATATCCCCGTCATACTGGACGCGTACAGAAGACTGGAAGAATCCTACGACGTGATCGTGATCGAGGGGGCCGGAAGCCCGGCGGAGATCAACTTAAAGCAGAATGATATTGTGAATATGGGGCTGGCAAATATGGTGGACGCCCCGGTCCTTCTTGCCGGAGATATCGACAGGGGAGGCGTGTTCGCCCAAGTCGTAGGGACGATCCTACTATTGGAAGAGCAGGAAAGGGCGCGGATCAAAGGAACGATCATCAATAAGTTCCGCGGAGATAAGAAAATATTAGAGCCTGGTATTCGGATGCTGGAAGAGCGGACAGGGATCCCGGTGTACGGCGTAGTGCCGTACGTGGAACTGGATATCGACGAGGAGGACAGCCTGACGGAACGGTTCATGAAGAAAAATACGGCGGGACTTATCGATATTGCGGTGATTCGTTTCCCCCGGATATCGAATTTTACGGATTTCGCCCCGCTGGAGTACAGGCCGGAAGTATCCCTGCGCTATGTGTCATCAGCGGCAGATTTTGGGGAGCCGGACGCGGTCTTGCTTCCCGGAAGCAAGAATACCATGGAGGATCTGCTGTGGATGAGACAGAGCGGGCTGGAGGTAAAGGTACGCCGTCATGCAGGAAGAGGGAAGATGGTGTTCGGAATCTGCGGCGGGTATCAGATGCTTGGAAAGGAGATCCGCGACCCGGAAGGAGTGGAGAGAGGCGGAAGCATCAAGGGGATGTCCCTGCTGCCCATCTCTACGGTGTTCCGGGCGGGGAAGACCCGCAGAAGGGTGGCAGGCAGGTTCGGAAGGCTCACAAAAACCGACGGGATATGGGAAAAATTCAGCGGTCTTGCAATCGAAGGATATGAGATCCATATGGGAGAGACGTGCCTTCCGGAGGGAAAAGGAGGCATGCTTACCGTCTGGGAAGAAGAATTTGGTAAGACAGGGGCGAAGAACGAGAAGAGATATCAAGACGGATTTTTCAGCGGAAACGTGTGCGGATGCTATATACACGGGATTTTTGATAAGGCCGAAACAGCAAAGGCTCTGGTGGATACGCTTTTGGAAGAAAAAGGATATGCAAAAACCACGGGAGCCGACGTGGATTACCAGCAGTACAAGGAGCAGCAGTACGACCGGCTCGCGGATGTAATACGGGAAAACCTGGACATGAAAGCAGTATACGAAGTGATCGAGAAAGGAGCGAAAGCGCCATGTGTTCTGTGATACGGATCGGAAGCAGGGAAAGCCGCCTGGCTGTAGTCCAGGCAGAAATCGTAAAAAATAAAATACAAGAAATCGCTCCCCAGACGGAAGTAGAGATCGTCACCATGAAGACCACAGGGGATCAGATATTGGATCAAAGTCTGGAAAAGATTGGGGGGAAAGGTCTGTTCGTGAAAGAGCTGGATCTGGCGCTTGGGGAAGGCAGGATTGACCTGGCGGTCCACAGCCTGAAGGATATGCCGGCGGAAATCCCCAAAGAACTTCCCATCCTTGCTTACATAAAGAGGGAGGAGCCGAGGGACGTGCTGGTATATCGTCCGGGAGAGACGTCGGTCCCAGAAGAAGGGGTGATCGGCACATCCAGCAGACGGCGCATGGTGCAGCTTGCCAAATTGTATCCCGGGCGACGTTTTGCCGGAATCCGGGGAAATGTGCAGACCCGTCTTGCCAAGCTGGAAAAGGAAGGTTATGACGCCACGGTACTTGCCGCGGCAGGGCTTGCCCGGCTCGGGATGCGGCAGATCATCGGGCGGTATTTTTCAGTGGACGAAATGATTCCCGCGGCCGGACAAGGCGTTCTGGCAGTACAGGGAAGAGAAGGAGAGGAGTTTCCATGGGCTGAAAGGATCGACGATCCAGATACCCGGGCTACGTCCCTGGCGGAGCGGCAGTTCACAGCGGAATTGGGAGGAGACTGTACGTCTCCGGCGGCGGCCTTCGCAGAGGTCAGGAAAGAGGAAATAAGGCTTACCGGGCTGTTCTTTCGGGAATTGGACGGCAGCAGTTTTGTGGAAAGTATCTGCGGGGAAAAACAAAAGGCACGGCAGATAGGAGAACTTCTCGCGCGCAGGATGAAAAAGATCTACGGCAGTTAAAAATCAGATTTCCGAAGAGGTGAAAGATCGGTGGAACATAGAGGAAAAGTGTGGATCGCAGGAGCTGGATGCGGGGACGCGGGGCTTCTTGCGGTAAAGACAAAAGAAATGATAGAACAGGCGGAGGTTATCGTATACGACGCACTAGTCAGCGTGGAAGTCTTAAGCCAGATCCCGGCAGACAAAGAAATGATCTACGTGGGAAAACGGATGGATCACCATCCGGTTCCCCAAAAGGAGATCAACGAGATTCTCGTGAGAAAGGCCAAGGGAGGGAAAAAGGTACTCCGGCTCAAAGGAGGCGACCCCTTTATTTTCGGGCGGGGCGGCGAGGAGGCTGAGGCGCTGAAAGAGGCGGGAGTACCGTTTGAGGTTATTCCTGGGATCACCTCGGTATCGGCTGTGCCCGCGTATGCGGGGATCCCGCTTACGCACAGGGATTATGTCTCCTCCTTCCATGTAGTTACAGGGCATCCCAGCAGAGACGGAATGAGTAGGATCGACTTTCATGCCCTGGTACGCCAGGGAGGGACGCTGGTGTTTCTGATGGGACGGACCGCTCTGGGAGACATCTGCCGGGGACTGATTGAGGCAGGGATGGATCCGGAGACGCCCGCTGCCATTGTGGAGAGAGGAACCCAGGCACGGCAGAGAAGCGTGGTATCTACCGTGGCGGAGCTGGAAAAGAAGGCCAAGGAAGCCAAGGTTGGCACGCCTTCTTTGATTCTTGTAGGAGAGGTCTGCAGGATGTCAAAATGCCTGGGATGGAAAGAGGAGCGTACCTTGGATGGGAAACAGGTCATTGTCACCCGGCCGAAAGAAAGAGGCGGATCCCTTGCCGCACTGCTCCGGAGCGAGGGCGCGCAGGTCATCGAGTTTCCTTCCATACGGATCAAGGAGATCGAACCCAATAAAGCGCTGGAAGAAGCCGTAGAACAGCTGGGAAAGCGTCCGCCCGAGGAGTGGCTTGTCTTTACAAGCGCGATCGGAGCGGAGGTATTCTTTGGCTGGCTTAAGAAGAAGGAACTTGATGTAAGGGATCTCTTTCGCAGGCCAGCCCGGATCCGTATCGCGGCGATCGGAAAAGGGACGGCGGAAAAATTACTGCAATATGGAATATTTGCTGACCTGGTGCCAAAAGTCTACTGCGCCGCAGAGCTTGGGAAAGCTCTGGCGAAGCGGGCGCAGGAAGGAAGCCATGTGACGGTCGTGAGAGCGAAAGACGGCTCAAAGGAATTGCTTCCCCCGCTGGAGAAAAAAGGGATTCCGGTGGAGGATATCCCGCTCTATGAGACTGTATACCAGGATGACGGTCCTCTCTCCCACCATGTAAGGGAACTTCTGGAACAGGCAGAAATTGACGCGGTTCTCTTTACGAGCGGTTCCACTGTGCGGGGATTTGTCCGTGCGGCAGGAGAAGAAGCAGTCAGGGGGATCTGCGCGGTCTGTATCGGAACGCAGACCGCACAGGAGGCGGAAAAATATGGAATGCACCCAGTCGTCTCACCGGAGGCGTCCATCGCTTCGCTTGCGGAAACGGTGATAAAGGAACTGAGACACGGAGGGAAATGATGGGCGGATATCTGGTAAAACGGATACTGATGGGGGCGGCGTCCCTCTTTATACTGGTTACGGCCGCATTTTTCCTAACCCGTATGATGCCGGGAAGCCCTTTTTTGGACGGTGCGGTATCTGGGGAACTTCTGGATGCCATGGAAGCGGAGTATGGACTTGACGAGCCGGTGTGGAGACAGTATCAGATCTACATTTCCAATCTTCTACACGGAGATCTGGGGATTTCTTTTAAGAAGCAAGGCGTAGAAGTGAGGGACGTGATTGGAAGGGCGTTTCCCTGCACCATGGCACTGGGAGCGCTTTCCGTCCTTGTGGCTGCCGTCTGCGGCGCGGGCCTTGGAATCTGGCATGCATTGTCGCAAAAACGGTTGATCCGTGGGACATTGTTCTTAGGAGCGGCTTTGGGGAGCGCGGTTCCTAATTTTGTCGTTGCGCTCTTTCTATTGTCATTGTTTGGGGTAAAGCTTGGCTGGTTTCCGGCAGCAGGGCTTTTAACTCCGGCACATTATGTTCTACCGGTGATATCCTTATCCCTTTACCCTGCTTCGGTGGTGGCAAGAATGATGAGCCAAAGATGTTCCGAGGAGGCAGGGCGGGAATATGTAGCCATGTTGAAAGCAAAAGGGCTGAAACCAGGTCGGATCATCTGCTTCCATGTGCTCCGGCATGCCGGGATCCCGATTCTCAATTACCTGGGGCCGGCATCCGCTTTCCTTCTGACAGGAAGTTTTGTGGTGGAAACAATCTTTACGATACCGGGCCTGGGAAGAGAGTTTGTTACCTCCATCACGAATCGGGATTATACTCTGATCTTGGGGCTTACGGTATTTATGGGAAGCGTGGTGATCCTGATGAATCTTGTCACGGACCTGCTCTTAGGATGTCTGGATCCCCAAGTACGGAAATCCAGAATAAAAGAAAAAGGCGGAAGGAATGAATACAAGGATGAGTGAAAACGGGAGAAAGGGAAGGGGCGTCTTCTTCCTGGCAGCGGGTGGAAGTATTCTGGTTTTATTTTTGCTGTTGGCAGTCCTGGTTCCGTATTTATCGCCTTATCAGGCGACGGCGCAGGATGTATCTGTTCAGAACAGAGGATGTTCGATGGAGCATCTGTTTGGAACCGATAAGTTCGGCAGAGATCTTTTTACACGGGTCTGGTATGGAACCAGGATTAGCTTGGCGGTGGGGATTTTGAGCACCGCGATCAATACGCTGATCGGTATCCTTTACGGCGGGATATCAGGATACGCGGGCAGCAGGACGGACAGTGTCATGATGCGCCTGGCGGATATCATAGACGCAGTCCCTTCCCTTCTTTATATTATTTTGATCGTACTCGTGATGGGGGCGGGAATCCGAAGCATTGTTCTTGGAATCTGTGTTTCAGGGTGGACACGGATGGCAAGGCTTATAAGAGGGGAGATTCTGCGCCTTAGAAATGCGGAATACATCCAGGCGGCGCATCTTGCAGGAGCGGGAGCCCTTCGGATCCTGCAAAAACAGATGCTCCCCAATATGGCGGGACTTATCATCGTAAATATGGTCTCCCAGGTTCCAGAGGCTATCTTTAAAGAGGCGTTTCTTAGTTTTGTGGGGGTGGGGATCGCCGCGCCCCAGGCAAGCCTTGGGACGCTGATTCAGGATGCCAGAAGCCAGATGATGCTATACCCTGGACAGATGATGTTCCCAGTTCTGGCGCTCTGCCTTCTGATTTTAGCGCTGGATCTGGCAGGAACGGGGCTTCGTCAATGCTTTGTGAAACACATTGCTGAATAGAAAGGATTTCTGATGGCATTACTGCAAGTGGAAGATTTAAGCATACAATTTCATACACGCGGCCGGACGGTACATGCGGTAGAACATCTGTCGTTTTGCGTGGAGGAGTCGGAGATCGTAGGGATTCTCGGAGAGTCCGGGTCGGGAAAAACGACGGCGATGCTGGCCGTCATAGGGCTTCTTCCGCGGCAGGCGCAGGTGACGGGCGGAACGGTCCTTTTTCAGGGGATGGATATCACGCCGCCGCCAGACGGACGCCAAAGAAAAGGCGGATATGAAAAAAGGATGCAGACGGTCAGGGGAAGCGGGATTTCCATGATTTTCCAGGATCCATCCGTTTACCTGGACGATATGATGACAATAGGCAGACAGATCACAGAGACCATTCGATCGCATGAGAAATGCAGCCAAAAGGAAGCGGATAAGAGAGCGGGAGAGCTTCTGTATCAGATGGGGATCACGGACCCGAAGCAGAGGATGAGGCAGTATCCCTATGAACTTTCGGGCGGGATATGTCAGAGGGCGGCTCTTGCTATAGCGCTTGCCTGCCGTCCAAGGCTTCTGATTGCGGACGAGCCGACCACAGCCCTGGATACGACGATGCGGCGGCAGATCTTGGAACTGCTGAAAAGGATTGGAAGGGAGACGGGGACGGCGATCCTTGCCGCAAGCCATGACCTGGGGGTCATATCTGCCCTCTGCCGTCGTGTACTGGTGGTAAAGTCTGGACAGCTTATGGAAACGGGAACAACGGAGGAAATATTTTTAAACTCGTGTAACGCCCATACCCGGACACTTTTAAGCAGGGTACGAGAGGGAGGGGACGGAACGGAAGGAAGCGGCTCTACCGACGTCCTTCTTTCCCTGCAGAATGTGAGCAGGAGATATGAAGTAAAGGAGGAGGCGGTGGAGGACGTCTCTTTGGAAATTCACAGAGGAGAAAGTTATGCTCTGGTCGGAGAAAGTGGATGCGGGAAGACGACGGTGGCGAGGCTTATCGCTGGGCTCCTTGAACCGGGAAGCGGCGAAATACGTTATAACGGGGACAGAATCATACCGCTCGGGGAAAGGCGCAGGAAGGACGTCCGGATTCAGATGGTTTTCCAAAACCCGGCGGCAGCCCTAAACCCGGCTCTTACAGCAGGGGAAATGCTGGAGGAAACGCTTCTTTCGGCAAAACAGGGGAAAAAGGGAGCCTGCACAGAGGAGATCAAAAGGGTCCTGGAGCAGACAGGGCTTTCGACATCGGAGCTGCCCAAGTATCCTTATGAATTTTCCGGCGGGCAGAGACAACGTCTGGCGCTGGCAAGGGCCTTGATCCTAAACCCGGAATTTCTCATATGCGATGAACCGGTGGCTTCACTGGATGTGTCTGCGAAAAAGCAGATCTTAGATCTTCTGGCAAAAATCCAAAAAGACAGGAATCTTTCGATCTTGTTTATTTCACATGACCTGGGGGCTGTCAGGAAGCTATGCCAAAGGATCGGCGTCATGTACCGGGGAAGGATCGTGGAGACGGGTTCTGTCAGGGAAGTGTGCGCCGCGCCGTGTCATCCCTACACAAAACTCCTTTTAGAGTCTGAGATATGAAGGACCGAAAGATGAAGGAATAGAAAACGGGAGGATTACCAATGAAAAAATATGCGAACGCCATCATTGCGATACTTTTCTGCCTCTTTCCGGCATTCGCAGGATGCGGCGGGAACATTTCAGGGAACAGAGGCGATGGAAAGACGATCGTGATCGCGGTAAACAGTGAGACAGGCTCGCTAGACCCGGCAGGCATGATCGCGCTCACGTATCTATCCTATTCGGTTACAGCCCTGGATGAGCTGCTGACTTTTGACGAGTACGGAGAGATTGAATACCGCGCCGCCACGTCCTACGAGGTCAACGACGATAGGACTGTCTGGACCTTCCATCTGCGCGAAGGAGCACGGTGGTCGGATGGAACTTTGGTGACTGCGGAGGATTTCTTGAATACCATCCAGCGGGCGCTTGATCCGGCGAGCAAAAGCGGGTACGCGAATTATCTGTTCCCTATTAAAAACGCGGAGGCGATCTATGAGGGCAGAGCGGATATTGAAAACCTTGGGGTGGAGATACCGGACGATCATACGCTCATCTTTTATCTGGAAGAACCGTGTGTGTATTTTCTGGACCTGCTCCGTCTTCCGGTATATACGCCGTCCTGCCGCAAGTATGCGGATGCGGTAGGGAGCGGTTGGGATAAGGATCCGGATACTAGTGCGGCGAACGGGCCGTTCTGTCTGGCGGAGTATGTACCGGAGCAGTATTTTACATTAAAGAAGAATGAACACTATTGGAATGCGGACGCGGTCCACCTGGATACGATCATGTATCGTTTTTTTGCCGACCAGCAGTCCATGGCAAGCGCATACGAGGCGGGCGAGGTGGATGTGGCTCTCTCTTTACCGTCTCCTGTGATGAAGCTTTACGAAGGGAAAGAAGATCTTCAGGTCACAGAACAGATTGCAACGAGATATATTTATCCGAATTTAAACGTAAGTCCGCTGGACGACGTGCGCGTCAGGAAGGCGCTGAGCCTGGCAGTCGATAGGGAAGAACTCTGCTCCATCGTCGGGGAGGATACGGAACCCACGGTGAACCTGGTGGCAAAATATATGAAGGAAAAGACAGGCGGGCAGACGTTTGCCGCCCAGGGCGGAATATTGTTTGAGGAGGATAGAGCCTATGCAAAGGAGCTGCTCGCCGAGGCGGGATATCCGGACGGGAAAGGATTTCCTGTGCTCACATATCAGTATCCGTCCCTGGAAATGGATTCGGATACAGCGCAGGTGTTAAAAGAACAGTGGAAACGCAGCCTGAATATCGATATCGAATTAAAGGCGCAGGAACTGCAGGTCAATTATGCAGACCGGCATGCCGGAAATTTTGAACTGTGCCGTATGAATTGGACGGCGGATTTCAGTGATCCGTATACGTACCTGTCCTTGCTTGAATCCAACAGCACCTACAACTGCAGCGGGGTAAACGACGCAGACTACGATGCTTTGGTGCGCTCGTCCAGCCTGGAGATGGACCCGGTCAAAAGGAGCGCGCTTCTGCATGAGGCGGAGCGCCTGGCTGTGGGGGAACAGTTTTATGTGATTCCACTGTTTTCTATGAAAAGCTGCAACCTGATTCGTCCCGGGATCACAGGAATCACACAGAACGCTGCCACCGGAGCGCTGGAATACCGCTATGCGGATCGGGAGCAAAAATAGAGAATCGGAAAGAAAAAGAGGGAAAGAACATGTTTCATTTGGTAACAGGGGGGAGCGGAAGCGGAAAGTCTGAATATGCTGAAAACCTTATAGAAGGATGGAAGACGAAAGGGACGGACGGGCGTAAATACTACATTGCGACGATGATGCCTTTCGGAAAAGAGACGCAGGCAAAGATCGCGCGCCATAGACAGATGCGCGCTGGAAAAGGATTTCAGACCTTGGAATGTTATACCGGGCTTCCTAAAATAGCGCGGGAATTACCGAAGGATCATAATGCTCTGGCACTTTTGGAGTGTATGTCCAACCTGGCGGCGAACGAGCTGTACCAGGAGGAGGGGGCAGGAAATGGGACGGTCGAGTTTGTCATGGAAGGGATCCGCATATTGAGAGAGAAAAGTTCTCTTCTGGTAGCTGTCACCAACGAGGTGTTTTCGGAGAGCGCCGAAGATACGGAGGAAATGCAGCGATATAAGAAGGTACTAGGAGAGATCAACCGGCAGATGGCGGCAATGGCGGATCGTGTGACGGAAGTCGTATATGGTATCCCATTGGAGGTGAAGAGTAGGTGAAGATGGTGATCGGAGGCGCATATCAAGGCAAACTTGCCTATGCAAAAGAAGAATATCCAAGTCTTTTGTGGGTGGACGGCAAAGTATGCGCCCTTAAGGAGATCGAAAGCTGCGGAGGAATTTACAGTTTTGAAGCTTATATCAGGAGATGGTTCAAGGAGAAGACGAAAAACAGAGCTTTGTCCTCCCAAGTCATGGAGGAGTACGCCAAAGAACTCAGTGAGGAGATGATACACAAGAATCCAGGAGTTGTGATCGTATGCAGGGAGATCGGCTGCGGATTGGTGCCCGTAGACGAGTTCGAGAGAGGATACCGGGAGGTGGCAGGCCGGATCTGCGTGCGGCTCGCCCGTTATGCAGACCATGTGGAGCGGATCGTCTGTGGAATCCCGACGGTCATAAAAGACACAGAAAAAGCAAAGAACATTGCGGACACAAAGCGCGCCGCCATGGAGATCCTGCGGCCGGAAGAGATCGAAAAGAAAAGTTTTGAGATGATCTCAAAGGAATTGAAAGGGATTTTCCTTACACCCGGGACGGAACCGATCGTAAAACGATGTATCCATACCAGCGCTGATTTTGAGTATGCACAAAATCTCATTTTCTCGGAGGGCGCGGTGGATGCGGCGAAGAAGGCCATCCAAAACGGCGCGAAGGTGGTGACGGATACACAGATGGGAAAAGCGGGCATCAACAAAAAGAGATTAGAAAAATACGGCGGGGAAGTGTTGTGCTTTATGTCAGATCCGGATGTGGCAGAGACGGCCAAAGCGCAGGGAAGGACGCGTGCGGCTGTGAGCATGGACAAAGCGGCAAAGCTTACGGGGCCGCTCATTTTTGCGATCGGGAATGCGCCGACTGCTTTGATACGGCTCTACGAGCTGATCCGGGAAGGAAGAGTAAGGCCAGAGCTTGTCATCGGAGTCCCGGTGGGATTTGTCAATGTGGTGCAGTCAAAGGAATTGATCCTTGCTCTTACGGATACGCCGTATATTGTAGCAAGGGGCAGGAAAGGCGGGAGCAATATCGCGGCCTGCATCTGTAACGCGCTCCTGTATATGTTGGACTGAACCAACTGATGCAGTATACTGGAGGAGGATGGAATGGAACACGCATTTTTTCCAATGTTCGTGGATATATCAAACAAGAAGATCGTGGTGGCAGGCGGCGGACAGGTGGCGCTGCGCCGGGTAAAGACACTGTTGCTTTTCACCGAGGATATCCTGGTGATCGCGCCCAGAATAAACGAGGAATTATGCGCTCTAGAAAGAGAAGGACAGATACGGTGCAAAAAGCGGGAATGCAGGAGAGAAGACATCAAGGATGCAGATATCGTTCTGGCGGCGACAGACTGCCGCAGGGTCAATGACGCCATTTATGCATATTGCCGAGAACAAGGGATTTTAGTCAATACAGCGGATGACAAAAAGAAGTGTGATTTTTATTTCCCGAGCGTCATCCAAAAAGCCGGTGTGACGATCGGTGTAAATTCCGGGGGAACATCGCCTGCAACGGTCAAACAGGTCAGAGAACAGATTGAAAACTGTCTGCAAGAGACAGAATTTTAAGGAAGAGTAAGAGAGGTTTTGTATAGTTTGTACAAGGGTATTTGTGAAAAACAGACAGAATAGGCTGTCTGTTTTTGTCTGTTTTTCACAAAGATGATTTTCTCAGAAGGACAAATGTGTTTGTATGCGACACAAAAACATAATCATATAAAATGTGCGCCAGATGCGGAAAAAATGTTTGAAAATTGAAAAGAGATGGAGTATTATGAATATAAGATCATCGTTAGGGAGGTACATAAAATGAGTGAAGCAATGATGTGGGCCTTGGTGAAAGAAAAACCGGAGGAAGGACTTTGGATGAAACAGGTTCCGGTTCCCAAAGTAGGGCCGAATGATGTAAAAATCAAGATTCATAAGACTGCGATCTGCGGGACAGACGTTCATATCTATCAGTGGAATGAATGGGCGCAGCACACGATTCCAGTCGGGCTTACAGCCGGGCACGAGTATGTGGGAGAAGTTGCAGAGGTCGGAAATGGCGTCCAGGGATTCAAAATCGGCGACCTGGTTTCAGGAGAAGGGCATATTACCTGCGGAAAGTGCCGCAACTGTCTGGAAGGGCATAAGGAAAACTGTAAAGACGCCAAAGGAGTCGGCGTGAACAGAAACGGTGCGTTTGCGGAATATCTTGTCATTCCTTCTTCCAATGTGTGGCCCTGCAACCCGAATATACCGGAAGAGATGTACGCGATCTTCGATCCGCTGGGAAATGCAACGCACACGGCTCTTTCGTATGACATGCTGGGCGAAGACGTACTCATCACAGGCGCGGGCCCCATCGGGATTATGGCGGCGGCGATCGCGAAATTCTCCGGAGCAAGGCATGTGGTAGTCACGGATCTGAATCCTTACCGTCTGGAGCTGGCTAAAAAGATGGGGGCGACCCGGACCGTGAACCTAAAGGATGAGAACATCACCGAAGTCATGAAGTCGATCGGTATGACGGAAGGATTCGATATTGGGCTTGAAATGTCCGGTAGCCAGGCAGGGCTTTCTGACATGATTCACAATATGAAGCACGGAGGAAAGATCGCCCTGCTTGGCCTGCAGAGAACGGACGCGGTGGTGGATCTGGAGACAGTAATCTTTAACGGGCTGAATATTCGCGGTATTTATGGAAGAAAGGTATGGGATACCTGGTATAAGATGTCCACCATGATTCAGGCAGGGCTTGACATCTCCCCGATTATCACACATCGTTTTGACATAAAAGATTACGAAAAAGGGTTCCAGGCAATGATCTCCGGACAGTCCGGTAAGGTAGTCCTGGACTGGGCACATATCAGAGATTAGGTATAGTCATACCTGAATGGAATCGCCTATTCGGCGATGAGAAGAAAGAGGAAAGGAGAGTGCATTAGCGATGGCACGTAAGAATGATATTTTAAGTATTTACACAAAAGAGGTAGAGGAGATCAAAGAAGCCGGCCTTTTTAAGGGGGAAGCTCCTTTTGTATCGCCCCAGGGCGCAAGGGTTACCATGGAAGACGGCAGGGAGCTGCTCTGTATGTGCGCGAACAATTATCTGGGACTGGGGGCAAGCCCGCGTCTGATTGAGGCGGCTAAGAAGACATATGACGAAAAGGGATACGGAGTGGCCTCCGTCCGCTTTATCTGCGGAACACAGGATATCCATAAAGAACTGGAAAAGAAGATCTCAAGCTTCCTTGGAACGGACGACACGATTTTGTATTCGTCATGTTTTGACGCAAATGGCGGTCTGTTCGAGACGATTCTCACAGCAGACGACGCGGTTATCAGCGACGAATTGAACCATGCGTCCATTATCGACGGCGTACGTTTGTGCAAGGCAAAACGGTATCGGTATAAGAATAATGATATGGAAGATCTGGAAGCGCAGCTGATCGCGGCGGACGAGGCGGGCGCGAGGATCAAGCTGATCGCCACGGACGGAGTATTTTCTATGGACGGGATCATCTGCAACCTGAAAGGTGTATGTGACCTGGCGGACAAGTATAACGCCCTCGTAATGGTGGACGACAGCCATGCTGTCGGATTCGTTGGAAAGACCGGACGCGGGACAGCGGAGCACTGCGGCGTGGAAGGAAGAGTAGACATCATCACAGGAACCCTGGGAAAGGCCCTGGGAGGGGCGTCCGGCGGATATACCAGCGGCCGCAAAGAGATCATTGATCTTCTCCGCCAGAGGAGCCGCCCGTACCTGTTCTCCAACTCCCTTGCCCCGGCGATCGCAGGTGCAAGTATTGAGATGTTCAACATGCTGGAGGAGAGCACGGATCTCCGCGACCATCTGGAAGAGGTTACGACATATTACCGTGCTAAGCTTGTGGAAAATGGATTCGACATCATCCCGGGGACGCATCCCTGCGTGCCGGTCATGCTCTATGACGAGAGACTGGCGGGAGAGTACGCGAAGAAGATGATGGAAAAGGGAGTCTATGTGGTGGCATTCTCCTATCCGGTGGTGCCGAAAGGAAAGGCGCGTATCCGGACGCAGGTATGCGCGAGCCACACCAAAGAAGATATCGACTTTATCGTAAAATGCTTCAAAGAAGTGAGGGAAGAAATCGGGAAATAGAACAATAAAAACTGCAGGAAAAGCCTAAAATCAGGCTTTTTCCTGCAGTTTTTGCATTGTTTCAAAAAATCCGGGATAAGAGATGTCCACACACTGACTGTTAAGAATCGTGGTATTCCCTTCAGCGGCAAGCGCCGCAACGGAAAACGCCATGGCGATCCGGTGGTCGAGATGACTGTCAATACATCCCCCGTGTATCGGCCTGCCGCCATGGATTATCATGCCGTCGTCCGTGGGAGTGACGTCCGCGCCCATTGCCTTAAGTCCTTCGGTAGTCGTAAAAATGCGGTCGGTTTCTTTTACCTTTAATTCAGAAGCATCTTTTATGATCGTCGTGCCTTTGGCAAACGCCGCCATGACTGCGATCATCGGGATCTCATCGATCAGAGTGGGGATCGCAGAACCTTCCACTGTGGCGCCACAAAGCGAGCTTGTCCGTACAAGCAGATCCGCGGTAGGCTCTCCATTCCTATCGTCCCGGTTCAGATACGTGATATCCGCTCCCATGTCCCGGCAGATGGAAAGGATGCCCGCGCGGGTGGGATTGATCCCTACATTTTGGATCAGAAGTTCAGAATCAGGAACCAAAAGGGCGGCCGCGATGAAGTAAGCGGCGGATGAAATATCGCCTGGAACCCGGATTTTTTGTGCGGACAGCCGGGTGCAGGGAAGGATGGAGGCTGTGGCGGTCCCGTCGTCATGGACCAGGGAGGATATGTCAGCCCCAAATCCTTTGAGCATCAGTTCCGTGTGGTTCCTGGAAAGAGCGGGTTCCGTCACCTGCGTCATACCGTCCGCGTAAAGCCCTGCAAGGAGAACGGAGGATTTCACCTGGGCGGAGGCGACCTTGGAATGATAGTGTATGCCAGTGAGCACAGGGGAAGCGCCGGATTGCAAATGTGAGTTAATGCAAAGAGGAGCGCAGTCGTTCTTCTTCAGGCTTTCGATATCCGCCCCCATCAGGCTCAAGGGTTCCATGATCCGTTTCATGGGACGCGTATTTAAGGATGCGTCCCCTGAGAGGACGCTAGGGAAAGATTGTCCGGATAGAATACCAGAGATCAGGCGGGTTGTGGTTCCACTGTTCCCGACATCCAGGACATTTTGCGGGGCGCGAAGTCCACGGATCCCTCTGCCGTGTACCCGTATTTGATTCGGGGTATGCTCGATCTCGATCCCCATTTCCCGAAAGCATCCGATCGTTGAGAGGCAGTCCGCTCCCTCAAGAAAGTGTGTGATTTCCGTCGTGCCTTCGGCGAGGGCGCCGAACATGACACAGCGGTGGGAAATGGACTTGTCGCCGGGGACAGTGATTTCCCCGCGAAGTCTTTTGGCAGGTTTGATTTCCATAACAGTTAGCTCCTTCCATATATGATGTAGCGGTGTCTTTTCAGAAGTTCTGCCGCCCGGTCGTATGCATTTTCATCGTAAAATTCAATCTTAAGGACGCCTTCCTCAAATTCTCGGTTGTGCGTGATGCCGATATTTTTGATATTAATTCCATTGGATGCAAGAATCGTGGCGATCGTGGCGATCGCGCCTGCTTCGTCCGGGATATCACAGTAGAGGAGGAACGCCTTTTTGATCGGTCCCGCAGAGCCGTCCGGCATGGAGCTGCGGTAGTTGGCAGAGCTGTCGAACAGGTCATAGATCCCTTGGCCGGACGCGTCGTTTAGAAGCTCTTTCGCACGGGTGAGCGCGGTGATATATTCGTCCAGGATCCGGGAAATATTTTCCTGGTTCTGGATACAAATATGTTGCCACATGGTGGGCGAGGAAGAGGCGATCCTCGTGATATCCTTGAATCCGCCGGCAGCGAGGTGTTTCATCAGTTCGTCGTCTGTGTCGGTATCCCGCACAAAATTAACCAGCGACGCCGCGATGATGTGGGGCAGGTGGCTGATCGTCCCCGTCACCCGGTCGTGCGTACGGTAGTCGAGCACAATAGGAATCGCGTGGAGAGATTCGGCAAAAGCAGAGTAGGCGTCAACCTTCTCTTTTGCGACGTATTCAGAGGGAGTGAGGATAAAATAGGCGTTTTCGATCAAAATAGGACGGGAATTAGAGAAACCGCTTTTTTCCGAACCTGCCATAGGATGGGCGCCGATAAAATAGGAAGAAAGCCCAAGACGCGCGACTTCTTCATGTATGGGAGTCTTTACGCTTCCCACGTCCGTCAGAATCAACCCATCGTGGAGATAGGGAATCATCTGTTTCAGACAGTCCGTGTTCGATACAACGGGCGCGCAAAGGAAAATATAGTCGCAATTCTTAAAATTATCGTCAATGGCGGTACAGGCAACGTGGATGACGGATTCGCGGGTGGCAAGGGCAAGCGTCTCTTTATTCAGATCAAAAGCAACGATCTCGTATTCAGGATAGTAACGGCGGACCGCCTTGGCGATCGAACCTCCAATCAGGCCCAGTCCGACAAATCCAATTTTTTTATGTTCCATATTCCTAGATCCTTTCCTAATCTTTACCTGCCGCAAATTATAGCTGTACAGGTGGAAGCTTTTTGTATCATTGTAAATGATAACCTGACCGCTGTCAATGATTTCACACTTTAAATCTAAAAAGCAAAATGACTTGTTCGGTAATTTTAATAATTAATAGTTGTAAACAGGGGAAAGATTTAGTACAATGTAACCATGAGATTTTAACAAGGAGGCAGCAGCATGAAGGTTTACAGAACAGACGAAATAAGAAATGTTGTCCTTTTAGGGCACGGAGGAAGCGGAAAAACAAGCCTGGTGGAAGCCATGGCTTACGTATCAGGAGCGACCAGCCGCCTGGGCAGCGTTGACAACGGCAATTCGATCAGCGATTTTGATAAAGAAGAGCAGAAGAGAAAATTTTCAATCAGTACCAGCCTGATACCGATTGAGTGGGAGAAGGCGAAGATTAATATTTTGGATACCCCGGGATATTTTGACTTTGTCGGTGAAGTGGAAGAGGCGGTCAGCGCAGCGGATGCGGCGGTTATCGTTGTTTCAGGGAAGGCCGGCGTACAGGTCGGTACGGAGAAGGCATGGGAGCTGTGCGATAAGTATAAACTTCCGCGTATGGTTTATGTGACAGAGATGGATGTAGACGATGCCAGCTTCCGGCAGGTAGTCGAAGATTTGACGGAGAGATACGGCAAGGCGATCGCACCGCATTTTATGCCGATCCGTGAGAATGAGAAGTTAGTAGGGTATGTGAACGTCATTAAGAACGCGGCTAGAAAGTATACGGGGATCGGCCAGCGAGAAGAGTGTGAGATTCCTGAATATTCTAAGGAAAACTTGGAGAATTATCGGGAGAAGCTGCTCGAGGCGGTTGCTGAGACGAGTGAGGCGTTCATGGACCGCTATTTTGAAGGAGACGAGTTCTCAGTGGAAGAGATCCGTTCCGCAATGCGGACCGAAGTGATGGAAGGGTCCATCGTCCCGGTAGCTATGGGTTCCAACCTTCAGGCGCAGGGTGTGACAAACCTGCTTTCCGACATCGTAAGGTTCTTCCCCAGCCCGGAATTCCGCGAATGTGCTGGGATCAACCGTAAGACGAACGAGATCTTTGAGGCGAATTATGATTTTGCCGGAGCAAAGAGCGCGTATGTATTTAAGACCATGGTCGACCCATTTATCGGAAAGTATTCTTTTGTGAAGGTATGCTCCGGCGTGCTGAAAGGGGACGATGTACTCTATAATGCCGATACAGACGCGGAAGCGAAGCTTGGCAAGATCTACACGCTTTGCGGAAACAAGACCATGGAAGTTTCCGAGTTATTTGCAGGGGATATCGGTGCCATCGCGAAGCTGAACACGACGAAGACAGGAGATACCCTTTCCACCAAGGCGGCACCGGTTATGTTCGGGAAGACAGAGTACACGAAACCGTATACATATATGAGGTACAGTGTGAACAATAAGGGCGACGAGGACAAGGTATCCCAGGCGCTTGCCCGGATGATGGCGGAAGATGTGACGCTGAAGGTTGTGATCGACAGTGAGAACCGCCAGTCGCTTCTTTACGGCGTAGGGGACCAGCACTTGGAGATCGTGGCAAGTAAGCTGGCGGACCGTTATAAAGTGGGAATTACCCTGGAGACTCCGAAGGTAGCGTTCCGCGAGACGATCCGGAAAAATTCCGACGTGGATACGAAGTACAAGAAACAGTCCGGCGGACATGGACAGTATGGACATGTCAAGATGCGTTTCGAGCCGTCGGGCGATCTGGAGACTCCGTATATCTTTGAGGAAGAAGTTGTCGGAGGAGCAGTGCCAAAGAATTACTTCCCGGCAGTTGAAAAGGGACTCCAGGATTCTGTTGTGAAGGGACCTTTGGCGGGATATCCGGTAGTCGGCGTGAAGGCGACCTTGTACGACGGCTCTTACCATCCGGTCGATTCTTCGGAGATGGCGTTTAAGACAGCCACCAGCCAGGCGTTCAAGAAAGGATTCATGGAGGCAGGCCCGGTTCTTCTGGAACCGATCGCATCGGTTAAGGTTACGGTACCGGACGATTATACGGGCGATGTGATGGGCGATCTGAACAAGCGCCGCGGACGTGTTCTTGGCATGAACCCGACTACGGGAGGCTATCAGGTGATCGAGGCAGACGTACCGATGACAGGAATGTTCGGATATTGCACGACGCTCCGTTCTATGACAGGCGGACGCGGGACTTATTCTTACGAATTCGCACGGTATGAGCAGGCGCCGAACGACGTGCAGGAGAAAGAAATCGCGAACCGTGCTGCGGAAGAGGCATAGGATTCGTATTGTATCATTAATAAATGAGAGGGAAGATATGGAAAGCCGGGAGATGTTCCCGGCTTTTTGTTACCGTTCCCGGTCTAACCGGCTCGAACTGTAACGGGGCTTTTCTGTGCCTTCTTCCAGAAAAAGCGCTTCTTCTATTGTACTTTCAAAACAAAAGTGGTATGCTACGATAAGCGGCAGAGAAACGTACGTTTCTGGACTGCGGCCATACACTAGAAACATAAGAAAAATTTAGAAAGAACAGGCTAGGAAGGAGACTTCCGAATCTACCTGGAAGACGCGGAAGGTGCCAAGCGGGGAAAGAGCTGCGTCAGGGAGAGGAAAAGATGAAGATTGTAATTATTGGGGATGGAAAAGTCGGACATAAACTGACAATACAGATGTCCGAGGAGAATTACGATGTTGTTCTGATCGACCAGAATGAGGGGAAGCTAAAGGAGGCGCTGAATAGCATGGATATTCTCTGCATTACCGGGGACGCCGCGGATGCGGAGGTTCTTAAGGAGGCGGGAATTTCCGAGGCGGATCTGGTAGTGGCATGTGCTTCTACGGACGAGCTGAATATGATGAGCTGCCTTCTTGCTAAGAGACTGGGGGCGAAGCATACGATCGCCCGGGTGAGGAATCCGATCTATTATAAGCAGATTCATCTGCTCAAAGACGAGCTTCGCTTAAGTATGGCGATCAACCCGGAATATACCGCGGCGCTGGAGATTTCCAGGGCGGTCCTGCTTCCGGATACAGCGAAGGTCGAGACTTTCATGAAGGGCAAAGTGGAGATGGTAGAACATATCATCAGGGAGAACAGCCGTCTGGAAGGCGTCTCGCTTGCCGAGGTGTACCAGATCCTCCAGATCAAGATCCTGGTCTGTGCGGTGCGAAGAGGGAACGACGTTATTATACCGGACGGGGATTTTGTGATCCACGTAGGCGACCGTCTACATATCGTAGCGTCTACAAAGGCAATCGAACAGTTCTTCAGCGCCCTTGGAAAGAAAAGAAAAGTTAAGAATGTTCTCATCTGCGGGGGAGGGAGGATCGGTTATTATCTGGCGAGACAGCTCGTCTATCTGGGAATCCGCGTGAAGATTATCGAGATTGATAAGCGCCGCTGCGAGAGCCTCTGCGAATCGTTTCCGAAGGCAACGGTTATCTGTGGAAATGCGGCCGATCATGAGCTTCTCATCGAGGAAGGCATCGAACAGGCGGATGCGATGATTAGCCTAACGGGGGTGGATGAAGAAAATATCATCCTTGCGCTTTTTGCCCGCACCAAGGGAGTTGAGAAGGTGGTGGCAAAGGTGAATGAAGAGTCCCGCGTCCATCTGGTTGAGGAGCTGGGAATTGATATGATTATTTCGGCAAAGTCTGTGACTGCGGATACGATTATGAGCTATGTCCGCGCTCGGCAGAATTCTCTGCGGAGCATCAATGTAGAGTCGATCTATCAGCTTGTCGGAGGAAGAGTCGAAGCTTTGGAATTCTTCATCAATGAGAATACGAAATATACGAATATCCCGCTTAAGGATCTGGCTACAAAGTCCAACAGCCTGATCGCGTGTATCGGGCGCGGACGTGAGATTATCATCCCTGGCGGCTCTGATGAGATAAAAGCAGGGGACAGCGTCGTGGTCGTAACAACACAGAAAAAATTACAGGATATTACAGACATTCTAGTATAGCGGGAGAGTAGAGGAAAATGAATTATAAAATGACGGGGTATATTATCGGGAAGATGCTCGGTGTAGAAGGGGTTCTTCTTCTGATACCTATGGCGGTAGGATTATTGTACAAAGAGCCGACGGCTGTCTGGTTTCTGGCCGGCACGGCGCTGCTGATACTCTGTTATCTGATCTGGGGAAGGAAAGCCCCGGAAAATACGACAATTTATGCAAAAGAAGGGCTTATCATTGTGGCGACGGCATGGATCTTCTGGTCCGCGTTCGGCGCGCTCCCGTTCTTTTTATCCGGTGCCATTCCGAATTATATCGACGCTTTTTTTGAGACGGTCTCTGGGTTTACTACGACCGGTTCCACAATCCTGACGGAGATCGAGCATCTGCCGAAGGGAATATTGTTTTGGCGTTCGCTGACCCATTGGATCGGTGGCATGGGCGTTCTGGTGTTTGTCATGGTCCTGACATCCTTGGATGAGAAAAATTCGATGCACCTGATGCGTGCGGAGGTACCGGGACCTGAGGCGGATAAGCTGGTTCCTAAGGCGAGGAGTACAGCGAGGCTTTTGTATTCCATGTATTTTGTGCTCACGGCTGCGGAGATTATCTTCCTGCTGTTTGGCGGCATGGATCTTTTTGACAGTGTCACCCATGCGTTCAGTACAGCGGGGACAGGCGGATTTTCAGGTTATAACGCGAGTGTGGCGCATTTTGACAGTGTGTATATAGACAGTGTGATTACGGTCTTTATGATCTTATTTGGGATTAATTTTAATCTTTACTTTTTTATTGTTTTAAAAAATATGATGGGAGTGCTGAAAAACGAGGAACTGCGGTACTATTTGGGGATTATTGCGGCTGCTGCGGTCATCATCGCGATTAATATCAGACCAATGTACGAAACATTGGGAAAAGCGTTTCGTTATGCAGTATTTCAAGTGGCGTCGGTCATCACCACGACCGGCTTTGTGACGGCGGATTTTAATCAATGGCCGGAAGTGTCTAAGTGTGTCCTTCTGATGCTGATGGTTATAGGCGCCTGTGCAGGTTCTACTGGCGGGGGGATTAAAGTGTCGCGTTTTCTGATCCTTCTGAAAAGTATCAAGCGGGAGATGAAGCTTATGCTGCATCCGAAGGCTGTAACGATCGTGAAAGTGAACGGAAAAAGGATCCGAGAGGAGACGATGAGAGGAGTTTATGTATATTTTATTGCATATGTCCTCATTCTAATTGGGTCTGTATTTCTTGTTTCTTTTGATAATTTTGACTTTGAGACGACATTTACAGCAGTTCTTACCACGTTGAATAATGTGGGGCCTGGACTCGGCCTAGTCGGGGCGGTAGAAAATTTTGCAAAGTTTTCGGGATTTTCCAAGATCGTGATGTGTATCGATATGCTGGTGGGCCGTCTGGAGATATTCCCGTTCCTGATGTTGTTCCTGCCCACGCTTTGGAGCAAGAAGTTTTGATAGGATTCTAGGAGGTATTATGAAGAAGAAAGGTATTGTGTTGGTTGTGTTGGCGGTTTTGGCGGCAGCGGGAGTGTATTATTATGCGGCTCTGCCGGCATTGAATATCCACTCTGCCGACGTGTGGTATTTCGCGATGTTTCTTGTGGCAGCGGCAGGAGTAGGATATGCGGCATTTCGCGGGAAGCGAGGCGGGGAAGTACGCCAGTTAAAGGGCGTAAAGGTATTTGGCGGTATCTTTGTCGTCTTGCTGGCAGTCTACCTGATCGGGAGCCTTCTTTCCTCCCCGATCATAAACGCAAAAAAATACCAACAGCTTTTGACTGTGGAAGAAGGAGAGTTCACCACCGATATCGAGGAACTTTCTTTTAACCAGATTCCACTTCTAGACAGAGATTCCGCACAAATCCTGGGAAACCGGAAAATGGGCAGTATGTCGGATATGGTATCGCAGTTTGAAGTGGATGAGATATACAGCCAGATCAATTATCAGGATCGTCCGGTGAGGGTATCGCCTCTTCGGTATGCCAGCTTGATTAAGTGGTTTACGAACCGCGGCGATGGGATTCCGGCTTATATCCGGATCGACATGGCAAGCCAGACTACGGAGCTTGTAAAACTAAAAGAAGGTATGAAATATTCGACCAGCGAGCATTTTGGGAGGAATATTTACAGACATCTGCGTTTTGCGCATCCTACCTACATTTACGGCGATTTAAGCTTTGAGATCGACGAGGAAGGGATCCCTTATTGGATTGCACCTGTGAAAAAGTTTAATATCGGTCTGTTCGGCGGCGAGACGGTAGGACGTGTCGTGCTCTGCAACGCGGTTACCGGGGAGACGAAGGACTATGCGATCGACGAAGTGCCGGAGTGGATCGACAGGGCATATTCGGCAGACTTGCTTGTACAGCTCTATGACTACTACGGCTCCTTGAAGCATGGATTCTTTAACAGCGTGCTCAGTCAGAAAGACTGCCTGAAGACTACGAACGGCTATAATTATCTGGCGATCAACGACGACGTATGGGTGTACACCGGCGTGACGTCGGTCAGCAGCGATCAGTCGAATGTCGGATTTGTGCTTATGAACCAAAGGACAATGGAGACAAAATATTATCCGGTGGAGGGAGCGATTGAGGATTCGGCCATGGATTCCGCGGAAGGGCAGGTGCAGAACCTGAAATACAAAGCGACGTTTCCCCTTCTTCTCAATATTTCCGGAGAACCGACATATTTTCTTGCACTGAAAGACGACGCGGGCCTGGTGAAAAAGTATGCCATGGTAAACGTACAGAAGTATCAACTTGTGGCGATCGGGGATACGGTCAGTGAATGCGAGTCCCAGTACAATCAGCTTCTTCTGACGAATGGCGTCAAGGAAGAAGAGGCGGATACGAGGGAGGTGCTGGAAACGCAGGGCGCGATCATGAAAATTGCGGAAGGAGTCATTGACGGAAATTCACATTACTTTATCATGATCGAAGGAACGGACGATATTTTTGACGTTACGGTCGTGGATTTTATCGACGTCATCAAATATGACGTGGGGGATAAGGTGAAAATCGAATATAAAAAGGGAGAGAAAGTGAACACGGTGTTATCTCTTGATAAGACCAATCGCCCCTGATCGTATATTGATATGGCAAAGATAATTAGAAAAGGACATCAATTAGAAGAAACGTATTATGCTATAAAAAAGGAACAAGCTGATAAAAGAGCAAAGAATAAAAGGGTGTTTGGTAAAACAACGTTTATAGTTATCTTGATTTATGTGATATCCATTATTGTCAGCATAGTTGTAGATCTGTTTTCAAAAGTATTTCTGCCTCTGAATGTATGCTTTGGATTTGCTCTGCTGATGGCGAAGGTTGTATGTCTTGAGGACGATGTCCCAGAATATATTGATACGGATATCCTTGTTTCTGGAATACGAGGTGAAAGAAGTGCGGCCAAAGTTCTTGCCGCACTTCCTGACAGCTACACGGTATTTCAAAATGTAATGGTTACTTATGATAATAAGAAAAGTGAAATTGACAATATTGTTGTTGGCAAGAGCGGAGTGTTTATTATCGAAATTAAAAATCACAATAGCCATATTGTAGGTGATTTACAAGATCGGTATTGGACGCAGCATAAAGTTGGGCGCGGCGGTACGCCATACACAAGTAGAATGTATAACCCTGTCAAACAAGTTGGCACACACATATACTGTTTGGCAAATTATTTAAGACAGAATGGTGTCAATACATATATTGAAGGGATGGTGTATTTTGTAAATAAGACTTGTCTGTTAAGCCTTACAGGGAACAATGATATTTCTGTATATTCTAGTTCTAATCGAGACGAAGCGCGGCTTTGCAGACGAATTTTATCAGGAAATCATAAACTGGATCTTAGAAGTGTAAAGCATATTTGTAGATTGATTAATCGATTATAATGTTGATGATTACTCATCTATTTTGCAATGTCCCCTTAAATAAGGGAAAATCCCTGACGAAGAATGGAGTTCCAGTTGCTTTTCTTTATCAATAGTGTAAAAGGCCAAGTAATTAAAATGTTATAGCTCATCTGCAGCGTTTGCTCCGAATATCAGCCATTGCTTCAGTAAAAGGTCGGGTGTTGGACATCCACCAAATAGAATATGAAGCAAGTGTCTCTGTGTTACATTTCCATCCGGAAATGGCGCGATGGTAAGTTCAAAAACAAGGGGATGTCTTATTATTTTGCGACGTCCCGTAAGAAAATGATTCAGGTGTGAGCAAACCCATTCGCGAAGCGAATTTTAAATGGATTTGCGAATGTTACTTGAACGGAGTAAACAAGTAACGTTGTATGTAATGGCGAGGGACGCAATGGGGATTGTCGGTATTGATATGGAAGATGATGGGGAAATCTTACCGGAGCCGACAGCAATATCAGAGGTAAAGGGTGATTCGGCGGCGGATATTGTATGAGTTTAAAGCCTTTATAGCGCGTGGCAACGTTATGGAGATGGCGGTCGGTATCATTATAGGCGGTGCATTCACGAGCATCGTGACATCTCTGGTGGAGGATATCATCAACCCGCTACTGGGACTTTTTGGGGGGATGAATTTCGACCAGTTGCATGTGAAACTGCTTGGCGAGGTCACGCTGAACTATGGGAAATTCATCACTGCTGTCGTGAATTTTCTCATCATGGCGTTTATTGTATTCCTGCTCATGAAGGCGGTAAACCGTATGGGGGACAAGCTTATAAAAAAGCAAGCGGAAGAAGCGGTGGTGCCGACGACAAAGAAATGTCCGTTCTGTAAAAGCGAGATCGCGGTTGACGCGACAAGGTGTCCGCATTATACTTCGGCGCTCGAGGTGGCGGATGAATGAGCGTATATGGATTGCGGGAACCGGAGGTTATTGATATGGAAGTGGCGTTTTGCATTAATCACTATCGGGGTTAGAATAACACCGATGGCGTTACTGGCAGAAAAAGATGGCTGTTTTCAGCCATCTTTTTCTGTGCAATATTTTTTATATGTTTGTTTTAATTCAATATCTGGCATCCGTCCATGTTGACATCTGACAACTGGTCGTTGGTAGCGCTGACGCTGATAAAGAACTCAATACCGCAGTCATTCGAGATCTTTTTCAGTTTTTCTATAAAGCCGGGAATGTTCTCAAGCGTGATATTGGCATGTTTCAAGATTCCATCAATAAAGATCGCCTGGATATCATGATCTGCGCTTGTCATGCCATAGATAAAACCGAGGTATTCGTCGATGTTGCTGATTACTCCATAGTCGTCCATGCAGATTGCACGTATATTAAAAGATAAGCTGTATGTATCGCGATGACTCTTCTTAATAAAGAAAATATGTCCGTCGCAAGTCTTCACCACTTCATTTGCCCGCGTAATCATTTGCTGCGTTTTACCGCTCCCCTTTGGTCCTGTCAATAAATTAACCATATCTACAAGTCTCCTTTGCAGTGTATTTTGTACTAAAATGGTACGTGTTTTCTGTCTCCTATTATACACGAATCACAAATGAGAAACAACCCATTTGTTTGCAACTTTTTATGAATTGTGATAGTATAACTTAACGAAAGGAATAAAACACCGGATTCTGGAAAAAATGGATGAGAAAGGAAGAATCAAAATGACGAAGGTAGATATTATTTCCGGCTTTTTGGGAGCTGGAAAAACAACGTTTATTAAAAAGCTGATCGATGAAGTGTTCCAGGGTGAAAAGCTGGTACTCATCGAGAATGAATTTGGCGAGATCGGGATCGATGGAGGATTTTTGAAGGACGCCGGGGTGGAGATCACAGAGATGAATTCAGGGTGTATCTGCTGTACACTGGTTGGAGATTTCAGCAAAGCGCTCCAGCAGGTATTGGCCGAGTACCATCCGGACCGGGTTCTTATCGAGCCTTCGGGGGTGGGGAAGCTTTCTGACGTGGCGAAAGCAATCGAAGGAGTACAAAAGGAAGCTGAGATCGAGATTGACGGTAGAATCACTGTGGTAGATGGGAAAAAGGCAAAGATATATTTGAAGAACTTCGGTGAATTTTTCAGCAATCAGGTGGAACATGCCTCAACTCTCGTGATTAGCCGGACACAGATGATGACGGATGAGAAGATAGAGGAATGCGTGCATCTGCTTCGGGAGCAGAATGAGAAAGCGGCGATCATTACAACCCCATGGGAACATTTGGGGAAAGTGGCTATTCTCCACGCATTGGAAGAAGGCGCTGAGATCGAAGGGCTGTTGGAAGAACACGGACATAGAGAAAATTGTGGATGCGGCCATCACCGTCACGAACATGGTGAGCACGGCGGAGAATGCGGATGCGGCCATCATCATGAGCACGGTGGAGAATGTGGATGCGGTCATCACCATGGGCATGGGGAAGAATGCGGATGCGGTCATCACCATCATGAGCATGATGGACATTGTCACGAGGGGCATCATCACGCGGATGAAGTGTTTTCAAGCTGGGGAAAGGAAACGGTCCATAAGTATTCAAAGACAGAGATGGATTATATCTTAAAGGTATTGTCAGAGACGGACGGCTGCGGGGAGATCCTGCGGGCCAAAGGAATCGTGCAGATGGAGGACGGCTCCTGGAAACAGTTCGACATGGTTCCTGGAGAGCATGAGGTACGTATCGGACGGCCGGATTACACGGGAAGGGTCTGCGTGATCGGGACGGACTTAATTGAAGAAGAATTAAGGAAGCTTTTCCATATCTGATAAAGGAAGAGTGAGTAGATCGCAGGAGGAAAACGAGATGACTACACCGGTATATATCTGTACAGGATTTCTGGACAGCGGGAAGACCACGTTCGTCAAGGACACTCTGATGAAACAGGACTGGATCGAGGAAGGTCCCACGCTTCTGCTCCTATGTGAAGAGGGGGAAGAGGAGTACACAGAAGAGTATTTGGATGAGAATGGAATGTTTCTATTTCAAATAGAAGAAAGGGAGCAGCTGAATCCGGACTTTTTCAGAAACTGCGAGCGTATTTACCATCCATGCCAGATTGTGATCGAATATAACGGTATGTGGGAGCTAAAGGAGATCCTGGATGAAGATTTTCCGGAGAATTGGGAGATTCAGGGCGTGTATTCCACGGTAAATGGGGAGACTTTGGACATTTATCTGAAAAATATGCGCAATATGCTAATGAATCATCTGATCGCGTCGGAGCTTATCGTGGTGAATCGATGCGGGGAAGGAACGAATCGCTCGGCGTTCCGCAGGGCGGTGAAGATTCAAAACCCGATGGCACAGCTCCTTTTTGAGGGGACGGATGGGAATATCATCCCGCAGACAGAAGAGGACCTGCCTTATGACGTCAAGGCAGACAGGATCGAAGTGGAAGATATGGATTTCGGAATCTGGTATGTGGATGCATATGAACGTCCCCAGCGCTATATTGATAAAGAGATCACTTTTTTGTCGCAGACATTCCGGCCAAAAGGGATGCCGCAGGGCCTAATGATCCCGGGACGGCAGATCATGGCCTGTTGCGCGGAGGATATCCGTTTTTATGGATATCCCTGCAAGGTGGAAAAGGAGAGTTATTTTGAGCAGAGAGGATGGGCGAGGGTAACGGTTCGGTTTGCGTATGAGTCTGTCCGTCATTTTGCGCCGAAGCAGCCCATCCTTTATCTTTTAAAGATCCAAAAGGCAGAACGGCCGGAGAATGAAGTGGTTTTTCTGGGATAAAGGAGAGCAAGGCTCTTGACGGGAAGAAGGATTCTTCTTATAATGATGGAAGCATCCGGTGTCCCGTACACACCGGCGCGGGATCGTGAGTATTACGGCAGGATAAGTCTGCCGCTGAACATAAGGAGGAAAACAAGATGGCTGTACCTTATAATCATAGGGCAATCGAGAAGAAATGGAAAGAGAGATGGGCCAAGTGCCCGGTTAATCCAAGGACGGACGCGTCAGGGAATCCCAAACCGAAATATTATTGTCTGGATATGTTCCCGTATCCGTCGGGGAACGGGCTTCACGTGGGGCATTGGAGAGGGTATGTGATCTCTGACGTCTGGAGCCGTTATAAGCTGTTGCAGGGCTATTATCTCATCCATCCGATGGGATGGGACGCGTTCGGGCTTCCAGCTGAGAATTATGCGATCAAGATGGGCGTGCATCCCGCAAAGTCAACCGCGGAGAACGTGGCGAATATTAAGCGGCAGATCAATGAGATTTCCGCGCTTTACGACTGGGATATGGAAGTCAATACCACGGATCCGGATTTTTATAAATGGACACAGTGGATTTTTGTAAAGATGTTTAAAGAAGGGCTGGCATATGAGAAGGAATTTCCGATCAACTGGTGTCCTTCCTGCAAGACTGGACTTGCAAACGAAGAAGTTGTAGGCGGCAAGTGTGAACGCTGCGGTGCGGAGGTAACAAAGAAGAACCTCCGTCAGTGGATGCTGCGGATTACAAAATATGCGGACCGCCTTCTGAACGACCTGGATAAGCTGGACTGGCCGGAAAAGGTGAAGAAGATGCAGACCGATTGGATCGGAAAGTCGTATGGCGCAGAAGTGGATTTTCCGGTTGAAGGGCGCGATGAGAAGATCACTGTCTATACTACAAGACCGGATACTCTGCACGGAGCGACATTTATGGTACTGGCTCCTGAACACGAGCTGGCGGCAAGTCTTGCGAACGACGAGACGAGAGAAGCTGTGGAGAAATACATTTTCGATTCCTCCATGAAATCGAATGTGGACCGTCTGCAGGATAAAGAAAAAACAGGCGTATTTACAGGTTCATATGCAATCAATCCTCTGAACGGCGAGAAAGTTCCAATCTGGCTCTCCGATTATGTTCTTGCAGATTACGGTACAGGCGCGATCATGTGCGTGCCGGCGCATGACGACCGTGACTTTGAATTTGCGACCAAGTTCGGAATACCGATTATCCAGGTAATCGCAAAAGACGGAAAAGAGATCGAGAATATGACGGAAGCGTATACGGAAGCTGCGGGAACCATGATCAATTCCGGGGAATGGAACGGAATGGAATCTGCAGTTCTGAAGAAGGAGGCGCCTCATATCATTGAAAAGAGGGGACTTGGACGTGCGACCGTAAATTATAAGCTCCGCGACTGGGTGTTCTCCCGCCAGAGATACTGGGGAGAGCCGATTCCAATCATACACTGTCCGGACTGCGGCGTTGTGCCGGTGCCGGAGGAGGAGCTTCCGCTCACCCTTCCGGACGTAGAATCTTATGAACCTACAGGAACAGGGGAATCTCCTCTGGCTGCGATTGACGAGTGGGTGAACACGACTTGTCCGGTGTGCGGAGGTCCCGCGAAACGCGAGACAAATACCATGCCGCAGTGGGCAGGTTCTTCCTGGTATTTCCTGCGCTATGTGGATAATCATAATAAGGAAGAACTGGTATCCCGCGAGAAAGCCGACGCGATGCTGCCGGTTGATATGTACATCGGAGGCGTGGAACATGCGGTGCTCCACCTTCTGTACTCCCGTTTCTACACTAAGTTCCTCTATGATATCGGCGTGGTAGACTTTGACGAGCCGTTCCACAAACTGTTTAACCAGGGGATGATTACCGGGAAAAACGGAGTGAAGATGAGCAAATCGAAAGGGAACGTGGTATCCCCGGACGATTTGGTACGTGATTATGGCTGCGACTCCCTTCGGATGTATGAACTGTTCGTTGGTCCTCCAGAGTTGGATGCTGAGTGGGACGACCGTGGGATCGACGGTGTATATCGTTTCCTTAAGAAGCTCTGGAATCTGCTGATGGAGAGCAAGGACAAGGATATAAAGGCGACAAAAGAGATGCTTAAGGTGCGCAATAAGCTGATCTATGATGTGACGACCCGTCTGGAAAGCTTCAGCCTGAACACTGTGATCTCTGCTTTCATGGAGAATACGAACAAGTTGGTGGAGATTTCCCGCAAAGAGGGCGGAATTGATAAAGAGACGCTGGATGTCCTTGCGGTTCTGCTTGCACCGTTTGCCCCGCATATGGCGGAGGAGATCTGGGAAGAACTGGGAGGTACTGAGACAGTGTTTGCAGCTGGATGGCCGAAGTATGACGAGGCGGCGATGAAGGATGATGAGATCGAGATCCCTGTCCAGATCAACGGCAAGACCAGGGCGGTAGTGACGATTTCGGCGGAGGCAACAAAGGAAGAGGCGATCGCCGCGGCGAAAGAAGCAGTTGCGGATAAGCTTACGGGAACGATCATAAAAGAGATCTATGTGCCTAAGAAGATCGTGAATATTGTTCAAAAATAGGCAGTGCGAATAAAATGAGCGGTAGATCTCTGAATGCAAGCATACAAGGAGAGATACCGCTCATTTTATGCATAGGACGAATGCCCGTCAAGCGAGTGAACTGGTTCACGAGCTTGACAGCACTGCCGAAAGTAAGGAGTGACTTAAGACAAGAAAATCCAAAGAAATTTTTGTTGTTGAAAGAGATTGGGGTAGAAATTATGGGGAATGTAAAGAGAAGATATTACATGGACATTTATCTACAGGACAGTGTGAAAGGCGCGAAAGCGCCGAATATGCTGAATGAAGAAGCCGCCCAAGAAGTTGCCGTTTTTCACAAAGGCATTCCGGAATATCGGGAAACCCCGCTGGTGTATCTGGAAGATTTAAGCAAAGAGCTGAAAGTAAAAGGAATCTACATAAAAGATGAATCAACAAGGTTTGGACTGAAAGCATTTAAAGGGCTGGGCGGAACCTACGCAATGTTCCGTATTTTGTGCAGAGAGCTGGGGCTTGACCCAAAGGAAACAGAATTTCTGGATTTTCAGAAGCCGGAGATAAAAAGGAAAACGGCCAAGATTACTTTTGTCACGGCAACGGATGGGAATCATGGAAAAGGGGTGTCCTGGGCCGCAGGGCTTTTTGGGTGCAGGGCTTATGTATTTATGCCGGAAGGCTCTTCCAAGAGCCGCGCCCAGGCAATCCGCGACGCGGGTCCAGCGGAGGTGGAGATCAGGGACACCAATTATGACAAGACGGTAGAATTTGCAAGAACAATGAGCGAGGAGAACGGATGGTTCCTGATCCAGGATACAGCCTGGGATGGTTATGAGGAGGTTCCATGGTGGATCATTCAAGGATACCTGACAATGGCGCAGGAGGCCGTTCGACAGATCGAAAGACGGAACGTACGTCCGACCCACGTCTTCCTTCAGGCAGGGGTGGGCGCAATGGCGGGCACGGTGGCAGGATATGCGGCTAATTATTATGGAGAATATTGTCCGGTCATCTCACTTGTGGAGCCGGAGGAAGCCGCCTGCTTTTTCCTTTCTGCAAAACAAGGGGACGGAGGGATTCATTCTACCCAGGGAAATCCGCGGACCATCATGGCGGGGCTGAATTGCGGGACCCCGTGTAAAAATATATGGCCGATTCTGCGGGACGGTGCGTCCGGTTATTTTGCATGTCCGGATTTTGTGGCGGCGCATGGTATGAGGACATATGCGTTTCCTTCAGGAAAAGATGAAAAAATCATTTCCGGCGAATCCGGAGCATCGACGCTGGGCCTCGTGTCCCTTTTGCTAAAGAAGGAAGAACTATTGGATGTGAAAGAGGCGTTGGGGCTTGACGAAGATTCAGAGATTCTTCTCTTTAATACAGAAGGAGATACAGATCCAGACTGTTATCGTCGGGTTGTGGAAGAAGGAGCATATCCAGTTCCAGAATAAACAGTGGGAATGGGATTCAAAAGAGCGGGAGGATAGGATGGAAACAAAGAAAAAATATGCTTTGTGGAATGGGATTATATTAAATGGAACGAAAGAGATGATTCCCGAGAAGAGTAAAACGGTTCTTGTAGAAGGGAAGAAGATCGAGGATATCGTGGACGGTCGCGGCTGCCCGGCGGGATATTCGGTCATTGATCTCAAGGGAAAATACATTCTTCCGGGGCTCATCAACATGCATGTACATTTACCGGCCACGGGAAAGCCGAAAAAGAAGGCGTCCGACCCTAAGAAATTAGTGAAGCTGATTACAAGAAACAAACTTACGAATAAGCTGGGGATACGTCTGTGCGCGGGATATGCAAAGACGGAACTTCTCAGCGGAGTGACGACGATCCGTACGGTGGGTGGAGTCGCAGATTATGACACAGCGATCCGGGATATGGTGGAGCGGGGGGAATTACAAGGCCCCAGGGTCATTGCCTCCAATATGGCGGTATCCGTCCCAGGCGGACATATGGCAGGTTCACTGGCTTACGAGGCAAAAAGCAGTGAGGAAGCAGCAAAGTATGTGGAACTCATCGCCAGAGACAAGCCGGACCTGATTAAATTAATGATTACCGGCGGCGTGATGGATGCCGAGGTTGTGGGAGAGCCGGGAGTCCTGCGGATGCCGCCCGAATATATCAAAGCAGCTTGCGACAAAGCCCATGAGCTGGGGATGAAGGTTGCTGCCCATGTAGAAAGCCCAGATGGCGTTCTTGCGGCGCTTGAAAATGGCGTGGATTCCATTGAGCACGGCGCCAGGCCGACGGAAGAGATCATCCGGCTATTGAAGGAAAAGAAGGCGTACCAGATTTCCACGATTTCTCCCGCGCTTCCTTATGCTCTTTTTGATCGAAGTATTTCTCACGCCACATATGAGCAAAAAGAGAATGGAAAGATTGTATTTGACGGTATTATTGAGATGGCGAAAACGTGTCTTGCAAACGGTATTCCGGTAGGGCTGGGGACTGATACGGGCTGTCCTTATATTACACATTATGATATGTGGAGGGAACTGGTTTACTATGTGAAATACTGTAAGGTTACACCAGCATTTGCACTTTACAGCGCCACGCTGCTCAATGCCACTCTGGCAGGGATTGGAGATATAACAGGTTCCATCGAAAAGGGAAAGATGGCGGACATGATCGTCTGTGGCCGTAACCCGATGGAAGATCTGACTGCGCTTAGAAAACTGGATATGGTGATAAAAGAGGGCGTGATAATAGAAAATCCGAAGGTTAAGAAAATGCCGGAGGTCGAAAGAGAGCTTGACAAATTCCTGTGACAGGCGGCCGAAAGGAAACGGAATGAACCTGAACCGTAATGTGAATTGAACAAGAAAAAACTTTCATCTTTGGATAATATATTGTATAATGGATACGAAAGTATTCCACTCATACAGTTGGAAAATATTTTGAATTAGCAGAAGGAGGAGACGAACAATGAAAATAGCAATCGGCTGCGACCCGAACGCGACAGAGTACAAAAAGGTATTGATCCCATTTATCGAGGGGCTGGGCCATGAGTGTGTGGATTTCGGAAGCGACGATCCGATCTACGCGAATACTGCTGTCCGTCTTGCAGAAAGTGTGGCGGCGGGAGAATGTGAGCGCGGTATCTTGATCTGCGGGACAGGCATCGGCGTAAGTATCGCGGCGAATAAAGTAAAAGGCGCTTATGCGGCGCTTGTCAACAATGTATACCAGGCACAGCGCGCACAGCTCAGCAACAATGCCAATATCATCACCATGGGTTCGCAGGTTACGGGTATTGAGCTGGCAAAATGCCTTGTAAAAGAATATTTAGGACTGACCTATGATCCAAATTCACGTTCCGCGCCGAAGGTAGCAAGAATCGTGGAGTATGAGAACGAAAAATAAAAATGATGAAAAGGAGCCAGGTGAAGGCTCCTTTTTTAAAAAGAATTAATAATATTTCTATTGAATCCACAATTCCTGGGGGCTATAATGGGTATCATCAGATAAAAATCGGGGTGTTGTTCTATGTTTTTGTGGGGAAGCTATGGGCTGGGAAGTTTGATGTACCGTTTTTTCCAGACGTTGATCTATGTGGTTCCAGCGATCCTGATCGCAATTTCCATGCATGAATTTGCACATGGATATATGTCATACCTTTTGGGCGATGTGACGCCGAAGCAGGATGGAAGGCTGACTTTGAACCCATTCAGGCATCTGGATGTCTGGGGGACGCTGTGCCTTTTATTTTTCCATGTGGGATGGGCGAAGCCGGTGCGCGTGAATACCAGGAATTATAAGAATCCCAAAAGAGATATGATCCTGGTCGCGGCGGCGGGACCGGCAATGAATTTTCTGCTGGCGTTTCTCTTTGCTCTTTTGTATGGTGTAATCTATAAATTCGGCACCAGCGGTATGGTGGTGAATTATTTATATGTGTTTTGTTTCTACGGGGTGACGCTAAATGTAGGACTTGGGGTTTTTAATCTGATCCCGGTCCCACCTCTGGATGGGGCCAATATATTGGCGGAGCTGTCTCCAAAGGTGGAACGCTTTTATATGAGGATACGTCCTTACCGGCTTCTTCTGATCGCCCTGCTTTTGGGATGTGTGAATATGCCGCTCCGTTATATTGACAGCGCGATTGTAAACGGGCTTCTCAGTCTTATAAAATGGATCCTGCAGATCGGGGTGGGCGTTTCTGGCGGTGGGACGCTTCTTTAGGCAAAACCTTTGTCAATCTGTCGCGGTTTTAGCGCTGATGCCGTTGATCTCAACGCGGTCGTCCACGCCGATTACCAGGCATTTGCGCCCGTCGATCACGCGTGTCTCCACCAGATCCATGCATTCTGGGTTCACTTGGATTGTGATATCGGGGGTTTTTATGACAAATTTTTTCATATCCGCTACATTCGAGGCGATGAGTGTGGAATTTTCTCCTGCCGCCGCCTCATATTGCGTGTCAAAATCTTCTAATTGATTTTCCTCGACCCCACTTTTGGTAAGTAGGTATTTCACCTCAGCTTTATCCAAAGTAAGCGGGTCTGGATTATCTGAATTCTGCTCTATGAGTTCATTTAAATTTTCATGGATATTTTTTACCACGTCATAAGCACAGTCTTCGCCCAAAGTTTCTTCGACTAAAGTACGGAAGATCTCCTTCTGTCCTTCTACTGTGAGTGGCGGCACGCAGCCTAGCAGAAGATCGGTAAGACCGTTATAGAGATTTTCAGCATTCTTTGAATAGTAGAGAAGACTGTGGATGTCGCTTCCTCTGTCGTTGAACGCCGGGAAGAGGAATCCGGCATCTGGCATCTCCACGACCCAGTCCCGGATACGTTCATGGAAACTGTTTTCTTCAATATGATAGCTTAAGGCCGGTTTGGAAAGCTTGACAGGACAGATACAGCAGAGTATGTAGTCGTACACTTCATCCGAAGCGTCGAACATCTCACTGCCGTCTGAGGCTTTTCCAGGGATATCGTAGACGGCGTGGATTAAGAGGATGAGATAATGTTCACCGTAATCATAGGAATCGATGACCCGGTCATAAAAAGCTTCCAGAAGTTCGTCGTCGGTAAGACGGCTGTCCCGGAGCTTTAGCAGGGCTTCCTGGGTTCCTCCTTCGGCTTCCGTCTCCAGCGGAAACTCCATGTTCAGAAGATTTTTTCCGATCGTCCCGGACAGGGATTTGCGGAAAATGTCGAAATATTTGAACATTTCCTCCTCGGGAAGGGAAAGAAACGCTTCCTTGAATTCTGTCTTTTTCTCCTTTTCAGCGCCCACATAGCATCCGCAGATACGCGTGGCGGCACAGTTCGCAGGTGTAAATTGCTTTTTGATTTCTGCAACTTCTTTTTTATTCATAGATAAACGAGGCTCCTTTTGCAATAATCCAATTTTAATATATATCAGTATACGGTCTGGAGGAAGAGAAATCAAGTGAATCTATCCCTTAAAATACCAAGTCGGCACAGGATTACGCATATTATCGTACCAAACCAGAACTTCCTTGGCCTGTTTCATCATGTTAAATTCAGACTGTTTTGTATCATGCTGTTGGATATCGGACACGCGCAAAAGATACCGCGTGCCGTTTTCATCGGTAACACAGTATTTTTTGTCGCTTGACCAGCCTTTGTCTATTGGTTCTTTTGTTACATAATTCATCTGCGTATCTCCTTAATTAAGTTTTATTATATCCTTTCAGAGTAAAAAGTAAAGCCGCAATCTCCATCGGTAAGCGAAATTGTCATATGAAATGGCTTCGCTGAAACGTTCAGCCATAAAAGCTCGAAACCGCTGCTACGCAGCTTCTCCGCAGCAAAAGCTGCTCGTTTCTCGCTTAATGGGCGTTCCGCCCATTCCAGAATATGGACATGTATCCCTTTACATGCGAGCATGTACGAGGATACGTGTCCATATTCTGTCTGGCTGACTTGTATTGAAATTTTACAAAAAATTTATTGCATCTTAGATTTTGGGGGAATAGAATAGGAAATGCGTGTAAGGTTATGACAAGTTATGTATAGAAAGCAGAGGAGGAAAAGACCGCATGTCAAAGTTTTGTGTAAGGAAACCATTTACTGTCCTGGTAGGAGTGGTGATGGTAATCGTACTTGGAATCATTAGTTTTACGAGGATTACCACGGATCTGTTTCCCACCATTACCCTCCCATATGTAGTTGCGATCACTACATATCCGGGCGCTACGCCGGAGAGAGTGGAAAGTTCTGTTACCGAGGTTTTGGAAAGTTCTCTTGGGACTGTAAATGGTGTGGAAAATGTGACGAGTACTTCGTCGGAGAATTTCAGCATGGTAATGTTGGAGTTTGAAGACGATACGAATATGGACAGTGCGATTGTCAAGCTGTCCACTGCGATTGAACAGATATCCGGCGTGCTTCCGGAGGAAGCGGGAACTCCGATGTTAATGGAGATTTCTCCGGATATGCTGCCGACCATGACGATGAGTATTGATTACGACGGAATGGACGTTAAGGAGTTAAGCAAGTTTGCGGAAAAGACCTTAATCCCTTATCTGGAACGGCAGGCAGGGGTCGCAAGTGTAAGTACGACCGGGCTCACCGAGGAGAGTGTGGAGATTCGGCTCAATCAGGGAAAGATAAATAATGTGAACGACCGGCTTTTAGCAGAGTTGGACGGAAAGTTCGCAGAGGCAAAACAGGCTTTGGACGATAGTGAGGCGAAGCTTTCCCAGGCAGCGGGCGAGATCGCGTCAGGGAAGTCGCAGCTTCAGTCTCAGCAGGATTCTACCTATGAAGAGCTGGCAAAATACAGCCAGATGCTAGACGGCGCCCTAGCGAGCGCGGCTTCTTATGAGGCGCAGGTAAACGGGCTTAAGACCAGCCAGGCAGCGCTCGGCGCGGAGAAACAGGCGTATGAGGAGCAGCTTGTTCCGGCATATAACCAGCTGAACGAGGCTTTGGGGATGATTCCGGGAGGGATGTTTCCAGGAGGCGAGACGCTTAGCGTTTCGTCGATTCTCGCGGACGAGACGCAGGAGACGTTTAACAAGGTGAAGGAAAGCATCGAACAGATGCTTCCTATGATGCCGGATAACGAGGAGAAGGCACAGCTGGCGGCTCTGAACGAGGCGTTTACCTGGGAGAATCTTTCCACAATGGAGGAGAAAGTAACGACCCGGATTCCGCAGATTGATACAGAGCTTGCAAACCTGGATACAGAAATCATGGCGGCCCAAGCTGTCCTGGATCAGGTCAATGCGCAGGTGGAAGCGGCGAAGAATAATTATGCGTCTGTAGAGATGGGAAAGCTTTCCGCGGCCGCGGCGTTTGGCGCGGCGAGCGCGCAGCTTGCTGCAGGCGAGAGTGAACTGACTTCCGCGCAGGCGCAGCTCGACGAGGCAAGGGAGCAATACAATACTGCGCGTGAGACTGCAATGGAGAGCGCTAATATTGACGCGATGGTAACAAAAGATACCTTATCCCAGATTATTTATGCACAGAACTTTGAGATGCCGGCCGGGTACATCAAAGAAGGGGAGTCGCAGTTCCTTCTGCGGATCGGCGATCAGTTCGAGACTTTGGATGAACTGAAAAATGTACTTCTCGTCAGTATGGATGGCATCGGGGACGTGCGTCTTACGGATGTGGCCGACGTAGGAATGATCGATAATTCCGGGGATAGCTATGCAAAGATCAATGGGAACGACGGCGTAATCTTAAGCGTTATGAAGTCGTCAGCTTCGGGAACTTCCGAGGTATCGCGTACCCTGAACGAAGCGATCGAGGAACTAGAAACAAAATATGAAGGACTCCATATCACGCCGCTGATGGACCAGGGGGAATACATTAAGTTAATTATTGATTCTGTCCTGCAGAATCTCATCTATGGAGCCGTTCTAGCCATTATCGTATTGGCGCTGTTCTTAAAGGATTTCAAGCCAACGGTTGTGATTGCGTTCAGTATTCCGATGAGCGTATTGTTTGCGATTGTGCTTATGTATTTTTCTAATGTAACGCTCAATGTGATTTCATTGTCCGGGCTTGCGCTGGGCGTTGGGATGCTGGTGGATAACTCGATCGTCGTGATTGAAAATATTTATCGATTAAGAAGCGAGGGGGTTCCGGCCCCCAAGGCGGCAGTCCTAGGAGCAAGGCAGGTGTCAGGTGCAATATTTGCCTCCACCTTGACGACCATCTGTGTGTTCTTGCCGATTGTATTTACGGATGGGCTCACGCGGGAACTTTTTACAGATATGGGGCTTACCATTGCATATTCTCTTCTTGCAAGTCTCTTTGTGGCCCTTACCTTTGTACCAACCATGAGCGCGACTGTGCTGAAAAAGAGTAGGGATAAAAAACATCCGTGGTTTGACGCGGTGATTCATATGTACGAGAAGGCGCTCCGTTTTTGTCTGCGCTGGAAAGTGGTTCCAATCGGTATCTCCATAGCACTTTTGGTGCTGGCCTTTTCTGCGGCTGCAAAAATGGGTCTTTCTTTGTTCCCGAGTATGAGTTCAGATTCGATCAGCGTAAATGTTGTGATGAACGACGAGCTGGATCAAGAAACGATTTATAAACAGGCAGATGAAATTCTTGAGAAAATCGGGAAAATCGAAGGCGTGGAGACCGTAGGGGCTATGGCGGGCGGAAGCGGGATGTCGGTTTCTTCCATGGCCGGTTCCGGGACGACCGGTGAAAAGCAGATCCGTTATACACTCTATGTCATTTTGGATGAAGAGCATGCGAACGACGGAGAGAAGGCGGCCAAAGAGGCCGAGAAGATCGGTGTGGGAAGAGAAGACCAGTTCGAGATCACTGCATCTGCGTCTGCGATGGATATGTCCGCCCTCAGTGGAAGCGGAATGGAGATCGATATCAAAGGTGACGACATTGATACTCTTCTTGCGGTAAGCGAGGATGTAATGGGAATCCTGAACCAAGTCAAAGGCTTTGAAAATGTATCGAACGGGCAGGAAGAGGGCGATATGGGAATCAAGCTTGCCCTGGATAAAGATGCCGCTATGCGAAACGGTCTGACGGTTGCGCAGATTTTTGGAGAGCTGTCGGCAAAGCTTACGACGCAGAAGACAGCCTCTGCACTTACCTTGGAGGGAGAAGAATACGATGTGATTATTGTAGATGAAAACAATCTTCTGACAAAAGAGAATCTTTTGGATTATGCCTTTGAGACGACAAAACGGGACGCGGAGGGAAATGAGGAAAAAGAAACGCATAAATTGAGTGAGTTTGCCTCAGTGGAAGATGCAAACAGCATCGCGTCGATTCAGAGGGATAACCAGGCAAGACACATAACCGTTTCCGCAACGACGATGGAAGGCTATAACACGACCCTTTTGAGCAGGGATGTAAAGGATCTGCTTGAAGACTATAAAGCGCCGGAGGGATATTCTGTTGAGATCGCCGGAGAGGTGACGAATATTGAGGATACCATGATCGATCTTCTGAAGATGATCGCGCTGGCATGTGCTTTTATCTATATGATTATGGTAGCGCAGTTCCAGAGCCTATTGTCCCCGTTTATCGTAATCTTTACGATTCCGCTGGCGTTTACCGGGGGACTTCTGGCAATCTGGATCTCAGGGGAGACGTTATCGGTAGTCGCGATGTTAGGATTTCTGGTGTTGGCCGGAGTCGTGGTAAATAACGGGATTGTGTTCGTGGACTATGTGAATCAGCTTCGGCTGGCAGGGCGTGAGAAAAAGGAGGCACTTGTGGAGACAGGAAAGACTCGTATGCGCCCCATTCTCATGACAGCTCTGACAACGATCCTTGCCATGTCAACCATGGCATTCAGCCAGGAGGCGACCGCGCAGATGAGTAAAGGGATGGCGATCGTTACCATCGGAGGACTGACCTATGCGACTTTTATGACATTGTTCATCGTCCCGGTGCTCTACGATATCTTCTTCCGCCGCAAGCTGCAGGTGATCGACGTAGATTCCGATGTGGAGATAGAGGAAGAAAATATCGTGCTGGCGATCGACGCGTCTATGGGGGAAGAAAGTCTTCAAAAGTCCGAGATAGAAAAAGATGATATGGAAGAACAGAAAGAGAACTAAAAATGTCGCCGGAACGAGGGAGAAAGCGAAAAAAACGCTTGATTTTCCTGGGCAAAAGTGCTAGACTATTTAAAGTAACATAAGAAATCTGCAGAAGAGTGGACGAAAGTTCACTCTTCTTTTTGCAGAATATGCCGGCGGGATGAGAGCCGGGGGAAAGAAAGGAAGTTTGCAGATTGTCAAAGCGAGAAGTGTATGAAAAGAAAACAGAAGAAATTCTGCTTCCCATCCTGGAAAAGAATGGATTTGACCTATGGGATGTGGAGTATGTAAAGGAGGGGAGCAGTTGGTATCTTCGCGCCTACATTGATAAGCCGGGCGGCATCATGATCGATGACTGTGAAGTGGTATCCAGGGAGCTTTCGGACATTTTGGACGAGAAGGATTATATTGAGGATACTTATATTTTGGAGGTGAGTTCTCCAGGACTGGGCAGACCTCTAAAGAAGGAACGGGATTTTGAAAGAAGCCTGGGAGAAAAGGTGGAACTGCGCACTTATCGCCCAATCGATAAACAGAAAGAATTTATTGGTACTTTAAAAGAGTACGATAAGGATACGGTTACCATTGAATATGAAAGCGGCGGGACAGGGAGATTTAATAGAAAGGATATTGCCCTAATCCGCCTCGCGTTTGATTTCTAGTGACAGGAGGAAAAAGGAAAATGAATACCGAATTATTGGAAGCACTTACGATTCTGGAGCAGGAAAAGGATATCAGTAAAGATGTGATGTTGGATGCCATTGAAAATTCATTAATCAATGCGTGTAAGAACCACTTTGGAAAAGCAGACAACATTAAGGTCATCATGGATCGGGAAACCTGCGATTATTCATTGTTTCAGGAAAAGACAGTCGTGGAAAGCGTGGAGGACGACGTGGAAGAGATCAGCCTTGCAAACGCTAGGATGATCGATCCGCAGTATGATCTTGGTGATATTGTGCAGATACCGGTCGAATCAAAGTCTTTCGGACGGATCGCCACTCAGAATGCGAAGAACCTGATTCTTCAGAAGATCCGCGAGGAGGAGAGAAAGGTCGTCTATGATCAGTATTTCGAGAAAGAAAAAGACATCGTGACAGGCATTGTGCAGAGGTATGTGGGGAAGAACATTAGCATCAACCTGGGCAAAGCGGACGCCATGCTGACCGAGAACGAACAGGTAAAAGGCGAGGTCTTCAAGCCCACAGACCGGATTAAGCTTTATGTCGTGGAGGTGAAAAATACCACAAAGGGTCCGAAGATTCTGGTTTCCCGTACGCATCCGGAACTGGTTAAACGTCTGTTCGAGGCAGAAGTGACGGAAGTGAAAGAAGGCATCGTAGAGATCATGAGCATTGCACGCGAGGCCGGTTCCCGTACGAAGATCGCAGTATGGTCCAATGACCCGAACGTGGATCCGGTCGGGGCCTGCGTGGGTATGAACGGCTCCCGTGTAAGCGCGGTCGTGGAAGAACTCCGCGGGGAGAAGATCGATATTATCAACTGGAATGAGAATCCCGCGCTTTTGATTGAGAACGCGTTAAGCCCTGCGAAGGTCATTTCCGTTATGGCAGATCCGGATGAAAAGATGGCGAGCGTGATTGTGCCGGATTACCAACTTTCGCTCGCGATCGGAAAAGAAGGTCAGAACGCAAGGCTGGCGGCAAGGCTTACAGGATATAAGATCGATATCAAGAGCGAGACGCAGGCCATTGAGTCCGGCGAGCTTCCGCCGAATTATATGGAACTTGGAGTGGAAGGCGAATACGAAGAAACCTACACTGACGAGGAGTACACGCACGGGGATGTTACCGGAGAAGAGTATACAGAAGAGGGGTATGCTAAGGAAGAGTACACGGAAGATGACCTTGAACTTTTTGAAGAATAAATAGGAGTGATGATTTGAGCGGGACAAAGAAGATTCCCATGCGTAAATGCGTGGGGTGTCAGGAAATGAAAAATAAAAAAGAAATGCTGCGTGTCCTGAAGACTTCGGAAAATGAATTTGTATTGGATGCCACCGGACGGAAAAACGGGCGTGGCGCGTACCTTTGCTTTTCAGCGGACTGCCTGAAAAAAGCGATCAAGAACAAAGGGCTGGAACGCTCATTCAAACAGGCGATCCCGGAGGAGGTCTATCAAAGTCTGGAAAAGGAGTTGGGAACACTTGAAAACGGATAAAATTTTGTCTCTTTTGAGCCTTGCGGTCAAAGCAGGGAAAATAAAGAGCGGGGAATTCCAGACAGAAAAAGAAATCAAGGATGGAAAAGCGCATCTTGTAATAGTAGCTTTAGATGCATCGGCTAATACAAAAAAGAAGTTTCAGAATATGTGTGATTTCTATGAGGTGCCAATTTATTTTTATGGAGATAAAGATACCTTGGGTCATGCAATGGGGAAAGAATCCCGCGCATCTCTTGCAGTAGTGGACGTAGGATTTGCCGAGGGAATGAGAAAACATTTGAACACTGAAGAAAACGCGATTGCATAAGGGAGGTAGTAAGATGTCTAAATTAAGAGTATACGAGCTGGCGAAAGAGCTGGAAAAGACGAGCAAAGAGGTACTTTCTATGCTGAAAGATAAAGGGATAGAAGTCGCGAGTCATTCCAGTACACTTTCGGAAGAACAGATAGAGGTTGTAAAGAAAGCGGTGTCGCCGAAGAAAGAGGCTCCCGTCGGGGAGGAACCGGACAAGGCGGAGAAGAAGAATCCTGTAAAGGAAGAAGCCGGGACGGAAAAAGCGGTGGAGGCGCCCAAAAAGAAAAAGATCGTACAGGTATTCCGCCCTCAGAATGGGGCACGTCAGGGCCGAGGCCAGGCGCAGCGAGGCGGAGCACGCCCACAGGGCCAGGCAGGGCGTACCGAGATGCCGGCAATGCGTCCCAAAGGTCAGGGAAGCAGCCAGATGAATCGTTCTGACATGCCGGCGATGCGCGCCCAAGGTCAGGGCAAGGGAAATCCTACCCAGATGGGAAGCCGCCCGCAGGGCCAAGGACAGGGAAGTAATGCTCAGGCAGGAAGCCGTCCCCAGGGTCAAGGACAGGGAAGTAATGCTCAGGCAGGAAGCCGCCCGCAGGGTCAGGGAAGCAATATGCAAACAGGAAGCCGTCCGCAGGGTCAGGGAAGTAATATGCAAACAGGAAGCCGCCCGCAGGGTCAGGGAAGCAATATGCAGGCAGGAAGCCGTCTGCAAGGCCAGAGCCAGGGGGGAAGCAGTCATCTAGGAAGCCGTCCCCAGGGCCAAGGACAGGGCCAGGGAGGAGCACGCCCACAAGGGCAAGGCGGCCGCCCGCAGGGTCAGGGGCAGAGCAGTGCCACAGGCGGTTCTTACAGAGACCGCAGAAATGAAGGAGCACGCGGAACAGGCGAGCAGCGTCAGAGCCGCCCTTCAGATGGGAGAAGAGACGGGTTCCAGAACCGTTCAAGGGACGATAGAAAAGATTCCCGGGGATTCCGTGACTCAAGGGACGGGCGTGATTTCCGCGATTCGAGAGATTCCAGAGACGCCAGAGATTCGAGGGATTCAAGAGATTCAAGAGATTCCAGGGATACCAGAGACTCACGGGATAGACGCCGGGACGATAGAAGAAAGCCGTCGGTTTCTGTTCCGGCTCCGACGATCACGGAACAGAAACCCAGCCGTTCCAAAACAAAGGACGCTTATAAGAAAAAAGATTATAAAAATAAGGAAAGCGACGACAGGCTGCCAAAGGGAAAGAAAGGGAAAAACACCAATACCCAGCCGAAAATGGTGAAGCCTCAGCATAAGAAAGAAGAAGCAGAAGAGCAGATCAAGCAGATCACTCTTCCGGAAAAACTTACCATACAGGAATTGGCCGATAAGATGAAGATCCAGCCTTCTGTGATCGTAAAGAAGCTGTTTCTTCAGGGCAAGATCGTAACGGTCAACCAGGAAGTGGATTTTGAGACGGCCGAAGAGATCGCAATGGAGTTCGATGTTCTCTGCGAGAAGGAAGAAGTGGTGGACGTTATAGAAGAACTCTTGAAAGAAGAAGACGAGGACGAGAAAAAGATGAAGAAACGTCCTCCGGTCGTCTGTGTTATGGGGCATGTCGATCACGGAAAGACATCCCTGCTCGACGCAGTCCGGGATACGCATGTGATCGAAGGCGAGGCTGGTGGGATTACCCAGCATATCGGAGCTTCTGTTGTTGAGGTGAACGGAGAGAGCATCACGTTCCTGGATACTCCGGGACATGAAGCGTTCACGGCAATGCGTATGCGCGGGGCGAATTCCACCGATATCGCGATTCTTGTGGTCGCGGCGGACGACGGTGTGATGCCGCAGACGATCGAAGCCATCAATCACGCTAAGGCGGCAGGAATCGAGATCGTGGTGGCGATCAATAAGATTGATAAGCCAAGTGCGAACATTGAACGTGTCAAACAAGAGCTGACAGAATATGAGCTGATTCCCGAGGATTGGGGTGGAAGCACCGTCTTTGTCCCGGTTTCTGCTCACACACGGGAAGGAATTCCGGAATTGATGGAAATGCTTCTTCTGACAGCCGAGGTTATGGAATTAAAGGCAAACCCGAATCGGCGCGCGAGAGGACTTGTGATCGAGGCTGAGCTGGACAAAGGAAAAGGTCCGGTAGCGACAGTTCTTGTCCAGAAAGGCACGCTTCGGGTCGGCGATCCGGTAGCGGCAGGCTCCGCTTATGGAAAAGTCCGCGCCATGATGGACGACAAAGGACGGAGGGTAAAGGAAGCAGGACCGTCCACTCCGGTGGAGATCCTGGGCCTTAATGATGTTCCCAATGCAGGGGAAGTCCTTGTGGGCTGCGGAAATGATAAAGAAGCGAGAAGTTTTGCAGAGACGTTTATCAGCCAGGGAAGAATGAAGATGTTGGATGAAACGAAACAGAAGATGTCCCTGGATGATCTGTTCAGCCAGATTAAGGAAGGCAACTTAAAAGAACTGAATATCGTAGTGAAGGCAGACGTACAAGGATCTGTGGAAGCAATCCGCCAGAGCCTAGTTAAACTTTCTAATGATGAGGTTGTGGTAAAGATCATCCACGGAGGCGTAGGTGCGGTCAATGAGTCCGACGTCATGCTTGCGGCAGCTTCAAACGCGATCATTATCGGATTCAACGTGCGTCCGGATGCATCCGCTAAAGAGACGGCGGAGCGCGAAGGCGTGGACGTCCGGCTGTACCGTGTCATTTACAATGCGATCGAAGATGTGGAAGCGGCAATGAAAGGAATGCTGGAACCGGTATTTGAGGAGAAGATTCTCGGTCATGCGGAGGTGCGTCAGACATTCCGGGCTTCCGGAGTGGGAACGATCGCTGGTTCTTATGTGCTTGACGGTACGTTTGAGAGAGACTGTTCCGTGCGCATTACCCGTGACGGCATTGTGATCTATGACGGAAAATTGGCTTCACTTAGAAGATTTAAGGATGATGTAAAAGAAGTCAGGGCAGGATATGAGTGTGGCTTTGTATTTGAACGCTTCAATGATATCAAAGAAGGTGACGAAGTAGAGGCGTTCAAGATGGTAGAGATACCACGATAGCTTTAAGCACGCGAAGATCAGAACAGGAAGGCATAAAAGAAAGAAATGAGAAAAAACAGTATTAAAAATACGAGAGTAAATACAGAGGTGCAGCGCGAGCTGAGCAGTCTCATCCGCGGCGGGATCAAAGACCCGCGCATCGCGCCCATGACCTCTGTTGTAGCGGTGGAGGTCGCTCCGGATCTAAAGACCTGCAAAGCATATATCAGCGTTCTGGGCGATGCAAAAGCCCAGGCTGATACGCTGAAAGGACTTGAGAGCGCAGAAGGCTATATCAGAAGGGAGCTTGCGCATTCATTGAATATGCGCAATACTCCTGAGATCCGCTTTATTTTGGATCAATCGATCGAGTATGGCGTGCGTATGTCCCAAAAAATAGATAATGTGACCAAGGATTTGAAAAAAGAGGATGATTGACATGTTGATCGAAGCAATTCTTAGAGCCGAGACGATCGCCGTCGGAGGGCATGTACGCCCGGACGGTGATTGTGTGGGTTCCTGTATGGCAGTATACCAATACGTCAGAGAAAATTTCCCCAAAAAGGAGATCACGGTATATCTGGAGGAAATTCCCCGAACACTTTTCTTTATGAAAGGGACTGAGGAAATACAACGCGAGATTCCAGAAGGGAAGGTCTATGACCTGTTTGTACTTTTAGACTGTGGTGATTCCGACAGGCTTGGGTTTTCCGCTCCTCTGTATGAGAAAGCCAAGAAAACGTTCTGTGTGGACCATCATGTCAGCAACCGGTTGTTCGCAGGCGAGAATTATGTTAAGCCGGATGCAAGCTCCACTTCGGAACTGGTGTTCGAGCTTTTGGACCAAGATAAGATCTCAGCGGCTGTTGCAGAGTGCCTGTATACGGGAATCGTGCATGATACAGGGGTGTTTCGCTATTCGTGCACCCATCCGTCTACGATGAGGGTGGCCGCAAAGCTTATGGAAAAAGGAATTGATTTTACAAAGATTATAACAGAAACGTTCGATGAAAAAACGTATGCGCAGAACCAGGTACTTGGACGCGCGCTTCTGGAAAGCTTTCTGTTTTTTGATGGGAAATGTATTGTGTCTTGGATTACGAAAAAAGTGATGGACTTCTACCAGGTGAAGCCCAAACATATGGACGGAATCGCAAGCCAGCTTCGGCTGACGAAAGGCGTCGAGGTGGCGATCTTCATGTATGAACTGGAACCAGGTACATATAAGGTCAGCCTGCGTTCGTCGGAGGCAGTGGATGTAAGCGAAGTTGCCAGATATTTTGGCGGCGGCGGCCATATGCGGGCGTCCGGACTGACAATGAAAGGATCACCTTATGATGTGATCAATAATATCTCCCGAAGGATTGAGATGCAGCTTTGCAGCGGGAGTGAAGAAGAATGATACACGGCGTGTTGAATATTTACAAGGAAAAGGGTTATACTTCCCATGACGTGGTGGCAAAGCTCAGACGGATCACTGGACAGAAGAAGATCGGCCACACCGGTACGCTGGATCCGGACGCCGAGGGCGTGCTCCCGGTATGTCTGGGCAGGGCGACGAAACTTTGCGATATGCTGACGGATAAGGATAAGACGTATGAGGCGGTTCTCCTTCTGGGAAGGGAGACGGATACGCAGGATATCTCGGGGGAGATCCTGAAAGAACAAAGTACGGACCATCTGACAGACGGCTTGATCCGCCGGGTGATTTTAAGTTTTGAGGGAGAACAAGAACAAATCCCTCCCATGTTTTCCGCACTGAAAGTAGGCGGAAAACGGCTCTACGAGCTTGCCAGGGAAGGGAAGGTTGTGGAGAGAAAGCCAAGAAAAGTCACGATTCATTCGATCCGTATCCTGGAGATGGAACTTCCGCGGGTGCGTATGGAGGTCGCTTGTTCCAAAGGTACATATATTCGTACGCTCTGCCATGATATTGGAGGGAAACTCGGATGCGGGGGATGTATGGAAACATTACTGCGCACACGGGTGGAACGTTTCCTGCATAAGGATGCCCTCCGCTTGTGCGAGGTAGAAATCCTGATGCAGGAAGGAAAGCTTGGCGAAAGGGTTACTCCCATCGACGCGATGTTTCCTCGATATAAGAAAGTATACTTGGAGTCCCATGCGGCATGGGCAGTGCGCAACGGAAACCGATTTTCTCAGGCGGAACTGACCCGCATCGAAAATTTTCAGGATGGGGAACATGTTCTCGTCTACGACAAGGAGCAAAACTTTATCGCTGTGTATGAATTTCTTGCAGACGAGAAAGAGTTTCAGATTGTGCGTATGTTCTTTGACAGAGCAGACCAAGAATCGCGGTAGAGGAGGACGATAAGGAGGAAGAGATGGAATACGTTAAAGGACTGGAAGCGTACAGGGATCTTGGAAGGACGGCGGTCACCCTTGGCAAATTCGACGGGCTTCACAGGGGGCACCAGAAGCTGATTCATAAGGTAAGTTCCCTGAAAGAGCAGTATGGGGTGAATACAGTCGTATTCGCGTTTGACATGATTCCGCTATATGAAAGGCTTGGACTTCCGCGGGATGGAATCATGTCGAATGAGGAACGTCGTCGTCTGCTGGACGGTCAGGTAGACGTCCTTCTGGAATGTCCCTTTACGGAAGAAATCTGCCATACAGAGGCAGAAGCGTTTATCGAACAGGTCATAGCGGGAATTTTCCATGCCAAATACGTGGTAATCGGTACAGATTTCCGTTTTGGATACGAGCACCGTGGAAACGCTCGGATGCTGGCCGAGTTCGCCGGACGCTGCGGCTATGAACTTTTTGTGGAGGAAAAAGAGAATTATGGACAGCGGGAGATCAGCAGTACGTATGTCAAGGAAGAGCTGAAACGGGGCAATATGGAGGCTGTCAACGATATGCTCGGGTACAGCTACACGATCGCTGGCAAGGTGGAATATGGGATGCAGTTCAGGAGGACTCTGGGATTTCCCACCATCAATGTCCATCCTGCCAAGGAAAAGCTGCTCCCGCCGAACGGAGTCTATATTACCAGTGTGAAGATCGACGGGATCTGGTATGACGGGATCGGCAATCTGGGCGTAAAGCCGACGATCACAGAAGGGAAACAGATGCTTATGGAGAGCCATCTGTTTGGTTATGACGGCGATGCTTATGGAAAAGACGTGGAGATCCGACTGCACGAATTTCACAGGCCAGAGGAGAAGTTCGCATCTGTGGAGGCAATGATGGAGCAGATTCGGGCGGATATTGCTTATGGAAAAGAGCGTTTTGTTCACAAAAGAGGATAAGGAGACAAACAGCGATGAATCTAAAAACAATTTTCCTGTTGATGGGCGGACTCGGTATGTTCCTGTTCGGGATGCAGATCATGAGTGACGGCCTGCAGAAAGCGGCAGGAGCAAAGATGCGTGGGATTCTGGAGTTTTTTACACAGAATCGATTTATCGGTATGGTTGTGGGAATCATTTTCACAGCGATCATCCAGTCATCCAACGCGACGACCGTCATGGTGGTGAGTTTTGTGAATTCTGGACTTATGAATCTGTACCAGGCCAGTGGCGTGATCCTTGGAGCGAATATCGGAACGACGGTCACTGGGCAGTTGATCGCTTTTAACCTGTCGGACATTGCTCCGCTGTTCATCATGATCGGCGTGGTGATGAGTATGTTTTTTAAAAGAGACAGCGTGAAACGGATCGGTGTGGTGGTCCTGGGATTCGGTATTTTGTTCATGGGGCTGAGCACCATGGGGACGGCGCTCACAGCCGTCAAAGAATCTCAGGTGATCCTGGGATTCCTAGCGACTTTGGCGAATCCGTTTCTTGCGCTTTTTGTTGGATTTGTCATCACGTCTGTTCTGCAGAGTTCCTCCGCGACAGTCGGTATCATCATTTTGATGGCGTCGCAGGATCTTCTGGAATTTGCGATCTGTCCGTTTTTGATCCTGGGATGTAATATCGGGGCATGTATGTCAGCGATGCTCGCCAGCCTTAGCGGAAATAAGGAAGCAAAACGCGCGGCGTGGATCCATTTCCTTTTCAATGTGATCGGTACTGCGGTGATCTTTATCCTGCTGATGGCGGCAAGAGGGCCGATCATAGGCGCACTGATGGCGATGTCGGGGAACAGTGCGGCGCGTGCAGTGGCAAATGCGCATACCTTGATTAAAGTTATAGAAGTGATTATGCTGTTCCCGTTCATGGAATGGATTGTGAAGGCGACATATAAGATCATTCCGGGAACCGACACGCCTGAGGAAGAAGAATTTGAACTGCTCTATATCGGACGCCGGAACATGCTTACGCCAAGTACAGCGACTGTGGATGCGATTCACGAGATCGTACATATGGGCAAGGTAGCCAGTGAGAATATCCGGCTGGGGATGAAGACGTTATGCCATCCGGACGCGGGGGATATAGCCGAGATTCTGCAAAAGGAACGGTATATCAATTTTATGAACCATCGTATCACGGACTTTCTCGTCCGGGCCAGTTCTATGGAAATGCCGGTCGCCGATGTAGAGATCATCGGTGGACTGTTCCATGTTGTGAACGATATCGAGCGCATTGGGGATCACGCGGAAAATATGGCGGAAGCGGCTCAGCGTATCTTAGAGGATGGGATCAAATTGAGCGATAAAGCGGTGGTCCAGCTTCAGGATATGACAGAGATGGTGCTAAGGATCCTGGATTATTCATTGGATATGTTTTCTAATAAAAATCAGGAGCATATGCAGGAGGTGCTCGATCTGGAGGATGCGATCGACGCGAGGGAAAAGAAGCTGCAGCGTTCCCATGTAAAACGTCTTACAAAAGGAAAATGCAGTCCAGACGCGGGAATGATCTTTTCAGATACGGTATCCGGGTTGGAGAGAGTGGCGGATCATGCGACCAACATTGCGTTTGCCATCCTGCAGCCAGAAGGTATGGATGACGAGGACGACTGATGAGTTCGTTTAAAATATAACATACCTTGTACCTTACTAAGGGATGCGTTATAATAAAAAGAAGAATGTAATTTTTGGAAAAATTACAAAGATATGAAGGGAGAAATACTACTATGAATGTATTAGTCATCAACTGTGGAAGTTCATCATTGAAATTCCAGCTCATCAATTCAGACACGGAGGCAGTACTTGCAAAAGGACTTTGCGAGAGGATCGGGATTGACGGAAGACTGACATACCAGCCTGCTGACGGGGAAAAGGCTGTGAGCGACAAAGCAATGCCGTCGCATACGGAAGCAATCCAGTTCGTCATCGACGCGCTGACCGACAAAGAGACCGGCGTGGTGAAGGAATTAAGCGAGATCGGTGCTGTAGGACACCGCGTAGTCCATGGAGGAGAGAAGTTCTCTCAGTCTGTTGTTGTGACTCCGGAAGTGAAAAAGGCGATCGAAGAGTGCAACGACCTTGCACCGCTCCATAACCCGGCGAATCTGATCGGTATCGATGCATGCGAGTCTCTGATGCCGGGTACTCCGATGGTCGCTGTGTTCGACACTGCGTTCCACCAGACAATGCCGGAGAAGGCTTATACATACGGGCTTCCGTATGAATACTATGAGAAATACAAAGTAAGACGTTACGGATTCCATGGGACAAGCCACAGCTTTGTATCCAAGAGGACTGCTGAGTTCCTTGGAAAACCTTATGACGCAACGAAGACGATCGTGTGCCATCTTGGAAACGGATCTTCCATTTCAGCAGTATTGAACGGAAAATCTGTAGATACTTCCATGGGACTTACCCCTCTGGAAGGTCTGGTGATGGGAACCCGTTCCGGCGACATGGATCCGGCGATCATGGAATTTATCGCAAAGAAAGAAAATTTGGACATCGCAGGAGTCATGAATGTCCTGAATAAGAAGTCTGGCGTAGAAGGAATTTCCGGCGTATCCAGTGATTTCCGCGATCTGGCGAGCGCTGCGGGTGAAGGAAACAAACGAGCAGAACTTGCTCTTGAAGTATTTGCATACAGAGTAGCAAAATATGTCGGAAGTTATGTAGCAGCAATGAACGGCGTTGATAATATCGCATTTACGGCAGGTATCGGTGAGAACGACTGCGGCATGAGGACAAAAATCTGCAGTTATCTGGGATATCTGGGAATCGCGATTGATGAAGAGGCGAATGGAAAGCGCGGCGAAGAGATCGTGATCTCCACACCGGATTCCAAGGTCACGGTTCTTGTAATTCCGACGAATGAAGAACTTGCCATCGCAAGGGAGACGGTCGCGTTAGTGTAAGATTCTGGCCGGATGGAAGGGTTACCGAAGATGTGATTTGCGGCAGCCTACCGTACAAAATTCGCAAAACCGCACAGTTGAAAAATTTTGTTGACAAACCTGTTTTACATGATATAATAGTCTAGGTATGAATAGGAGTATCGAATATGGTAATGAACCTATCCGAAGTCTTATCTGAACCGCACACAACGATTGAAGAGGACGTCGTCTCAGAGAAGAAGACAGTGTGTGTCGGCGGGAGAGTATTTCCGGTAGAAAGTATAAGCCCGGTACATCTTTTGATCGAGTATGCTGGGGAAAAGAAGCTTTTGATTACCGGGAAGGCGGACGTTACGGTGGTGATCCCTTGTGACCGCTGTCTGGCCGACGTACCGACGAAGCTTTCGCTTTTCTTTGAGAAAAAGGTGAACACGGATATAGTAAGTGCGGCAGAGGATGACGATTCCGACGAAGCAAATTATATTGACGGATATCATCTTGATGTGGAGCAGCTGCTTGACAACGAGATTTTAATAGGGTGGCCGATGAAAGTTCTATGCAGCGAAGACTGCAAGGGAATTTGCAGCGTATGTGGCCAGAACCTGAACGAAGGCTCATGTAACTGCGAAGATACGGGTCTGGATCCGAGAATGTCAGTTATCCGTGATGTGTTTAAGAATTTTAAGGAGGTGTAACCTATGTCGATCTGTCCAAAGAATAAATCTTCAAAAGCAAGAAGAGACAAGAGAAGAGCGAACTGGAAGATGAGCGCGCCGAACCTGGTGAAGTGCAGCAAGTGCGGGGCGTTGATGGTGCCGCATCGGGTGTGCAAGGCCTGCGGTTCCTACAACAAAAAAGAAATCATTCCACAGGACTAATTAAGAAAGAGGGGTTCCCGGGCAAGCGGGGATCCTTTTTTCATCCTTAGGGAACTTCGTCCCCTATAGGATGAAAACCCTCCGGCAGGAGCGTACTCGCGCGGAGAAGTAGTATGCCGCAAGCGGCCGCGCTCGGCGCGAGAATGTGCTTTGGCACATTCTTTATATTTGTGAAATGCAAAAAACGGCTATTGATTTTTAGATTGATGTCTAGTAGAATGTTTTTAGTAATGCTGGGAGGTAGCAGTATGAAAGAAATGACAAAAGTCGTGCTGGATGCCATGGGCGGAGATAATGCTCCAGGAGAAATTGTGAAGGGCGCCGTCGAGGCTGTAAACAGGCGAAGCGACATCCAGGTCATCCTTACGGGAAAGGAGGACGTCATTCAGGATGTGCTTAAGGGATATACTTATCCTGAAGGGCAGATCGAGATCCGCAATGCGCAGGAGGTGATCGAGACTTCCGAGCCGCCGGTCATGGCGATCCGGAGAAAGAAGGATTCCTCTATTGTGACAGGGCTTAAGATGGTGAAGACAGGGGAGGCGGACGCATTCGTTTCCGCGGGAAGTTCCGGGGCGATCCTCGCAGGGGGGCAGCTCATTGTGGGCAGGCTTGGTGGAGTGGAACGACCGCCGCTTGCGCCGCTAATCCCGACGAAGAAGGGTTTTTCCCTTTTGATCGACTGTGGGGCGAATGTAGACGCAAGACCATCGCATCTGGTCCAGTTTGCCAAGATGGGTTCGATCTACATGAAACATGTCATGGGAGTTCAGGATCCGAATGTAGGCATCGTAAATATCGGTGCGGAAGAAGAAAAGGGGAACGCGCTGGTAAAGGAGACATTTCCTCTACTTAAAGAATGCAGGGACATTCATTTTACCGGAAGTATTGAAGCGCGGGATATTCCTTATGGACAGGTTGATGTGGTGGTATGCGAAGCGTTTGTCGGCAATGTCATTTTGAAACTGTATGAAGGCGTCGGAGCAGTACTTATCAGCAAGATCAAGGGCGGTCTGATGCAGAATCTACGAAGTAAGCTGGGCGCACTCCTGGTAAAACCGGCGCTAAAAGAAACCCTGAAGGATTTTGACGCCAGCGAGTATGGCGGTGCGCCGCTTTTAGGGCTTTCGGGCCTGGTCGTAAAGACACATGGAAGTTCTAAGGCAAAAGAAGTATGCAATTCTATTTTGCAGTGTGTTACATTTAAAGAACAGCATATCAATGAAAAAATCAAACAGAGTATTCAGGCGGAAACAGAGCCGGCAGACTAAGTAAAGAAGAGAAAGGGTAACAGGATATGGAATTTGAAAAGCTTAGAGACATTATTGTTGAGGTGTTGAGATGCAGCCCGGAGGAGATCACAGCTGAGACGACATTTGTAGATGATCTTGGGGCGGATTCACTGGATATTTTCCAGATCATCATGGGAATTGAGGATGCATTTGATATTGAGATCGACAACGACGAGGCGGAGAAGATCGCGACTGTCGGAGACGCGGTAGAACAGATCAAGAACGCAATAAACTAGGCTGAGGACAAAAAAGCCCGCATCGGGCTTTTTTGTGATATAGGGAACTTTGTTCCCTATATCACAAAAACCCTCCGGGGTAATGAAGGAGAGGTGTAATATGGAAAAAGATATTAGAAAATTAGAAATAAGGACAGGATATCATTTTCAGGACATAAATCTGCTCATCCATGCAATGACACATAGCTCCTATGTGAATGAAAAGCATCTGAAAAAACCGGACTGCAACGAAAGGCTTGAATTTTTGGGAGATGCGGTACTGGAGCTTGTGTCCAGTGAATATCTGTTTTTTGAGAATGAGACGATGCCGGAAGGGGAACTGACAAAGCTTCGGGCAAGCATGGTATGTGAGAAAGCGCTGGCGTTTTGCGCCCGCGACCTTAAGCTGGGAGATTTTCTGCTTTTGGGAAAAGGCGAGGACGCCACAGGCGGGAGAAAGCGGGACTCGATCACATCGGACGCACTTGAAGCCCTGATTGGGGCGATTTACCTTGACGGTGGTTTTGCTAATGCAAAAGAGTTCATTTTACAACATATTTTGAATGACCTGGATGGAAAACGGCTCTTTTATGATAGCAAGACTATCCTTCAGGAAATCGTGCAGGGCGGCCTGGACAAGAGTATCTCTTACCATCTCCTGGACGAGAGAGGTCCAGATCACGATAAATCTTTTTATGTGGAGGTGCTGATCGGAGATCTAAGCTACGGGAAAGGAACAGGGCGTACTAAGAAGGCGGCCGAGCAGGAAGCGGCGTATCAGGCGATCCTGAAACTGAGGAACAGAAAGGCATAAGCGGGTGAAGAATGTATTTAAAAAGTATAGAGGTACATGGATTTAAGTCGTTTGCTCACAGGACTTTTTTTGAGTTCCACAACGGGATCACCGGTATCGTAGGACCGAATGGGAGCGGGAAGAGTAATGTGGCCGACGCAGTGAGATGGGTGCTCGGAGAGCAGAGGGCGAAGCAGCTTCGGGGCGGAAATATGCAGGATGTCATTTTTTCGGGAACAGAGAGCCGAAGACCCTTAAGTTATGCGTCCGTGGCGATCACACTGGATAATTCCGATCATAAGCTTTCTGTTGGATTCGAGGAGGTCAAGGTGACCCGGAAGCTGTACCGTTCAGGCGAGAGTGAATATCTGATTAATGGGAGTGTCTGCCGTCTGAAAGATATTTACGAGATGTTCTATGATACCGGAATCGGGAAGGAAGGATATTCGATCATCGGACAAGGTCAGATCGATCAGATATTGAGTGGTAAACCGGAGGATAGAAGGGAGCTTTTTGACGAGGCGGCAGGGATCGTAAAGTTCAAACGCCGGAAAAATATGTCCCTCAAGAAATTGGACGAGGAACAGCAGAACCTTCTGCGGGTCAACGATATCTTAGGTGAGCTGGAAAAGCAGTTCGGCCCTTTGAAAGAGCAGGCGGAGACGGCAAGAGAATATCTGAAGAAAAAGGAAGAGTTGAAACGGTACGATATTAATATGTTCCTTTTAGAGACAGCGAGACTTAAGGAACAGATTCAGGATACGGAGGCGAAGCTTACGATCACCCAGGGAGAGCTGGATGGGATCAGCCGCCAGTATGATGAGATGAAAGCTGAGTACGAGACGATCGAGGATAAGGTGGACGAGATTGATGCGGAAATCGAAAAGTACCGGAGGCAGCTTAGCGAGACCACACTGCTCAAGCAGCAGCTCGAAGGACAGATCGAGCTCCTCAAGGAACAGATTAACAGCGTGCGGATGAACGACGAGCATTATGAACAGCGTGCAAAGACAATCGAGATCGAGCTTGCCGAACGCAGGAAACAGCAGAATACGCTGGAAAAAGAGCGGAGGGATATTTTTGAAAAGCTCTCGCAGGAAGAAGAGCGGCAGAAACAGGCGCAGAAAGAGCTGCTTGAACTTCAGTCCAAGATCGCGGAGAAGTCGGATGAGATCGACAGGAACCAGAATGAGATCATGGAGCTTTTGAATAACCGTGCCTCCACAAAAGCGAAAATGCAGCACTACGACACCATGCTGGATCAGATGCAGGTGCGCCGTACGGAACTGGACAGACGGATGCAGGAGACGGAAGCGGACGCAGAGGAACAAAAACATCTTTACCAAAAGCATGAAGACGAACTCAAAGTGATTTCCACAAAGATTGCCGATGAAGTGGAAGAGTCTGGGAAGTATGAAGAACAGATTGAGAAACTCCAGTCAGTGATTGCCGAGAAGAATGAACAGCTCCGTATCGGACAAACGGCCTTCCACAGGGAGGAATCTCGTCTGGAATCCCTGAAAAATATTACAGAACGTTACGATGGATATGGGAACAGTATCCGCCGGGTGATGGAAAAGAGGGGAAGCGAGCCGGGGCTTTTGGGCGTTGTCGCGGACATCATTAAAGTTGAAAAGAAATATGAGATCGCCATCGAGACAGCGCTTGGCGGCAGCATCCAGAATATCGTCACTGCAGATGAGGAAACCGCGAAAAAGATGATCGCCTATCTGAAGAAAAATAAATATGGAAGGGCGACCTTCCTCCCGCTTACGGCCATACGGAGCGGGCAGGGTCCGTCGGACCGAGAGGTTCTGAAAGAAAAAGGCGTGATTGGTACCGCGGATTCTCTGGTGACTGTAGAAAAAAGATTTGCAAGACTTGTAGGGCATCTTTTGGGCAGGACCATCGTAGCGGATACGATTGATACTGGAATCGCCCTGGCAAGAAAATACCGTCAGACGCTTCGGATCGTGACGCTGGAGGGGGAGCTTATCAATCCGGGCGGCGCGATGAGCGGCGGCGCTTTCAAAAATTCCAGCAATCTTCTGAGCCGGCGGCGCGAGATCGAAGAATTTGAAAAAACGGTCCTTCTCCTCAAAAAAGATATGGAGGAAGCGCAGGAGCGGCTCGATGAAGTCAAGGCCAAAAGGTCGGCACTTTACGCGAAAGTAGAAGAGATCCAGCAGCAGCTTCAAAAGGATTATGTGACGCAGAACACAGCGAAGATGAATCTGGACCAGATCGCGGCGAAGCAGAAATATGCGATGGAGAATGCGGCGGGCATCCGCCGGGAGAAGGCAGAGCTGGAACACCAGATCAAGGGAGTTGAAGAGAATCAAGAATCGATTCAGGTTGAGCTTGAGACCAGCGAACATCTGGAGAAGGAGCTGACGAAGCAGATGGAACTTTTCCAAAGGATGCTGGAAGAGCATCGGGCGAAAGAGGGGAAAGAAGTCAAGAAAAACGAAGAGATCCATCTGTCCTACGCGGCATTAGAGCAGAAGAGCGCATTTATAGAGGAAAATTTCTGCCGTATCAATGAAGAGATCGCCAAATTTACGGAAGAACTGAACGAACTGGATATCAGTAAAAGTGAAACAAACGGCGAGATCGAGCAGAAAGAGAAACAGATCGCAGAGATACGGCAGACGATAGAGGATTCCACAGAACTCTTTGCAGAGATCCAGGAAGAGATCGTAAAATCGCAGAAGGAGAGGGAGACGCTGAATCAGAAGAATCGGTCGTTTCTCAGAAAGCGGGAGGAGATTTCCCGTCAGATGTCGGATCTGGACAAGGAAGTATTCCGCTTAAGCAGCCGGAAAGAAAACTGTGAGGAATCTGTGGAAAAGCAGATCAATTATATGTGGGAAGAATATGAACTGACATATAGCAGAGCATTGGAAATTCGGGATGAGAACCTGACCGATCTGTCGCGCATGAAGAAAAGGATCCAGGAACTTCGCGCGGAGATCAAATCACTGGGCGCCGTTAACGTCAATGCCATCGAAGATTTCAAGAATCTGTCGGAGCGTTATGAATTTCTGAGAAATCAGCATGATGATTTGGTGGAAGCTGAAGGGACATTAAAACAGATCATAGAGGAATTGGACGCTGCCATGCGTAAGCAGTTTACAGAACAGTTTGCGCTCATCGCCGAAGAATTCAACAAAGTGTTTAAAGCTTTGTTTGGAGGAGGGAAGGGCACATTGGAACTGACTCCAGAGGAGGATGTGCTGGAGGCAGGGATCCGTATTATTGCGCAGCCGCCAGGGAAGAAGCTCCAGAATATGATGCAGCTTTCCGGGGGTGAGAAAGCCTTGACAGCCATCTCGCTTTTATTTGCAATCCAGAACTTGAAGCCGTCGCCGTTTTGCCTGCTGGACGAGATCGAGGCAGCTCTGGACGACTCGAATGTGGTTAGGTTCGCACAATATCTGCACAGGCTTACAAAGAATACCCAGTTCATCGTAATTACCCACAGAAGGGGTACGATGACGGCGGCAGACCGCCTATATGGGATCACGATGCAGGAAAAGGGTATATCAACCCAGGTATCGGTGGATCTTTTGGAGGACGAATTGGATAAATAGTAGAAGGGAAGAGGGATATGGAAGAAAAAAAGGGATTTTTTCGACGACTTGTCGACGGACTTGGGAAGACAAGGGCGAATATCGTATCGGGGATTGACGGCATTTTCCATGGTTTTAGCAGCATTGACGATGATTTCTATGAGGAGCTGGAGGAGATCCTGATTATGGGGGATCTGGGAGTGAAAGCGACCTACGCCATTTTGGAAGACCTGAAAAAGAAGGTCAAAGAACAGCACATTAAAGAGCCGTCCGACTGTAGGCAGCTTTTAATCGACAGTATAAAAAAACAGATGGACGTGGGGGAGACAGCTTACGAGTTCGAGGAGAGGACTTCGGTCGTACTCGTAATCGGCGTCAATGGTGTGGGAAAGACGACTACGATCGGAAAGCTGGCCGGAAAGCTGCGCGCACAGCATAAGAAAGTCGTTCTTGCGGCGGCGGACACGTTCCGGGCGGCGGCAGGAGAACAGCTTAAGGAATGGGCGAAGCGGTCGGATGCAGACCTGATCGGCGGGCAGGAAGGCGCGGATCCGGCGGCGATCGTATACGACGCAGTACAGGCGGCGCGGGCGCGCAAGGCGGACGTACTCCTCTGTGATACGGCGGGACGCCTGCATAACAAGAAGAATTTGATGGAAGAATTGAAGAAAATCAACCGGGTACTGGAACGGGAATGTCCGGAGGCTTACAGGGAGACCCTGGTTGTTCTGGATGGTACTACGGGACAGAACGCACTTGCCCAGGCAAAACAATTCCAGGAGGCGGCGGACATTACGGGCATTATCCTGACGAAAATGGACGGGACAGCCAAAGGAGGGATTGCGGTGGCAATCCAGGCGGAGCTTGGGATTCCGGTAAAATATATCGGCGTGGGAGAGACGATCGACGACCTGGAGAAGTTTGATCCGGATCAGTTCGTGAACGCGCTGTTTACAGTAAAAGAAGGAGAAGAAGAATGTTGACATTAGAAAAGTTTGAAGAGGCCAGTGAGATCGTCAAACAAGTGACAAAGCCTACTAAATTGGTATACAGTGAACACTTAAGCGCACAGACCGGCGGTAAAGTATATCTAAAACCGGAGAATATGCAGTACACAGGCGCTTATAAGATCAGGGGAGCGTACTATAAGATCAGCACATTAAGCGAGGAAGAACGGGCGAAGGGCCTCATTACAGCCTCCGCAGGCAACCATGCTCAGGGCGTTGCATATGCGGCGAAAGCATTCGGCTGTAAAGCGACCATTGTGATGCCGACCGTGACGCCGCTCATTAAGGTGAACCGGACCAAGAGCTATGGTGCGGACGTTGTACTTTACGGAGACGTTTATGACGACGCCTGTGCGAAGGCATATGAGCTTGCAAAAGAGCACGGATATACGTTTGTGCATCCCTTCGACGATCTGGATGTGGCGACAGGACAAGGAACCATCGCCATGGAGATTGTGCAGGAGCTTCCGACAGTGGACTATATTTTTGTCCCCATTGGAGGAGGCGGGTTGATCTCAGGAATCGCAACGCTGGCTAAGATGCTGAACCCCAAGATCAAAGTAGTCGGCGTAGAGCCGGCGGAAGCTGCGAGTATGCAGGCGGCTGTGGCGGCGGGGCATGTGGTGACCCTCCCCAGCGCGAACACGATTGCGGACGGGACGGCCGTAAAGACAGTGGGGGAACAGAATCTGCCCTATGTCATAGAGAACGTGGACCAGATTATATCCGTGGAGGATGACGAGCTGGTAGGCGTGTTCCTCGATATGGTGGAGAACCACAAAATGATCGTGGAAAACTCAGGACTTTTATCTGTGGCGGCGTTGAAACAGATGGATCTGACAGGAAAGAAGGTCGTCTGTATCTTAAGCGGTGGGAATATGGATGTGATTACCATGTCCTCTGTGGTACAGCATGGACTGATTCAGAGGGACCGTATTTTCTCAGTGTCCGTTCTTCTGCCGGATAAGCCGGGAGAACTGGTGCGGGTGGCGAAGACAGTGGCGGATGAACAGGGCAATGTCATTAAGCTGGAACACAATCAGTTTGTGAGCATCAACCGGAACGCGGCAGTAGAGCTTCGTGTGACGATGGAAGCCTTTGGCACGGAGCATAAGAACCGCATCATCCACGCTCTTGAGGAGAATGGTTTCCGTCCGAAACTGATCGGAGCAAAGCTATATTAGATCAGCATATTTCAAACAGGAGTAAAAGAATATGGACGAGTATTCGCTGAGGGGGCAGGTATTCCGGGCGATCAGACGGGATATCCTAAAGGGCAGGTATAAAGAACATGAAGAGCTGCGTGAAGCGACTTTGGGGAAGGAACTCGGGGTCAGCAGGACTCCGGTACGCGAGGCGCTCAGGCAGTTGGAGCTGGAGGGACTGGTCGATATCATACCGAACAAGGGAGCTTATGTGACCGGTATTTCTAAAAAGGACGTACATGATATCTACAGGATCCGCTCCATGCTGGAAGGATTATGCGTACGCTGGGCAGTGGAAAATATCACTCCGGAGGAACTGGAGGAACTGGAAGAGGCGCTTCTTTTGGGGGAATATCACCTGAAACGCGGGAATGCGGAACAGATGACAGAGCTTGACGGAAGATTCCATCAGATACTTTACGAAGCGTCCAGGAGCCGTATCATGAGCCATGTATTGTCGGATTTTCACAGCTATGTCCAGATGTCGCGGAGAAATTCGGTCAAGACAAAAGAGCGGGCGGCAAAATCATTGGAAGAGCATAGAGGGATTTTTGAAGCGATACAGAAGGGGGACGCCGATCTGGCGGAACGGCTTGCGAATATTCATATCCTGCATGTGATGGAGAACCTGCATATAGAAGAGGAAACAAAGTGATTCATCGCCTATTCGGCGATGAAAGGAAGAAGTATACCCCGCAAGCTAAAGCATCCGGGGTCCCTGAACTCAATCGCCTATTCGGCGATGAAAGGAGAAGCATACCCCGTATGCTAAAGCATCCGGGGTCCCTGAATTTAATCGCCTATTCGGCGATGAAAGGAAGAAGTATACCCCCGCAAGCGAAAGCATCCGGGGTCCCTGAATTTAATCGCCTATTCGGCGATGAAAGGAAATAGGAAAGGAGACAGATATATGAGTAAAATTAAGATGACGACGCCGATCGTGGAGATGGATGGGGATGAGATGACGCGGATTCTCTGGAAGATGATTAAAGATCATCTTCTTATACCCTACATTGAACTCAACACAGAGTATTACGACCTGGGGCTGGAACACAGGAATGAGACGGACGACCAGGTTACGGTGGATGCGGCCAACGCGGTAAAGAAATACAAAGTGGGTGTAAAATGCGCTACGATCACTCCGAATGCGGCCAGAGTGAAGGAGTATGGGCTGAAAGAGATGTGGAAAAGTCCGAACGGTACAATCCGTGCGATCCTTGACGGAACCGTATTCCGTGCGCCGATCGTGGTGAAAGGCATAGAACCCTGCGTCAAGAACTGGAAAAAGCCGATCACGATCGCAAGACATGCTTATGGAGACGTGTACAGAGGAGTGGAGATGAAGATTCCCGCGCCTGGAAAGGCAGAGCTTGTATACACGGCGGCGGACGGAAGCGAGATGCGGGAGACGATCCACGAGTTCGACGGACCGGGAATCATACAGGGAATGCATAATGTCGGCAGTTCGATTGAGAGTTTTGCGAGAAGCTGTTTCTGTTATGCTCTGGATACAAAACAGGATCTTTGGTTTGCGACAAAGGATACGATCTCCAAGAAATACGACCATACTTTTAAAGATATTTTCCAGGAAATCTTTGACAGTGAATTTAAAGAACGGTTCGAGGACGCAGGGATTACATATTTCTATACGTTGATCGACGACGCAGTGGCGCGTGTCATGAAGTCGGAAGGCGGTTATATCTGGGCCTGCAAGAATTACGACGGAGATGTGATGAGCGATATGGTATCCTCTGCGTTTGGTTCGCTTGCCATGATGACCTCGGTCCTGGTCTCGCCGGAAGGGTACTTTGAGTACGAGGCAGCGCACGGAACGGTGCAGCGCCATTATTATCGGCACTTAAAGGGGGAGGAGACGTCCACAAACTCGGTTGCGACCATTTTTGCATGGAGCGGAGCGCTGCGAAAGAGAGGCGAGCTGGATGGAAATAAGGAGCTGACAGATTTTGCGGACCGCTTGGAAAAAGCGACGGTAGAAACCATCGAGTCCGGTGTCATGACAAAAGATCTGGTGCTTATCACCACATTTCAGGATCCACAGGTACAAAACAGCGAAGAGTTTATCAAGGCGATCGCGAAAAGGATGTAGATGGAAACGAAGTTTTCTAATATGATAAAAATGGGGGACCCCGCTATTCGGCGAGAGTCTCCCATTTTTCATATAGGATCTCCAGTTCTTGGGCATTGGCTTCTTTCTCATGGGCAAGCTCCTGGCATCTGACAGAATTTGTATAAACCTCTTCCTGCGTGAGGAGTTCATCAATCTTTGCGTCGCGATCTTCCAGAATTTCGATCCGTTCTTCCGTTTTCTTTAATTCATTGGCACGCTTTCGTAACTTAGCCTGTTCTTCCTTGTGCTCCTGCCAGCTCATCCTGGAAGAAGTGGAGGCGTCTCCTTGTGCAAGGGAGGCGTTTACCTGGGACAATTCTTTTGGCGAGGCAGGGCCGGACGCATAGATGCGGGTCAGTTCCTCCTTTTTCTCCAGATAGTAGTCATAATTTCCGATATAGTTGACAAATGTATTCCCCACAAGCTCAAGGATACGGGTGGCGGTCTGGTTGATGAAATACCGGTCATGGGACACATAAAGAAGCGTCCCGGTGTAGTCGTTGAGCGCCTTTTCCAGAATTTCCTTGGAGGCGATATCAAGGTGGTTGGTCGGCTCGTCCAGGATCAGGAAATTTGCCTCGGAAAGCATAAGCTTTGCAAGGGAAACCCGTCCGCGCTCGCCGCCGCTTAAGTCCTGGATCAGCTTGAATACATCGTCGCCGGTAAAGAGGAAGGCGGCGAGCATATTGCGGATCTCGGTGTTCGTCAGATTGGGATAAGTGTCAGATATTTCTTCAAAAATCGTTTTCTCCATATGCAGGACATGGTGTTCCTGGTCGTAATATCCGATCTCTACATTGGTTCCTAAGGTAAAAGTCCCGGTATCCGCAGGGACTACGTTGTTCAAAATTTTAAGGAGAGTGGTCTTTCCAGTTCCATTATCGCCGATCACAGCCACATGTTCTCCGCGCTTGATCTCAAAACTCACATCCGTAAATAAAGTCTGTGGCGGAAATGATTTTCCAAGATTCTGTACGGAGAGCACATCGTTTCCGCTTGTGCGGGACGGCTCCAGCACCAGGTGGATGTCCGTGTTGATCTGTGCGGGTTTCTCCACAATCGTCATTTTACTCAGCATCTTTTCCCGGCTCTCGGCGCGACGGATTGATTTTTCCCGATTAAAGGAGCGGAGCTTTTCGATCACAGCCTCCTGATGACGGATCTCACGTTGCTGGTTCAAGTATTCTTTCAGCTTGGCGTCTCGGATCTGCTGCTTCTTCTTAGCATAGGAGCTGTAGTTCCCCTGATAAGAGGTGAGGGTTCCCAGCTCAATCTCCAGTACTTTTGTGACAACGCGGTTCAGAAAATAGCGGTCATGGGATACGATGAGGACCGCGCCCGGATAATTCAGCAGATAGTTCTCAAGCCAGGCGATGGAATTCATGTCCAGGTGATTGGTCGGCTCGTCCAGGAGCAGGATATCCGGGCGTGTAAGAAGAAGCTTGCCCAGAGATACCCGAGTCTTTTGGCCGCCGGAGAGCGTGTCCACTGGTTTGGAAAATTCTTCTTCCAAAAAACCAAGCCCTTTAAGGACGCCGGTCAGCTCTGAACGGTATGCGTAGCCGTCGGCCTGTTCAAAATCCGCGGTGAGCCGCTGGTAAAGAGCAAGCTTTTTTTCAAGTTCTTCTCCGGAAAGACGGCTTAGCTCCTGCTCGATGTTACGAATCTGTTGTTCCATCTCTATGATTTTAGCTTTTGCGGTACGGACCTCGTCATAGATCGACCGTCCACTCATGAGATCCTGGTGCTGTGCGAGATATCCCAGGGTCTTCCCCTTTGTTAAAAGGACGCTGCCTTCATCGGCTGGAAGTTCCCCCACGATCATTTTTAAGACTGTCGATTTTCCAGCGCCGTTTAGCCCGACGATGGCCGCTTTTTCATGGTCTTCTATATGAAAGGAAGCATTCTGTACAATGACTTGCTCCCCGAATGCTTTTGTAAGGTTATGGCAGGCCAGTATCATATTCATTCCTCCTGGTAACTTATCTGATGTCATCTACCTCATTATATCGGAATCACGGCAAAAAACAACTATAAAGTTTGACTTTTTTGTGTCAGTTTTATATAATATGGAATAGCAAAAGATGGAAGGTGGATGCCAAAGTGGAGGAAAGAGAAATATCCCAGGCAGTGATTAGAAGGCTGCCGAGATACTATCGTTATCTGGGAGAACTATTGGAGCATGACGTAGAACGTATCTCCTCTAATGATCTGAGTAAACGGATGAAAGTGACTGCTTCTCAGATACGGCAGGATCTGAACAATTTCGGAGGATTTGGACAGCAAGGCTATGGGTATAATGTAAAATATTTATATACGGAGATCGGCAAGATATTAGGGCTGGATGTGAAACACAACATCATTATCATCGGCGCAGGCAATCTTGGGCAGGCGCTTGCCAACTATGAAGCTTTTGAGAGTAGAGGATTCCTTCTTAAAGGGATTTTTGATGTCAATCCTAAGCTTACCGGGATTTCGGTACGTGGGATCCCGATCCGGACGATGGAAGACCTTGTCGATTTCCTGAAGGTCAATGAGATCGAGATCGGAGTTCTTACGATTCCGAAGGAATACGCAGTGGAGGTGGCCGGGCTTTTGACAGCGAACGGTGTAAAGGCAATCTGGAATTTTGCACATATTGACCTGAACCTTCCCCCCAATATCGTGGTGGAGAATGTGCACTTATCAGAGAGCCTAATGCGTTTGTCGTACAACATCACTCGCTGCAATGCTGAGCAAAAGAATGAGAAATAACGTAAGCGGTACTGCCGACGTGTAGGGAAGGTTTTTCTCTGCACGTTTTTAGAATACGGACAGCTCTTATGATCCGTAAACAAATTAGATTTAAAGAAAGGATTTAGACCATGAAATACATTTTGACGGCAGCTCAGATGAAGGAATCCGACAGGCGGATGATCGAAGAGATCGGCGTTCCTTCCCTGGTATTGATGGAACGCGCGGCTCTCCAATGTGTAAACGCGATGAAGGAGGAGAATGCAGATCTTACGCGTGTGCTTATCGTGTGTGGATCCGGGAATAACGGCGGGGACGGATTTGCTATCGCCCGCATCCTGGCGGAAGAGGGAAGGGACGTAGACGTAGTATTTGTGGGAAACGAAGCCTCCCGCAGCAAGGAAACCTGCGTGCAGATGCAAATTTTAAGCAATCTGGGCATATCCGTAGGAAAATGTTTGCCAGAAAGGGAATATAGTGTTATCATAGATGCCATATTTGGGATTGGGCTGTCCAGAAGGATCGAGGGAAAATACCGGGAGATCATTGAGAGGATGAACCGGTACAAAGGCTATCGCGTCGCCGTAGATATCCCGTCTGGTATAGACGCTGATTCAGGACAGGTGCTAGGTCTTGCCTTCCGTGCGGATATGACAGTGACATTCGTCTGCATGAAGGCAGGGATGGTTCTTTTTCCGGGGTCAGAGTATGCTGGGAAAGTCGTGGAAAAGCCGATCGGTATCGTTGTGGATCCGCGTCTGGAAAAGCAGGAAGATGTATTCTATACATTAGACCGTTCGGATATTGGGAAACGGATGCCAAAGCGGATGCCGGATTCCAATAAAGGAACATACGGAAGAGTACTCGTCATTGCGGGGAGCAAAGGAATGTCTGGCGCAGCATACTTAAGCGCGAAGGCGGCGTATACCACAGGCGCAGGGCTTGTCCGGATCTATACGGAAGAAACGAACCGCACGATCCTTCAGCAGCTTCTTCCAGAGGCTGTGATGACGACCTATGATGCAGGGGAAGCGGACTGTTTCAAAGAACTTCCAGGACTTCTTAAGTGGGCAGGCGTCGTATGTCTTGGCTGCGGGCTTGGCACAGGAGAGACATCGGTAAGACTGGTAAGAGAAGTATTAAGGCAGAATCAGAAGCCCTGTGTGATCGATGCGGACGGTCTCAACCTGCTCTCCGCATTTTCCGAAGCAGAGTGGCGCGGGTGGACGCGTGCAGAGGGGCAGTATGTCCTAACCCCCCATATGAAGGAAATGTCCCGGCTCACTGGCTGTACGTTGGAAGAATGGAAGAAAGACAGGGTAAAACGACTTAGAAATTTTGTACGTGAGGAAAATGTCATCTGTGCTCTGAAGGACAGCCGGACATTGGCTGCGTGCAGAGGGCAGAAGATGTTTCTAAACAGGACGGGGAATGCCGCCATGGCTAAGGCAGGCGCAGGAGATGTCCTCGCCGGCGTGATCGCCGCTTTGATGGCCCAGGGAATGCCGGCGTATGAGGCCGCTGTGCTGGGGGTATGCCTTCATGGACTTGCAGGGGATGCGGCAAAAGAAAGATGCGGGCCATACAGCGTCCTGGGCGAGGATATCATAAAGGGGCTCAAAGAGGCGCTTAATAATTTGGAGGAAAAATCATGAAACATTACAGCAGGCTACGTGCAGTGGTAGATCTGGATGCAGTGATGTATAATATAGAGAGCATGCACGCGAATCTTCGCGGCGGCACACAGATGATCGTGGTCGTCAAGATGGACGGATACGGGCACGGTGCTGTTCCCATCGCAAAGATGCTGGAGGATGCGGGCTATGTGTGGGGCTATGCAGTTGCCACGTTTGACGAGGGGACGATCCTTCGCCATGCCGGTATCAAAAAACCGATCCTTTGTCTGGGCTGTGTATTCCCGGAGCAGTTTGGGGAGATGATAGATAAGGCAATACGGATGACCGTTTATGACAAAGAGATGGCCTATCTCGCATCAGAGAAAGCCTGTGAGATGGGAAAGCAGGCAATATTCCATATCAAGGTCGATACAGGGATGTCAAGGCTTGGATTTTTGCCGGGTGAAGCCAGCGAGGAGGAGATCGCCCAGATATGCCGCCTTCCAGGCGTGGTTCCGGAAGGAATATTTACCCATTTCGCGAAGGCGGACGAGGAGGATAAAGAGCCGTCCCAAAAGGCGCTTGCCTTATTGCGGCAGACGGTAGAGAATCTGGCGCAGCAAGGGATTCGTTTCCCAATCTGCCATGCCTCCAACAGTGCGGCGATCATTGATATGCCTGAAGCGAACTTAGATCTCGTGCGTGCCGGTATCGCGGTTTACGGGCTTTACCCTTCCGACGAGGTGGGCCACAAGAAGGTTTCCTTAAAACCGGCGATGGAGCTGATTGCCCATGTGACCTATGTGAAATGGATTGAACCGGGGACGCAGGTAAGCTATGGAGGGACATTTACAGCTCCAGAGAGGATGCGGATCGCCACGGTGCCTGTCGGATATGGGGACGGCTACCCCAGAAGCCTTTCCAGAAAAGGCTATGTCCTGATTCATGGAAAGAAGGCTCCGATTCTCGGGAATGTCTGTATGGATCAATTCATGGTGGACGTGACCCATATTCCCGAAACCGCGTTTGGAGATAAAGTGACCCTGGTAGGAAAAGATGGGGACGAGGTTCTGACAGTGGAGGAACTTAGCAGGTTGTCCGGCAGATTCCATTATGAATTTGTCTGCGATATCAACAAACGGGTTCCCAGGGAATATGTCAGAGACGGGAAAATCGTAGCACAGTCCGATTATTTTTAAACGGCCATGCTGCATACTTCCGAAAAAAGATGGAAATACTTTGTTTATCTTGTGATCGGAGAGTGAGAAAATGCAGATTAGGCGTGGAGATATTTATTATGCAGATTTAAGCCCTGTTGTTGGGTCGGAGCAAGGGGGGATACGCCCGGTGCTCATTATACAGAACGACACAGGCAACCGTCACAGCCCGACGGTGATCTGTGCGGCGATTACATCCAGGATGAACAAGGCAAAGCTGCCGACCCATGTGGAGATTGATTCCAGGCGGTATAAGATCGTGAAGGATTCCGTCGTCCTTCTTGAGCAGATACGGACGATCGACAAACAGCGGCTAAAGGATCAGGTCTGCCATGTAGACCGTGAACTGATGAGGAAAATTGATGAGGCGTTGTGCGTGAGCCTGATGCTTCATACATAGTAAAGGAGATTTATTGTAGATTATGGAAGATGAAGGCAGTTTACTGCAGAAAATGAGAAGAGTATTTTCGGACAATGAGGACCAGGAGCGGATTGCTGAAGAGATCATTGACAAGGTGGAAGAAGGGTATCAAAAGGGAGTGCTCGCGAAAAGAGAGATGAAGATGATATGTAATATCTTCGGCTACATGGACGCGGAAGCAAAGGATATCATGATCCACCGAAAGAATATCGTGGGGCTTGACGGCGAGGCGACGCTTTCGGAAGCGCTGAATTTCATATTAGAGACGAATCACTCTCGGTTCCCAATATACGACGGGGATATTGACACCATCATCGGAATGATTCATCTGAGAGATGCCATGAAGTGTTATTTTAACGAATCGCTGCGTAATGTACCGATGAAAGAGCTGAAGGGGTATATTCGCCCGGTAAGTTTTATACCGGAGACGCGCGGGATCGATAAACTGTTCCAGAAGATGCAGGAAGTAAAAAGGCACATGGCCGTGGTTGTTGACGAATACGGTCAGACGGCGGGGATCGTGACAATGGAGGATATCATCGAAGAGATTGTCGGGAATATCCAGGATGAGTACGACGAGGAAGAAGAACTGATCGTGAAGCAGGCGGACGGTACATATATCGTAGACGGGATGACGCAGCTCGAGGACCTGGAAGAACTGCTTGGGCTGGATTTCGATGAAGAGGATTATGATACTCTGAACGGATATCTGATCGACTGCCTGGACAGGATACCGTCGGAGGATGAAAAATGTTCCGTACAGTTTGAAAGATTTGTATTCCAGATTTTGTCGATTGACAACAATACGATCAGAAAGGTCCGGGTCAAAAAAGAGGACTAATACTTGTCAGTGGCAGGAAAGAGTGCTAGAATAAGACGGACAGCCGCCAAATGTACATGCAGGCATGTCCGTTTGGCCCGTTGTTTTGTGGAAATAAATAGAACCATACATAGAGAGGAAAAGATTATGTCAGGACATTCAAAATTTGCGAATATCAAGCACAAAAAGGAGAAGAATGATACCGCAAAAGGGAAAATATTTACAAAGATCGGACGTGAGATCGCAGTGGCGGTCAAAGAGGGCGGCGGGGCGGACCCGGCGAACAACAGCAGGCTGCGCGATGTGATCGCGAAGGCGAAGGCGAACAATATGCCGAACGATAATATTGACAGGAGTATCAAAAAAGCGGCCGGAGACGGGGACGCCAATAATTATGAGCGTATCACTTACGAGGGATACGGACCCAATGGAACGGCGATCATTGTCGACGCTCTGACGGACAACCGGAACCGTACGGCTTCTAATGTGCGCAGCGCATTTACAAAGGGAAAAGGAAATATCGGAACTTCCGGCTGTGTTTCTTTCATGTTTGACCGGAAAGGGCAGATCATCATCGACAAAGAAGAATGTGAAATGGATGCGGATGACCTGATGATGCAGGTCTTGGACGCAGGCGCCGAAGACTTTTCTGAGGAGGAGGACAGTTATGAGGTCCTGACCTCCCCGGATGATTTCAGCGAGGTGCGCCTTGCGCTCGAAGAAGCGGATATTCCTATGGCAAGCGCGGAGATTACGATGATCCCGCAGACCTGGGTGAAGCTGGAGAATGAAGAAGATGTGAAAAATATCCAGAAAACCTTGGATCTCCTGGAAGATGACGACGACGTCCAGGAGGTATACCATAATTGGGAAGAGTAGATCCAAAAAATGGGAGGTCCAAAGATGACGCAGAGTATAGAAAACGATCTAGACGAGTTGTTCAAACTGATTGTTCCGCTTTCCAAGGGATTTAATAAGAAAAATTATGAAGGCGCGTTTCGTCAGCAATACGAACGGTTTAACCCACTTTTTACGGAGATCGCAGAAGTATGTGAAGACGCCGAAGGCGGCGAAGCGGCGATCGATGAGATCGCCGGAGTCCTTCCAGGTAAGATGCATGCGCTTCTTGCGAAAGAGAGCTCCAAGAGGAAAAAGGAGAACTTGCTGATGCAGTATAATTTAGGCATGGTGGCATTTGTCATTCCTTTGTTCCGCTATGGCCGGTTGGAGGTCTTTGAGAAGATTGTGGACAAAATGGTAGTCCTGTGGAATGATAATGAGTTCCCAATGGACATCAGTAAATCCACATTCGAGGATATCCAGTCCGGTTTCAAGCCGCACTTTTGCTATATTACCACAGCCGTCTGTCAAAGCCTGGGGAAACCGGACGACTGTGCGGAATTGAACCTGATGAGGGATTACCGGGACGGATATCTCGCGCAGCAGGAAGACGGGGCGGACGTGATCGGGGAATACTATGACATTGCGCCTACGATTGTGAAAAGAATCGCGAAACGAGAAGACGCGGATGCCGTTTACCGGGAGATATGGCAGACGTATCTGTACCCATGTATTTCGCTGATTCAAGCGGACAGGCTGGAGGAATGCCGAGAGCTGTATGTGGATATGGTGCGTTCCCTGCGTGAAAAATATATCTATCTGTGCAGTTGAAACTGTGATTCATAGGAGGAATAGAAGATGAGCAATTATAAGATAGAGACAAAGTGTGTTCAGTCCGGCTATACGCCGAAGAACGGGGAGGCAAGGGTGCTCCCAATCTACCAGAGCACAACGTTCAAATATGACGACAGTGACGAGATGGGGAAACTCTTTGATTTGGAGAAAGAAGGATATTTCTACACCAGGCTGCAGAACCCGACCAATGATGCAGTGGCGGCGAAAATCTGCGATATGGAGGGCGGCGCCGCGGCGATGCTGACGTCCTCTGGACAGGCGGCGAATTTTTATGCTGTTATGAATATTGCGGAAGCGGGAAGCCATATCATCTGTTCGTCAGCGGTGTACGGCGGTACATATAATTTGTATGCGCATACGATACGCAAGATGGGGATCGAGGCGACGTTTATTGATCCAGACTGCACAAAGGAAGAGCTGGACGCTGCTTTTAAGGAGAACACAAAAGCGGTGGTCGGAGAGACGATCGCGAATCCGGCCCTTACGGTACTTGACATTGAGAAATTTGCCGAGGCAGCGCATGCGCACGGTGTTCCCCTTATCATTGACAATACATTTGCAACGCCGGTCAACTGCCGTCCCATTGAGTGGGGCGCCGATATCGTGACACATTCTACGACAAAGTATATGGATGGACATGCCGCCTGTGTCGGAGGAGCCATTGTTGACAGCGGCAATTTCGACTGGACAAAGTATCCTGATAAGTTTCCTGGGCTTACCACGCCGGATGAGACATATCATGGACTGATCTATACGGAGCGATTCGGAAAGGCCGCTTACATCACAAAGGCTACGGCACAGATGATGAGGGATCTGGGTTCGATTCAGTCGCCCCAGAATGCATTTCTCCTCAATATCGGGCTGGAAACGCTTCATCTGAGGATGCCGCGCCATTGTGAGAATGCGAGAAAAGCTGCCGAGTATCTGAAAAACAACGGGAAAGTGGCATGGGTAAGATGTCCGGAGCTGGAAGGCGATACATATTATGACCTGGCTCAAAAATATATGCCAAACGGTACCTGCGGCGTGATTACGTTCGGCTTAAAAGGCGGACGCGACGCTGCGGTAAGGATGATGGACAGTCTCAAAATGATCGCCATTGTAACGCATGTTGCGGATGCAAGAAGCTGTGTGCTTCATCCGGCAAGCCATACGCACCGGCAGATGAACGACAAGGAACTTCTGGAAGCAGGCGTACAGCCGGATCTGATCCGATTCAGTGTGGGAATCGAGAACATTGACGATATTATCGCAGATCTTAGGCAGGCGTTGGACTGCGTTGAATAGGATTTTACAGTTCTAAGTGATATAAGGCAAAAAGAGAAGGTTGTTCTGCATATGGCGCAGGGCAGCCTTCTTTTTCAAATCAGATCGCATACATATTTCACAACTGTCTACACATACTAAACATACCGGATGATGCCAGGATCAAAAGGTGTGGACTTATTAAATACAGCAGAAAGGAAAAAGAACATGATATATGACGACAGTGATGTGAAAGAATATAAGATACGGAAAAGACGGCAGACCACGGATGCGGGGCAAGTAATGGAAATGTACCGCAATGCGGCGAAAGGCCAGGGCGATAAGACACAAAAAGAGGAGGAGCAGAAAAATCTTTCTGAGGAAGACAGCCATATCAAAGAGATGGGCGCGCTTCCTCTGGAGGGAAAGGGGAAGCATAAGATCGAGCTTCTTACCATCATCGGTGAAGTGGAGGGGCATGAGGCGGTAGCCGGAAACACGAAGGCAACCAAGTACGAGCATCTTCTTCCCAAGCTTGCACAGATTGAGAACAGTGAAGAGGTGGACGGCGTGTTGATTCTGCTCAATACACTGGGCGGCGATGTGGAAGCAGGGCTTGCCATTGCGGAGATGATCGCGTCTTTAAGTAAGCCGACCGTATCCCTGGTACTAGGGGGATGCCACTCTATAGGAGGGCCGCTTGCAGTGTCGGCAGATTATTCTTTCATTGTGCCAAGCGGGACCATGATCATCCACCCGGTCCGTTCCAACGGGATGTTCATCGGTGTGATTCAAAGCCTGCGCAATATGGAGAAGACGCAGGACCGGATCACAAGTTTCCTTGCAGATCATTCAGGGATGTCCAAAGAGCGGATCGAGGAACTGATGCTGGATTCAACCCAGCTGGTTAAAGACGTAGGGACTATGTTGGAAGGAAAAGACGCAGTCCATGAAGGACTAATCAACGAGGTGGGCGGAATCAGCAACGCGCTGGATAAGCTCCATGAAATGATCGATGAAAAAAATTAATTGATGACAGCGACTTCTTTCGATGCTATAATAGCATAGTATGACTAGGACTGTTTTGAGGGGAACAGATTCAAATAGGGGGAAGTTTTATGGCATCAAGATCAGATAATAAAAGGAAAGCTGCCAGGAGAGGGAATGCCAGAAGCGTAAAGAACGCAGGGACCGCAAAGAAAGCAAGCGCCTCCGGCAAATCCCGCGATCGTTTCCTTGCGGCGGAGATTACCATTTGGGTATCGCTTGCACTTTGCATTTTTCTGACAATCAGCAATTTTGGAATGGCAGGTTTTGTCGGGAATGTGATTGCGGGGTTTATGCACAAATTGTTCGGGTGGATGGCATATATCGTGCCGATCATCCTGTTTTGCGGAGTTGCCTTTATGATCTCGAACAAAGGAAATTCCGCGGCATACATAAAGACAGCTGCCGGGGGATTTCTGACCGTTTTGCTCTGTGTCATGCTGCAGCTTATCGACGAAAAAGGCGGAAGTCTCGGGGGCGTGATCGTAGATTTCATGACGCCGGCCGCCGGAGTGCTGGGGACTTATGTCATCACAGTTATCTGTATGATTATTTGCGTCGTGCTTATCACAGAGAAATCAATTCTGAGCAGTATGAAAAAGGGCGGCGCGAAGGCTTACGACAGGGCAAAAGAGGATATGCAGCGCCATCGGGAAACGGTAAAGGAGCGAAAACTAAGCCAGGAGAGCAGGCCGCTTAAACGTGCGGACCATCAGGTATCCGGCGTCTCCTTTGACACGGCTTTGGAGAGAAAAGAGGATATGGCGGCAGAGCCCCTTCCGAAGAAGAGTACAAGAAGCCGCTCAAAGGTAAAGACGGGCGAAGTGCCTGGCGAAAATATAGCCGCACCGGTAGTAGAACCTGCCGTAGCTGCGATTCAGGAACCTGAAAAAGAAATGTCCGCGGAAAATGTAACAATCAACCGGGCAATGCCGCTTTCCGCGAAAGAACTGATTCCAGAGCCAGAGGAGGAGACCAGGGCAGAGGGAGTGTTCGAGAGGGAACTTGAAAAGGAATTAGAGGAAGCATTTGAGAGAGAGAATGCAGCAGAGGCGCAGCCGACAAAAGACCTGCCGGAGATACCGGAATCCTTAGAGGATGGCGTGGGAAAGGCAGCGTCGCCTGCCGAAAAGAAAGTGATAAAAAAACCAAAGGAATATCGGTTCCCGCCCATGAACCTTCTTACAAAAGGCAGGAAAGAAGGCGGAGATTCCGATGCACATTTGCGTGAGACGGCCATGAAGCTGCAGAAGACTCTGCAGACGTTCGGCGTCAATGTGACAATGACGAATATAAGCTGTGGACCTTCAGTCACACGGTTCGAGCTTCAGCCGGAGATGGGAGTGAAGGTGAGCAAGATCGTCGGGCTTGCGGACGACATCAAGCTGAACCTGGCGGCGGAGGATATTCGGATCGAGGCTCCGATTCCGGGCAAGGCGGCGGTCGGGATCGAGGTGCCGAATAAGAAGACCTCGCCCGTCATGCTGCGGGAACTGCTGGAGTCCGCAGAATTTAAACAAAATAAATCAAAGCTGTCGTTTGCCACCGGGCGGGACATCGAAGGGAAAGTGGTGGTATCCGATATTGGGAAAATGCCGCATCTTCTGGTGGCTGGGTCAACCGGTTCGGGGAAATCGGTGTGTATCAACACCCTTATCATGAGCATTTTGTATAAGGCAAAGCCGGATGAGGTCAAGCTGATCATGGTAGACCCGAAGGTGGTGGAGTTAAGTGTATATAACGGAATCCCGCATCTGATGATCCCGGTCGTGACGGATCCGAAGAAAGCGGCGGGAGCGCTGAATTGGGCTGTGGCGGAGATGGATAAACGCTACCGGCTGTTTGCAGAATACAATGTACGTGACCTGAAGAGCTACAATGAGAAAGTGGAAGGCATTGCGGATATCGAAGACCCGGAAAAACCGGAAAAGCTGCCGCAGATTGTAATCATTGTCGATGAGTTTGCTGACCTGATGATGGTAGCTCCCGGGGATGTGGAGGACGCGGTCTGCCGTCTGGCACAGCTTGCCAGGGCGGCTGGGCTCCATCTGGTCCTGGCGACCCAGCGGCCCACGGTCAATGTCATAACCGGTTTGATTAAGGCGAACATGCCGTCAAGGATTGCGTTCTCTGTTTCTTCGGGTACTGATTCCAGGACGATCATTGACATGAATGGAGCGGAGAAGCTGCTCGGAAAAGGGGACATGCTTTTCTATCCGGCGGGGTATCCGAAGCCGGTCCGTGTCCAGGGGGCGTTTGTCTCGGATGAGGAAGTACAGAAAGTAGTTTCTTACCTGAAAGAGCACAGCGAGGACGTGGCATACAGCGAGGAGATACAGAGCCAGGTAAATACCGGTATCAGCGCCGCGCCAGCAGCAGCCGGGGATGCGCCGGGGGATAAAGACGCGTATTTTGTAGAAGCAGGAAAGTTCATCATTGAGAAAGAAAAAGCTTCGATCGGAATGCTGCAGAGAATGTTCAAGATCGGATTCAACCGGGCGGCAAGGATCATGGATCAGCTTGCGGACGCCGGGGTCGTCGGAGAAGAAGAAGGGACGAAGCCAAGGAAGGTATTAATGTCAATGGAAGAATTTGAACACTATATAGAGGAATGCTTATAAGAAGAAAGGAGATTCCAGGGAAATGAAAACAGACATTCAGATTGCACAAGAATCAAAAATGGCACACATTAAAGAGGTGGCCGCTTCCATCGGGATCCAGGAAGAGGATCTGGAATATTATGGAAAGTACAAGGCCAAGCTTTCCGATGAGCTTTGGGATAAGATCAAGGACCGTCCGGATGGAAAGCTCGTGCTTGTGACAGCGATCAACCCGACGCCGGCTGGAGAAGGAAAGACTACGACCACAGTAGGACTAGGGCAGGCGATGGCGAAACTGAATAAAAAGGCCATAATCGCTCTGCGCGAGCCGTCGCTGGGCCCCTGCTTTGGCATCAAAGGAGGTGCCGCCGGAGGCGGATACGCCCAAGTCGTGCCCATGGAAGACTTGAACCTGCACTTTACAGGTGATTTTCATGCGATCACTTCTGCCAATAATCTGCTGGCGGCGATGCTGGACAACCATATCCAGCAGGGGAACGTCCTACAGATCGACCCCAGGCAGGTGGTATGGAAACGATGCCTGGATATGAATGACAGGTCGCTTCGGAATATCGTGGTTGGTCTGGGAAGAAAATCCGACGGCATGGTAAGAGAAGACCATTTTGTCATTACGGTCGCGTCCGAGATCATGGCGATCCTTTGCCTTGCGGACGACCTCGAGGATTTAAAACGCCGTCTGGGACAGATCATCGTTGCTTATACATTTTCCGGAGAGCCGGTCACAGCGGATCAGATCCATGCAACCGGTTCTATGACAGCTCTTTTAAAGGACGCCATCAAGCCGAACCTGATTCAGACTTTGGAGCATACGCCGGCGCTGGTGCACGGCGGACCTTTTGCCAACATCGCCCACGGATGCAACAGCGTGCGTGCGACAAAGATGGCGCTTAAGTTGAGCGATATCACCATCACGGAGGCAGGTTTCGGCGCAGACTTAGGCGCGGAAAAGTTTATGGATATCAAGTGCCGTAAGGCAGGCTTAAAGCCGGACGCTGTCGTTCTGGTTGCAACGGTCCGTGCTTTGAAGTATAATGGCGGTGTGGCGAAACAGGATCTTGGGGAGGAGAACCTGGAGGCGCTGGCAAAGGGAATCGTGAATCTGGAGAAGCACATCGAGAATGTGCAGAAGTATGATGTTCCCGTAGTGGTGACGCTGAATTCATTTGTCACAGATACAGAGGAAGAATATCAGTTTGTACGTAGATTCTGTGAAGAAAAAGGCTGCGAGTTTGCTTTGTCCCGGGTTTGGGAGAAAGGCGGAGAAGGCGGCGTCGAGCTGGCGAAAAAGGTTCTGGATACATTAGAGAACAAGGAGAGCCATTTCCATCCGCTTTATAAAGACGAACTGTCACTGAAAGAAAAAATCGAGACAATCGCAAAGGAAATCTACGGCGCCGACGGCGTTGTATACGAAGCGGCTGCCGCAAAGCAGCTTGCAAAAATAGAAGAGATGGGATTCGGAAATCTTCCGGTCTGTATGGCTAAAAATCAATACTCTCTGTCAGATGATGAAAAGCTCTTAGGAAGACCGAAGAATTTTGATATCCACATCCGGGAAGTCTATGTCAGCGCGGGAGCAGGTTTCGTCGTCGCGTTAACCGGCGCCGTTATGACGATGCCGGGGCTTCCGAAAGTTCCGGCGGCCGACAGGATCGATGTGGTGGAGGGGAAAATCACCGGACTGTTCTAAGGCCAAAGGGAAGGACGCGCCGCAAAAAGCGCGTTATGTTGGGGAGTTATACCCATGGGTATAATAATAGGGAGGAGTTAAAAAATAATGAAATGCATGAACTGTGGAACCCAAATTCCTGATGGACGGGTGCGCTGCCCTAGATGTGGTCAGGAAGTACAGATCGTGCCTGATTATAATCCGCTGGATGAGATGCTGACAGCGCAGGTCAAAGGGGCTGTCAGCGAGACTCTCCGTATCGACCTGGAGAATCGGAAAAAGGGACAATACGCTGCTAAAAGGAACCGGACCGGACGGGAAGACGCGCCGCCAAAAAGACAGCCATCGCCAAGGCCAAGAAGGCAGGAACAGACAGGACTGTCGGTGCCGAGAATGGAAAGAAGTACGCAGGGGAAAAGCGGACAAGCAAAGAACGGGCATAGCCAGAACAACGGACAGAAGACAGGACATATTTCGCCTGAGGAGCGGGAAAGACGGCGCAGACAGGCGGAAAAGAAACGGATGAAGGCAAAGCGTAGAAGAAGGAAGCTGCTTCTTCTTATGGGAACCTTTGTGGCAATATGTGTCGCCGTAGGATATATGTTTTACCAAAATTCTTACGCCGGACTGATGAAAAAGGGGAACGAAGCCCTTAAGTCCGGAGAATATATGGACGCGGCCGAATATTTTGAAAAAGCCATCTCAAAAGGCCCGAAGAGAAGTGACGCGTATTCGGGTCTGTCGAAGGTGTATCTTGCGCAGGATGATCTGGAAAAGGCAGAAGAGGTATTCCGAAACGCGATTGCGGGGAAGTCTTCTAATACAGAGATCTACCGCGCGGCCGTGCAGTTTTATCTGGATACGGATCAAGTGGAGAAAGTGACAACGCTTTTGGAGGAATGTCCTGATAAAAGTATCGTGGAAGCCCTGGATGAGTTTGTCTCCAGAGAACCGAAGTTCAGCCTGGACGACAAGACAGAATATGACGATATCCAGGCGCTTGAACTCTCAGGAAGCGGAAAAGAGATCTACTATACAACAGATGGAACGGATCCGACGACTTCCAGCACTTTATATACGGAACCGATCCGGCTGGAGGAAGGCGAGACGGAAGTAAGGGCAATTTCCGTTAATGCGAAAGGGATCCCTAGCCTTGTCGTCAAAAAAACATATACCGTAGCGTTTCCCATCGAGGACGCCCCTTCGGTCACGCCGTCCACAGGGCAGTATGAGGATGAACAGATGATCGAGGTGGTTGTGCCGGATAATTATGAGGCATATTACACAACGGACGGTTCGGATCCAGGACCGAACGCGCCGACTGGACAGAAGTATACAGGACCCATCCCGATGCCAAAAGGGAACACGATTTTCAGTGTTGTTTTGGCGGATCAGAAAGGGCGCCTCAGCGACGTCACAAAGAGAAATTATGAACGGGTTGATTCTGAATGATTCCTGTCGGAAAGACTTGATATTTGTTTGATAATCATTTATCATATAGGAAGTAAAATATTTTAGGAGGCAAAGGAATGTACAAAATAAGAAAAGCCGAAAAACTGGCAGACAAAATTTTTCTTATGGATGTAGAGGCTCCTCGTGTTGCGAAGCATTGTGAACCGGGGCAGTTCGTAATCGTGAAGATGGATGACAAAGGCGAGAGGATCCCTCTTACAATCTGTGACTATGACAAGGAAGAGGGAACGGTTACGATCGTATTCCAGAGTGTCGGGGCGTCGACAGAGAAGATGGCGTACTTAAAGGAAGGAGATTACTTCCGCGATTTTACAGGACCGCTTGGATGTCCTTCCGAATTTGTTTCAGAGGACTTGGAGAGCCTGAAGCAGAAGAAAATCCTGTTCGTGGCAGGCGGCGTCGGGGCTGCACCTGTTTATCCGCAGGTAAAGTGGATGAGAGCGCATGGGATTGACGTGGACGTCATCGTAGGCGCGAAGACAAAGGACATGCTGATTCTTGAGGATGAGATGAAAGCGGTTGCAGGCAACTATTATCCATGTACGGACGACGGCTCTTATGGGCATGCTGGGATGGTGACGACGAAAGTCGAGAAGCTGGTAGAAGAAGGAAACAAATACGACTTATGTGTGGCGATCGGACCGATGATTATGATGAAGTTTGTCTGCCTCCTTACAAAGAAGCTGGAGATTCCTACGATCGTGAGTATGAACCCCATCATGGTTGACGGAACCGGTATGTGTGGAGCATGCCGTCTGCGTGTGGGAGACGAGATTAAGTTTGCTTGTGTAGATGGACCGGAATTTGACGGGCATCTTGTCAACTTTGATGAAGCCATGAAGAGACAGTTGATGTATAAGACTGAAGAAGGCAGGGCAATGTTGAAATTACAGGAAGGTGACACACATCACGGTGGATGCGGTCATTGTGGAGGTGACAAATAATGGCAGATGTATTAAAGAAAGTACCGGTAAGGGAACAGGAGCCTCAGGTGCGTGCAGCGAATTTTGAAGAAGTATGTTATGGATACAATCAGGATGAGGCTATGGATGAGGCGACTCGCTGTATCAACTGTAAGAATGCACAGTGTATCAAAGGATGTCCGGTAGGAATCAATATTCCGGCGTTCATTCAGGAAGTAAAAGCAGGAAATATTGAAGAAGCATACAAAGTCATCGGTCAGTCTTCCGCACTTCCGGCTGTCTGCGGACGCGTCTGCCCGCAGGAGTCCCAGTGTGAAGGAAAGTGTATCCGGGGCATCAAAGGAGAACCGGTATCCATCGGAAAACTGGAGCGTTTTGTTGCGGACTATGCATTAGAGCATGACATCAAGCCTATCGGCGCAGAGCAGAAAAACGGACATAAAGTGGCGGTGATCGGTTCCGGTCCCGCAGGACTTACCTGCGCAGGCGACCTTGCAAAGCTGGGATATGAAGTGACTGTATTCGAGGCGCTCCATGAACTGGGCGGCGTACTCGTTTATGGAATTCCAGAATTCCGACTTCCAAAGCAGAAGGTTGTTGCGAAAGAAATCGACAAAGTAAAGGAACTGGGCGTTAAATTCGAGACCAATGTGGTGATCGGAAAGTCTACCACGATCGATCAGCTTATAGAAGAAGACGGGTTTGAGGCGATCTTCATCGGTTCCGGAGCAGGACTTCCGAAATTCATGGGTATTCCAGGGGAGAATGCGAACGGTGTATTCTCTGCAAATGAATATCTGACGAGAAGTAACCTGATGAAAGCGTTTGATGATTCGTATGATACCCCGATCGTGGCCGGCAAGAAGGTCGCTGTCGTCGGCGGTGGAAATGTGGCTATGGATGCGGCGAGAACCGCGCTTCGTCTGGGAGCGGACGTGCACATCGTATACCGACGCAGCGAGGAAGAGCTTCCGGCACGAGTGGAAGAAGTACATCATGCAAAGGAAGAGGGCGTAAAGTTTGATCTTCTGACGAATCCGGTTGAGATCCTGGAAGAGGACGGATGGGTGAAAGGAATCAAATGTATCCGTATGGAACTTGGCGAGCCGGACGCATCTGGCAGAAGACGCCCGGTTCCGGTTGAAGGCTCTGAGTTTGTCATTGATGTGGACACAGTCATTATGTCTCTGGGTACTTCTCCGAACCCGCTGATCTCTTCTACGACAGAAGGGCTGGAGATCAACCGCTGGAAATGTATCGTAGCGGAAGAGGAGACAGGAAAGACTTCCAAAGAAGGCGTTTACGCCGGCGGTGACGCTGTGACGGGAGCGGCTACGGTTATTCTTGCCATGGGTGCAGGAAAGGCTGGAGCGAAAGGAATCCACGAATATCTTTCTAATCGTTAATCATAATGAACAAAAAGGGGTTTTCGCTTTTCGGGAACCCCTTTTTCGTTCTTAAAAAATTACCGGACACTAATTCGGGAAGAGGAAAACAAGGTATGAACGTTTTGGAAAAGGAAATAAAAGAGGAGCTTGCCGCTTTGACGGACGAAAAATACAGAGAATTTCATTCAGGCCTGTTACCAGGAATACCCAATATTATGGGAGTACGAATTCCTGCGCTCCGCAGTATTGCAAAAAAGGCTGTGAAAAAAGACTGGCAGTCTTACTTTAAAGAAGGCGGTTTTGACACCTATGAGGAAATTATGATCCGGGGAATGATGATCGGTTATGCCCGGATGGAAACAGAAGAGAGAAAGCGGCGTCTCGACGAGTTTGTCCCCATGATTGATAATTGGGCGGTCTGCGACTGTTGCACGAGTACTTATAAATTTATGCAAAAGGATCAGGAAGAGTGGTTTTCTTATCTAGTAGGGCAGATCGGGAAAGGGACAGAATTTTCGATTCGTTTTGGAGTGGTAGCCTTAATGGATTATTATATTCAGGAGGAATGGATTGATCGGGTGCTCGCTCTCTACGATCGTATTTCTCATGACGGTTATTACGTGAAAATGGGTGTAGCGTGGGGAGTCTCCATGTGTTATGTGAAATTTCCAGAAAAGACGAGGCGTTTCCTGGAAGACAATCATCTGGATGCGTTTACACAGAATAAATCGATTCAGAAGATACGGGAATCCTACCGCGTCCCAAAGGAAGAAAAAGAAGCGCTGAAGCGATTGAAACGATAGGAGGATATGTAATGGGATATCAGTATCTTTTGTTCGATTTAGACGGAACCATTGTGGAATCGGGGCCAGGGATCATCCATGCGGTTTCCTATGCACTGGACAAAATGGGGAAGGAAGTGACTGACCGGGAAGGCCTTCGGAAATTTATCGGCCCTCCTCTGACAGATTCAATGAAAACATATTATGGAATGACGGATGAAGAGGCGGCGCAAGCCATTCTATACTATAGAGAATATTACGCTAATAAAGGAATTTTTGAAAGTAGTGTTTATGAAGGGTTTCTGGAGGCGGCGCTTCGTCTAAAAGCGGCCGGGAAAACGCTCGCTGTCGCCACGTCCAAGCCGGAAGAATATGCAAAGCAGATTGCAGAGAAATTTGAGTTTACAGAAGTCTTTGAAGGAATCTATGGGGCTTCGATGGATGGAACACGGGTGAAAAAAGAGGATGTCATCCATTACGCGTTGGAATCTCTGGGAATAGAAGGCCTGGATTATGAAAAGGTGCTTATGATCGGGGACCGTAAACACGACATCCTGGGAGCAAAGGCAAATGGACTGGCGTCCATGGGAGTGCTGTACGGCTATGGGAGCCGAACAGAGCTTAAAGACGCGGGCGCGGATTATATCGCGGAGACCACAAAGTCGATGGCAGATCATATTCTGGCGATGGGGATAGAATAGAATGAAAATAACATTGCTTACAGTCGGGAAGATGAAAGAAAAGTATTTGCGGGAAGCGATTGCAGAATATACAAAGAGGCTCGGAAGATACTGTACGCTTACGATCGTAGAAGTCCCAGACGAGCAGACGCCGGACCATGCCAGCGCTGCGCAGGAAGAAATGATTCGTTCAAAAGAGGCCAAAAGATTGATGCGCCATGTAAAAGAGGACGCCTATGTGATTACGCTGGAAATTGGAGGGAAACATCTCAGTTCGGAAGAGTTTGCACAAACGATCGAAACGCTTGGGATACAAGGGAAGGGACATATTATGTTTGTCATTGGAGGTTCCATTGGCCTGGGAAAAGAGATACTGGCAAGATCTGATTTTGCGCTCAGTTTTTCCAAAATGACCTTCCCGCATCAGCTGATGCGCCTCATACTTTTGGAACAGATTTATCGGGCATACCGCATCATAAGCAAAGAACCTTACCATAAATGACGGACAAAATCCAAAGGTCAGCGTGCAATGGGAAGAGAACTCTGTATTTTTTCTATGCCTGTCCCAATGACAGCATTTGTGCGTTCTAGGGAAGCGTTCACATCCTCCGAGATGTGATCCAGGCCCGTCGATTCTGTAAGAGTATCGGGGCTGGACAAAGGAAGAATATAATGTTCGCCCCCGTATGTCATAGAATGGTACACCCAGATGGGGACAAGTGTGACGTCAGTTAGGGAAACGGCGCCTTTAAGGTCGCGGTGTATCGTCAGCGTAACGATCACGCCGTCTTCCGTATGACCCTGCGTCAGTCCTTCCATATACTCGGTGCGTTGGTTAGACACAAGATTGCCGACAGAATAGATACATACCGTCTGATGATCGCCGGAGGCACTTGTGAGCACATCGGCAGGCTGGACGACGTGGGGATGGCCGCCGATGATGGCATCGATCCCAAGATCACATAGCTTCTGTGCGATTTGACGTTGGTTATCGTTTTCAATAAGCGCGTATTCCTCGCCCCAATGCAGATAGGCAATTGTATATTCGACGCCTTCGGTCTGCATTTCCTGAAGTCCTTTGTGGATGCTGTCATAAAAGGAATCCAGATCGCCATAATTGAATGAGTTAATGAGCGCTGCGCTTTCATCGCTTACAGGTATGGCATTGATCGTCTTTTGTCCGCCGTAGGCGGGTGTCTCATAGACATAGTTGAAGATACCGACTGTAATGCCGTTTATATTTTGGATCGTATATTCCTGGTCCTTTGCCTCCTTTTTTACTCCGGTGTAGGAGAGCGATTTCTGCTCCAAATATCCTGTAGTGAGAGAAAGGCCCTCGTCAAAATTGTCATAAATGTGGTTATTTACCAGTAGGCACAGATCCACGCCGGCATCTTGTAAAGCGTCGGCAATGGCGTCCGGTGAGCGGAACACAGGATAGTCGCTGTAATCGCCGTCAGAAAGGATGCATTCCAGATTGACGACAGCATAATCTGCGTTCTCAAAAAAATCTTTGACATATGCAAAAACCGGGTGATAGTCGTAAGTTCCATCTTCTTTATGGTAAAGGGAAGAGCGCAGAAATGGAGTGTGCATGACAATGTCTCCGGCGGAAACGATCGTCGCATCCGCCTCCAGAGAGACTTCCGGTTTTGCGCTTACCGGAAGCGATACCGATTCCTTTTGGAGCTGGACAGCAGAAGATACAGGCTCCCTGGAAGAAACGCCGTATAGATAGCATCCTGCAAGAATAAGAAAACTTCCTGCCGCCGCAATGACGGCGACGAGAATATAGGGAAATACCCTTCTATGCCTTGAAACGCGCTCCTTTTTATAGATATAACGCTGTCTGCGGGAATGCATGAATCGTCTCCTCCTGTCATCCGGGCATGTCCGCCCATCTATTTCACTATGATTATCGGCCGCCTGCCCGCCTAAATTAATAGAAATCTGGAAAACATTATAGAAGAATCAGATAAATAGGAAGGCAATTCACACTTGCTTTTTCCAGAAATACCTGCTATGATTAATGCAGTAAATGAAAAAGGAGGGAAGCCGGAGATCGAGGATTTTCCGGCGGTAATATGGATATTTCAGCATTATCAGTTGTTATGTCTATGGATCAGCTCCGTACGAACGTAGGATTCGCTGTGATGGCTAAGGCAATGGATACAATGGAAGAAGGCGGCGAGGCGATCACAAAGATGTTAGAAGGTTCTATCAATCCGGATCTGGGGCAGAATATTGACATAAGAGTGTAAAAAGCTGAGTGCTAAGAAATTAGCGCGGCAGCTTTTTTCTTATCATAAAGGATAAAACCGGCGACGCAGCCGGAATAAAGAAAGGGCACGCTATGGATATGAGTGGAAATGTATACATGAACCGGGAATTATCATGGCTGAAATTCAACGAGAGAGTGCTGGAAGAAGCAGAGAACAGGGCGGTCCCTCTGTGCGACAGGCTGACGTTCGCTTCGATTTACCAGACGAATCTGGATGAATTTTTTATGGTACGTGTGGGGGCATTGTTCGACCAGACCTTGGTGTCTGCGCAGATCCGGGATAATAAGACCCAAATGACTCCGCGCGAGCAGATGGAGAAGATCTTTAAACAGACCCGCAAGCTGGAACGCCGTAAAGAAGCGGTATATAAAGAACTGATGGATGAAATTGCCGGACAGGGGATCCGCATCCTGCGTTTTCATGAGATCCCGGAAGAGGGAGGAAAATATCTGGAGCATTACTTTGACTCTGAGATCGCTCCTTTGATATCGCCTACGGTGGTGGGAAGAAGACAGCCGTTCCCCTTCCTCAAGAATAAGGAGATTTATGCCGTCATCGTGCTTGAAACGAAGAGTAAAAAGGAGCGGATCGGTATCATACCTTGCGCAGCGGGAGTATTCAACCGGATGGTGGAGATTCCGGACATGCCGGGAAGTTATATGCTGGAAGAGGAACTGATTCTTCATTTTGCGGCAAAGGTATTCAAAGGCTATAAGATCAAGTCAAAGTCGCTCCTTCGGGTCACGCGGAATGCGGATATTGATTCAGACGCATTGTATGATGAGGATTTGGACTATCGGGAATTCATGGAGGATCTTGTAAAACAGAGAAAGAAGCTGGTGCCGATCCGTCTGGAGCTTTCACGTGATATCGATAAAGAAGGGATTGCGCGCTTGTGCGGCTATCTGCATCTGGATGAAAGCCATGTCTTCAGGACTTCCACACCGCTGGACTTATCTTTTGTTTTCAGGATACAGGACTTTCTGCGCAAAAGGCCGGAGCTGTTTTATCCGAAAAGGACTCCGCAGAAATCCGATCAAATCCAAGAAGGCGAGAGCATCATCGGACAGATCAAGGAGCATGACCGGATGCTGGCGTACCCGTATGAGGCGATGCGTCCTTTCCTGCGGCTTTTAGACGAGGCGGCTGATGATCCGGACGTGGTATCCATTAAGATGACTCTGTACCGTGTGGCAAAGCAGAGCCAGGTGGTGGAGACTTTGATTAACGCGGCGGAGAACGGAAAAGAAGTGGTAGTTCTGGTGGAACTCAGGGCTAGATTCGATGAGGAGAATAATATTGCCTGGTCTCGCAGGCTGGAAAACGCCGGCTGCCAGGTCATTTATGGCCTGGATGGATATAAGGTCCATTCTAAGCTCTGTCTCATCACAAGGAAATCCGGAGGACGGATCGAGTATATTACGCAGGTAGGCACAGGGAACTATAACGAGAAGACGTCGCGGCTCTACACGGATCTGTCGCTTATGACAGCAAATGTGGATATCGGCATCGAGGCGGCCAATATGTTCCAGAACCTGGCGATGGGAGAGGTGATCGAGAAGACAGATCATCTTCTTGTGTCACCGAAATGCCTGCAGAACCGGATACTTGCCATGCTGGACGAGGAGATCGAACACGCGAAGAATGGAGAGGAAGCTTATGCAGGATTTAAACTAAATTCCCTGACGGATAAAAAGATCATAGATAAGCTGATTGAAGCATCCTGTGCGGGGGTAAAGATCGATATGGTGGTCCGCGGGATCTGCTGTCTGATTCCGCAGGTGGAAGGGAAGACGGAGAATATCCGTGTTATCAGTATCGTTGGCAGATTTTTAGAGCATTCCCGGATCTATATATTCGGAACCAGCGAGCGGAGGAAATACTATATTGGATCCGCTGATTTTATGACAAGGAATACGGTCAGAAGGGTGGAAGTATCTGCTCCTGTGTATGACAAGCATCTGCAGGATGAACTTCAGGGCATGTTCGATCTCATGCTCTCTGACAACCGGCAGGCAAGGGAATTGGGAAGCGATGGGATTTACCGCAGGGTGGAGAATGAGGAAAAGCCGGTGAACTCTCAGGATTTATTCTACGCAATGACGTATCACGAGGAGCCCAGTCTGTTTGCGTCGGAAGAATAAACGATTACAGTGCAAAATGACATAAAAGGAGTTTAAGAATATGCTGGAAATCATTTGTATTATCTGGTTGTGGAAGACGAATGGAAAAAATGCGCTCATGAAAGGACAGAAGCCGACCAAGTATCATGTGCTGACCCTGGCGCTGTGGTTTGGGCTTGAGATACTGGGTACTTTTACAGGCGCAATCATCATGGAGATGGTATCACCAGGTACGGATCCGTTTATCGGCGCGTATCTGTTCGGGATCGTCGGCGCTGCTTTGGGAGGATTTTCCTCTTATCAGATCGCGAAAAATGCACCCCAGGGAGATTACCGGCAGAACCCTTATCAGCAGCAGGGTTATGGGCAGAATCCCTGGGACCAGGAATGGAATCAAGGGCAGAATAACTGGAACCAGAATCAAAACAACTGGAGCCAGGGACAGAATAACTGGAATCAGGATCAGAACGGCTGGAATCAGGGACAGAATAACTGGAATCAGAATCAAAACAATTGGAATCAAAACCAAAATAGTTGGAACCAGAATCCGGACCAGCTTCAATATCCTGCTACTGTGCGGATTTTCGAGGAACAGGGAGGATATGAGGGCGCTCAGGACGCGTTCTTTCTGAACGGGCATCCCATCTGCTCCTTAAGGCCGGGAACGGAATTTACATTTACGACTTCGGTCATACACAATACAATTACCATCGGGCGTCCCATACAGCAGGAGGATGACCGGGAGCATACCGTGCGTTTTATTGCCGCGGAAAATGGTTTTGTTGAGATCCATGCAAGGGCAGGGAAGCTTCTTCCAGAGCGGTTTGCAAACTATGTATCCAGATAAAAGCCTTCTGAAGCTTTCTTCTGATTTTTGATCGGCTGTGAATAGTCGAGGGACGCCCTGCATATAGTTAGATAAAAACGATATGTGGCGAAAGTATGAGACAGGAATCCAGTAAGGAAAGCGGAACGTTCCGGCACCGCATGGTGGAGGCGGTCAGTATGCCAAAGGATGTGGTGCTCGGCGTTCCGATCGTTACTTTGACAGGACAGATCGAGGTGGATGTTGAGAACTACCGGGGGATCATTGAATATACAGATGTACTAATACGCATCAAAAGTAAGAACGGACAGATTAAGATTATAGGGAAGAATCTTGAGATCGCCTATTATACGAATGACGAGATGAAGATTACTGGACGGGTAGAAAAGGTAGAATATCAATAAAGGAAAGGATAAGAGACCATGCTGACCGCAATCATACGATATCTGTCCGGCTATCTGCTGATCCGGATCGAAGGCTACTCCCCGGAACGTTTTCTGAATCTGTGCCGCCATCATAGGATCTATCTATGGAACCTACGCCCCTGCGGGCACGCTTATGAAATGAATATCAGTGTCCGTGGATTTCGGAGGCTGAAACCAATCCTAAGAAAGACCAGAACCAGAATTTATATTAAGGAACGCAGAGGCTTTCCTTTTTTTTTACACAAATACCGAAAGCGAAAAATATTCTTTGCCGGTATCTTGTTTTGTATGGTAAGTATCTACATACTGTCTTTGTTTGTGTGGAATATCCATATTGAAGGCAACAGGGCGAGGACGGATGAAGTCCTGCTAGAATTCCTTGAAAAAAAGGGGATCGTACATGGAATGCCAAAGTCGAAAGTGGACTGTGAAAAGATCGTTAGGGATATCCGTAAAGAATACGACGACATCATCTGGGTTTCAGCTTATGTAAAAGGAACCCGTCTTATGGTGAAGGTGAAGGAGAACACGGACCGGAGTGTGGCAGGGGGAAAAGAAGAAGATGCAAAGGAACCGCCTGTGGATATTGCCGCGGATAAAGACGGCATAGTCCTGAGCATGATTACCCGGAAAGGCGTGCCCGCCGTCCATGAAGGGGATGAAATTAAAAAGGGGGATATATTAGTTTCCGGTACGGTGGAAGTGAAAAATGACGCTGGAGAGACGGTCGGGTATCAATATCAAGAGGCGGACGCGGAAATCATCGTCCGTACAGAATACCATTATGAAGACATCATGCAGGTTTCGTATCAGGAGAAGGAATGGACCGGAAAAAAGAAGTATCGCTTTTGGCTGGAGACAGAAGACAGCATTTATACAATAGGGAGCAGTAAAAATTCATTTCAAAATTTCAGCAAGGAAACGAGCCAGAAACGTTTCTGTCTTGGCGAGCATTTCTGGCTTCCGTTTTCGTTCGGCATGGAAACGGTGCGGGAATATAAACCGAAAGCCAAAAAATACACGCAAAAGGAATGCCAGGAGCTTTTGACAGTAAAATTTCGGAAATTTTGCGAGGATTTAGAGAAAAAAGGGGTTCAAATTTTAGAGAATAATGTTAAAATATACTCTGAGGGTACGCACACGGCTGCGCGGGGGACGCTGATATTGGCAGAACCTATCGGTGAAAAGCAGGCGGCTGCAAAACAGAAAATACCGGAGACGGCTCCGGATAAAGAACAGGAAGGAAACTGATATATGGGGATTCTGGAGACGGTGATCGAGATACCTGCGGAACATGAGAGAAATGTATTCGGGCAGTTCGACATGTACGCCAAGAAGATTGAGCGCGCGCTCCATGTGACTTTGATCGCCCGGGATGGTAATGTGAAGATCCTGGGAGATGAACGGAATGTGGAGAGGGCGAGGCATGTGCTTGAGCAGCTTACAGCACTTTCCAGGCGTGGCGATGAGATACAGGAACAGAATGTGGATTATGCAGTATCGCTTACAATGGAGGACAGTACGGAAGATATCACGGAGATCGACAGAGAGCTGATCTGCCATACTCTGCAGGGCAAGCCAATCCGTCCAAAGACTCTGGGACAGAAAAAATACGTGGAGGCGATCCGCGGGGGAATGGTTACGTTCGGCCTTGGACCTGCCGGGACCGGAAAGACATATCTGGCGATGGCGATGGCGATCACTGCTTTCAAGAAGAATGAAGTAGGGCGTATCATATTGACAAGGCCTGCGATCGAGGCAGGAGAAAAGCTTGGGTTTCTACCAGGGGACCTGCAGAGTAAGATTGATCCTTACCTGCGTCCGCTTTACGACGCTCTGTACCAGATTATGGGGGCAGACAGTTTTTTGCGAAATTCAGAAAAAGGTCTGATTGAGGTGGCCCCTCTCGCCTATATGCGCGGCAGGACGCTGGATAATGCGTTCATCATTCTGGATGAAGCGCAGAATACGACTCCGGCGCAGATGAAGATGTTCCTGACCCGAATTGGATTTGGCTCTAAGGTGGTAATCACAGGGGATTCGACCCAGAAAGATCTTCCCGCAGGGCAGGTCTCCGGGCTGGACGTGGCAGTGAACGTAGTAAAAGGAATCGAGGACATAGCAGTCTGCACACTGACAAGCCGGGATGTCGTACGTCATCCGTTGGTACAGAAGATTGTAAAAGCATACGAAGAATATGAAAGTAAGCAGGAACGGAAAAAATCTCCGATCGGGGATAGAAAGAAACGGAATAGAAGATGAGAATTTATTTGGAAGAAGAAGGGGAGCGCGGGATCCCTTTGGATTGTCGTGCGCTTGCCGAAGCTGTCGCCGAGGCGGTTTTGGATGCTGAGAATTGTCCGTATGAGGCGCAGGCTGAGCTTCTGCTTACCACGGATGAGGATATCCGCGTGCTGAACAAGCAGTTCCGCCAGATCGACCGCGCAACGGATGTGCTGTCCTTTCCTATGACAGAATATCATGTTCCGGGAGAGTTCGGTTTTTTGGAAGAGCGTCCGGACTGTTTTGACCCGGAGAGCGGGGAACTGATGTTGGGGAATATCGTGATATCGAAGGAACGCGCTATCCGGCAGGCTGAAGAATACGGACATTCCATCAAAAGAGAATTTGCCTTTCTGATCGCGCACAGCATGCTGCATTTGCTGGGGTATGACCATATGGAAGAGGAAGACAGACGGATCATGGAAGAAAAGCAGAGGACCATTCTCGATAATATGGGCATTACCCGATGACAAATGGAAACAGATGAGGTGCTTTATGGCTAAGAAAAAGAAATCGAAAAGCGGAGGCTTCCTGATGCAGGGCACGATTCTTGCGGCGGCAGGGATCATTACGAAGATCATCGGCGCTGTGTACCGGATCCCGATGCTGAATATCATGGGGCTTAAGGGACAGGGGTATTATGATATCGCTTTTCAGGTTTATTCGATCGCGCTTTTGATTTCCTCCTACAGCCTTCCGCTTGCAGTATCAAAGCTTGTTTCAGCACGGATCGCCAAGGGGCAGAGAAAGAACGCATATCGTGTATTAAAAGCCGCTCTGTTTTTTGCAGTCGTGGTTGGGAGCGTCATCACGCTCGCTGTCTATTTCGGCGCGGATGTGATTGCGGAATATATCATGGGGGCAAGCCTCAGCGCATATGCCTTAAAGGTGCTGGCCCCAGGACTTCTCATCGTTGCGGTGATGGGGGTTTTAAGGGGATACTTCCAGGGAGTCGGAAGTATGATCCCTACGGCGATTTCCCAAGTGCTGGAACAAATCGTGAACGCGGTCGTCAGCATTGTGGGCGCGCAGGTACTTCTGGGATATGGGGAGACTGCGGCAAAAGAACAGGGAGATGAACTGATTGGGGCGGCGTACTCTGCCGCCGGCGGTACGCTCGGTACTGTGGCGGGGGCGCTGATCGGCTTTCTATTCCTGGTAATCAGTTATTTTGCATACAGGAGAGTTTTGAGGCGCCAGATGCGGGCCGACAGAACGAGAAGACGCGACGGTTACCAAAAACTGTTTATCTTGCTTCTTCTGACGATCGCCCCGGTTATCTTAAGTACTGCCGTATACAATGCCAGCAACGTCATTGACAGTGCTATGTTTAACAAGATCATGGGGGCGCAGGGATTTACGGAAAATGAATGCGTCACCCTTCTGGGAAGGTTGGGGCAGTATTACACACTGTTCAATGTTCCCTTAGCCGTTGCGAACGCATTGGGAGCGTCCATGATACCCGGACTGGTGCGAGCCGTCGCGGGAAAAGAGCGCAGGCTGGTGCACAACCGCATCTATATGGCGGTCCGCTATACGATGCTGATCGCAGTGCCAAGCGCTGTCGGGTTTTTTGCGCTCGGCCAGCCGCTCATGGAGTTCATATGGCCGAATGTGGATAATTCGATGCAAGGCGTTATGTTGCGGGTAGGAGCCATTTCCTTAATATTCTATTCCCTCTCCACGATCACGAACGCAGTGCTGCAGGGAATTAACCAGATGATGAAGCCGGTGAAAAATGCGACCGTTTCTTTGGTTCTGCATATTGTCTCCCTTTTCATTATGTTGGTGATGTTCAAGTGGGGGATTTACGCCATTATTGTAAGCAAGATCGTGTTCTCCCTGTGCATGTGTATCATGAACGCGCATGACATCCGGGAAGCGGTGGGATATGTCCAGGAACAGCAGAAGACATTTGTCATTCCTTGTATTGCATCGGCATTTATGGGAGTCGCTTCGTTCCTGGTACAGTTTGCGCTCGACATTTTTATTGGTGGGAGGATCGCGACACTCGCAGCTCTGATTGTTGCCCTTATTGTCTATGGGGTAAGTATTCTTAAGATGGGAGGGCTTTCGGAGGATGAACTCCTCTCCATGCCAAAAGGCGCGACCCTTGTAGGCGTATGCAGGAAATTTAATTTATTGAGCGACAATTATTAAAGTTTGTATAAACAGGCTTTGAACGGTCGATACTGTATAGAAAAAGGAGTTGTCCTTATGGAAAAGAAATATGGTATCGGCATAGCAGTCGTTGTGCTGCTTATTATCGCGGCGTTGTCTTTTGCGTACAGCGTGGAATACAAGTATGAAGAGCGGCTTTCGGCCGCCAAGGCGGAGAAGATCAAAAAAGAAGCTCCGGAAAAGATCAAAGTAGAACAAAAAGAGGATACGGTGAGTACCCAGGGCGACGCAAAGAAGGAGGATACCTACTATCTTGCGGAACTCAACGGTTATGTGGTGGTTTACAAATATGACAAAAAGACGGTATTTGAATATACCAATATTTTGTTGGAAGACCTGCCGGAAGAGTTAAAAGAGGAGATTCGGTCGGGGAAAATAGTCGAAGGAACGCAGAAACTATACGGATTCCTTGAAAATTATTCCAGCTGACGCTCCTGTCAAAGGAAAAGCCGAGAAGGAGAAACTTATGGATGAAAAATCGATCGCGAGGATCAATGAACTCTACCGTAAATCCAAGGCGGAAGGGCTGACGGAAGCTGAAAAAAAGGAACAGCAGATCCTGCGCCGCGAATATGTGGAGGCATTTAAACGGAATCTGCGGGGACAATTAGATCAGATCTCGATCCAGGAGAAGGATGGGAGTATCACCAATCTGGGCGAAAAGTATGGACAGAAAAAAGGAAATTAGAAACCAGGTCCTTGCAGTCAGAGAGACGCTATCGGAAGAGGAGCGCAGCCAGAAAAGCCGGATGATCATAGAAAAGGCCCTTCGGCATCCAATTTACCAAAAGGCCGATATTCTCCTTGCCTATATGGATTTCAGGGGGGAGGTCATGACAAAGGCCCTTCTGGAGGATGCATGGCGTCTGGGAAAGGAAGTCTATGCTCCCAGAGTTAAAAAAAGGCAGATGGAGTTTTATCGAATCGATTCCATGGCGGATCTTGCGGAAGGAAGATGGGGGATCAAAGAACCCTGCGAAAGATGTGCGCCTCTCAAAGAATCACGAAAGGAGAATTCCCATATCCTGGCAGTGGTGCCGGGGGTCGCTTTTGACAAGAGGGGAAACCGGATCGGATATGGAGGAGGATACTATGATCGATATTTTACCGGACGGCCGGATATCTACCTTCTCGCGTTTTCCTACGCATTACAGATCGTGCCGGAAATCCCGGCAGAAGAAACAGATGTGACAATAGATCTTGTGATAACGGAGTCAGAGGGATAGACCGATTTTGCGGTATCCCTCTTTTTTGTACAGGAAACTTCTTTATTCTATTGCAAAACTGACGTTACTCCGGATAGATCAGCCGCTTGTCGCTTATATTTTCCAAAACCTCGCAAAGATACTTTCTGGCATGATAATTTGCCATCGGAAGATTCATATCCAGGTAATTTCCACAGTCTTTGGCGCGCGCGCCGGGAACCTCATCCTTATATTCTGCGATAAAAGTGAACATTTCTTTCATGAGAGGCACGATATCCCGTGACTCGTAATCTCCGGCGAGAAGGAGATAGAAACCGGTACGACAGCCCATAGGGCCGAAATACAGGGTCTTACCGTCGTATTCCGTATGGTTTCTCAGGAAAGTCGCGCCTAGGTGCTCGATTGTATGTACCTCCGCGGTATTCATGACAGGCTCTTCATTCGGTCTTGTCATGCGGATATCAAAGGTTGTGACCGGATTTCCTCCGACCTCATCCTTACGTGAAACATAAAGCCCTGGCAGAAGATCAAGGTGGTTTACAGTAAAACTTGTTATCTTTTTCATGGATGCTCTCCTTTCATTTTTGTCGTACTCATTATGCCACAAAGCTATGATAAAAGCAATATTTTCCAATTACCGATTGACATGATAGGTAAATGGTGCTACAATTCATATACCTACTAAATGAGTAGGTATATGAACGGAGGGATAATTATGATGTCTACTTTAAAATTTGAAACACTTCAGCTTCATGTCGGCCAGGAAACTCCGGATCCAGCCACGGATTCCCGCGCGGTGCCGATCTATGCAACAACATCCTATGTATTTCACGACTGTGCGCACGCAGCGGCCCGCTTTGGCCTTGCAGATGCCGGGAATATTTACGGCAGGCTCACCAATTCCACGCAGGATGTTTTCGAGAAACGAATCGCAGCCCTGGAAGGAGGGGTGGCGGCGCTTGCCCTTGCGTCCGGCGCAGCGGCGATCGCGTACACCATCGAGGCGCTGGCACAGAACGGAGGGCACATTGCCGCACAGAAGACTATTTACGGGGGCAGCTATAACCTGCTCGCCCATACGCTTCCGAACTTCGGTATAACGGCGTCTTTCGTGAATATCCATGACCTTGCCGAGGTCGAGGGCGCCATCCAGGACAATACCAGGGCTATTTACATAGAAACCCTCGGCAATCCGAACAGTGACATCCCGGATATCGACGCACTGGCAGAACTGGCCCATAGGCATGGACTGCCGTTGGTGGTGGACAACACCTTCGGGACGCCGTATCTTATCCGCCCGATCGAACATGGCGCGGACATTGTCGTACATTCTGCAACCAAGTTCATCGGAGGACACGGAACGACATTAGGCGGCGTCATCGTGGAATCTGGGAAATTCGACTGGACGGCAAGCGGGAAGTATCCCGCAATCGCTGAACCGAATCCAAGCTACCACGGCGTGTCCTTCGCAAAAGCGGCAGGTCCCGCAGCCTTTGTGACCTATATCCGTGCGGTCCTCCTGCGCGATACCGGGGCTACCATTTCCCCCTTTGCGGCCTTCCTTCTCCTGCAGGGAGTGGAGACTTTGTCGCTTCGTCTGGAACGCCATGCAGAAAACACAAAAAAGGTGGTGGAGTTTCTGGCGTCCCACCCACAGGTCGAGAAAGTCAACCATCCGTCGCTTCCGGATCACCCGGATCATGCTCTTTACGAGAAATATTTCCCAGGCGGAGGCGCGTCGATCTTTACCTTTGAGATCAAAGGCGGTGTAGAAGAAGCGCACAGGTTCATCGATCATCTTCAGATATTCTCTCTCCTTGCCAATGTGGCGGATGTGAAAAGTCTTGTCATTCACCCGGCCACCACGACGCACAGCCAGCTTAATCAGGAGGAGCTTAAGGAACAGGATATAAAGCCCAATACCATCCGGCTTTCCATCGGCACAGAGCATATCGACGATATTCTGGATGACCTTAAGAGAGGATTTGACGCGTTAAAAATAAGGAGTATAATATGATGATTTCCACAAAAGGCAGATACGCCCTGCGGGTGATGATCGATCTGGCTGAACATCAAGAGGAAGGCTATATACCGATGAAAGATGTTGCCGCCCGTCAGGGGATCTCTCTGAAATATCTTGAGAAAATACTGCCCGTACTGGCGAAAAACCATTTCATTGTCGGAATCCAGGGAAAGGGCGGGGGATACCGGCTTACAAAAAGACTGGAAGAGTACCGGGTGGGCGATATACTCCGCCTGACAGAAGGCGATCTTGCCCCTGTGGCCTGCCTTGTGTGCGGGGCGCCGGACTGCGGACGCGCCGCACACTGCCGCACGCGCCCTCTGTGGGACGGGCTGAACCAGGTCATCACCGAGTATTTGGATAACATTACCATAGCGGATCTGATGAAAAAGGAATAACTTCTTGACATCTTTCGGAAAAAACTGCAAAATAAGAAAAGAAACAAAAGTAGGAGGGGACTTAGAAGATGATTCTGTATATGATCCGGCATGGAGAAACGGACTGGAATAAAACAAGGAGACTGCAGGGAAAGTCGGACACTTTACTGAATGAGTTCGGCAGGCATCTGGCGCGGGAGACAGCGCCTGCGCTTAAGGAGATCCCATTCGATATTGCGTATACAAGCCCGCTTGCCCGCGCAAAAGAGACAGCCTCGATCATACTCGGCGGGCGGGACATCCCTATCATTGACGAGCCGCGATTGATGGAGATCGGATTCGGTGAATACGAGGGGCTTTGCTGCAGCAAGGAAGGCTGGAATATCCCGGACCCGGACTTTCAGTATTTCTTTGAGGCACCGGAGAAATACCGTGCGCCAAAGGGCGGGGAGTCCTTTTATCAGTTTTCTGACCGGCTGGAAGAGTTCCTTGAGGAGCTTTTCTCTGATCCTGGCCTTGCAGATAAGACGGTTCTGCTCTCGACCCACGGGGCGGCGCTCTGCGGGTTGATCCGGTTAATTAAGGGAGATCCCATGGCACAGTTCTGGGGCAAGGGAGTGCCGAAGAACTGTGCGGTTGCGATCGCGGAAGTGAAAGATCAAAAAGCAGTGTTGCTTCAGGAAAGAATTACATATTATCGGGATCAGGTGAAAGATTGGTAGCGCAGGAATCCCGGATAATGAGTTTACAGGGGAGTTGGATCTTCAGCGCGGCGCCCCTGTGTTCTTTTATGATATTGTGCAGGATGGAAGCGCCATAATGCCCCATATGATATGCAGGGGCGTGCACGGTTGTAAGCGGAGGCGCCGTAAATTCCGCCATACTGATATCGTCAAAGCCTACGACAGAAATATCATCGGGTACGGAAAAACCATGTTCTGTGAGCGCGCGCACGGCTCCGATGGCGATCGGATCGCTTGCCGCGAACACAGCGGACGGAAGCCGCCCGTTCTCAATCAACTCACACATCATCCCATAACCGGAATCGATCCGGAAAGCACCTTCCTTAAGATAAGGTTCATAAAGAATCCCCTGGCTTATGCAAAAGCGGATAAATTCTTCCTTCCGGTAATCAGGGCAGAGTGTATCAGAATCCACATATTCCCTCCCGGTCAGAAAACCGATACGCCGGTGTCCCAGCGAAGTCAGATAATGCATGACCTCGCTTACAGCGCCTACAAAATCCAAGGTGATCGTCGTGATGTCCGGGTCGTCCACTGTCATATCGAGGAAGAGGATGTCGGGGGTTTTATTCGTCCAAAAAGACACCTCGCTTTGGCTGAACTTCCCGATACAGATCACACAGTCCGCATCCCGCAGCGCTTCCTGGTAGTTCACATCACTTTTATATGTCCGGAGGATCTGGATATTGTGCAGAAGGCAGTAATCCTCAATACCTTGGCGGATCAGAAGATAGTAGCTGTCTTCAAGTTCCTGCTGAGAAGAAAACCATTGCACGATCCCAAGAGTGAACGCGGATTTCGTCATCGGTCGGTTCCTCTTGACGTAGTGGAGCGCTTTTGCTGTATCGAGAACTTTCTGCCGCGTTTCCGGCGATACGTTGAGCGTTTCGTCTTGATTTAAAATTCTGGAAACGGCTGCTGCGGATACATTCGCCGCCGCCGCGATATCTTTGATAGTAGCCATGAAAATCCCCCTTAAAATTCATTGTATGCCCCCTCGGAAGCCTTCGGCTTCGTCGCTTGCGGGCTTCTCCTTGGCGCCCGTCCGCCGTGCAAACTCGAAAGCCTTCGGCTTCCTCGTTCACGGGCTTCGCCCTATGAAAACTGTCAAGAGCAAATCCGTCTGCAAGCAGCCGATTTGCTCTTGACAGTTTTCGCACGGCTCATTGCCATCGTGAATAGTATACCAAATTAAATCAAAAAAGAAAAGCAAAAATTTAGTAAATGCATATTGAAGATTTACTAAATCTGTACTATAATTTACCAAAAGAAGAAAACGGGATTATGTCCAAAAAGAAAGGATGGTAAGGAGGAAACATGGAGCTGGCAACACGGATTCTGGAAGAATTACGAGAAGGGAAGTACAAAGAACTGCTGAAGGATATCTACGTGGATGAAGGGATGTCCGTTCGGCAGCAAGGGCGCTATGAGCGGGCGGTCCAAGAGTTCATTCGCCTGTATGGAGAGCAGGAGGCAGAGATTTACAGTGCGCCGGGGCGCAGTGAAGTGGGAGGGAACCACACAGACCATCAGCACGGTATGGTTCTTGCCACCTCGGTCAACCTGGACGCTATCGCGGTTGTGAGCAGGAATGAAAATATGAGCGTCCGGGTCATCTCGGAAGGGTATGATATGATCGAACTGGACGCACATGACCTGGAAAAGAAGGACGAGGAGGAGGAAACGTCCATCGGTCTGATCCGTGGGGTCCTTGGGGGACTTAAGAAGAGAGGGTATCATGTAGGCGGCTTTAACGCTTATGTAACCAGCGAAGTGCTCATCGGCGCAGGGCTCTCTTCCTCCGCCGCGTTCGAGACGATTATTGGGACGATCATATCCGGGCTTTACAATGAGATGAAGATCAGCATGACCGAGATCGCCCAGGTCGGGCAGTATGCGGAGAATGTATATTTCGGCAAACCAAGCGGCCTGATGGACCAGATGGCGTGCGCGGTAGGAGGACTGATCCATATTGATTTTTGCTCACCTGAGAAACCGGTGGTAAATAAGGTACATGTGGATTTTGAGACATACCAGTACAGCCTGTGTATCGTGGATACCAAAGGCTCCCATCAGGATTTGACGGCCGCTTATGCGGGGATTCCAAAGGAAATGAAGCAAGTAGCGTCGTTCTTTGGCAAAGAATTTCTGCGCGAGGTGGACGAGGCGGCCTTTTATGCGCAGATTCCTGCTCTCCGCGGCAAATACGGCGACAGGCCAGTACTGAGGGCGATCCATTTCTTTGAAGACAATAAGCGTGTGGCAGGGCAGGCAGAGGCGTTGAACCAAGGAGATTTCCCCAAATTCCTTGAACTGATCGAATCCTCCGGCAATTCTTCCTTCAAGTATTTGCAGAATATCTACACGAATGAAGACGTACAGAGCCAGAATATGTCGATCGCGCTGGCTGTTAGTGAGACAGTGCTGGGAAATCACGGGGTATGCCGTGTACATGGCGGCGGATTTGCGGGAACGATCCAGGCATTTGTGGAGAATGATTTTGTTGAGACATACCGGAAGGCCTTGGACAGTGTGTTTGGAGAAAGCTCATGCCATGTGCTCAAAGTAAGAAAATACGGCGGGATAAAAGTGGTCTAAGGAGAGACAGAGAGGAGATACCAGGATGATTTATAAGGCAGTTGCTGAATTAATGCAGTATGGGATCCGTACAGGTCTTGTCGCAGAGGAAGACGAGATATTTGTGAGAAATCAGGTGCTTGATGCTTTGGGGCTGGAGGAGTACGAAGAGTCTGTACAGATACCAAAAGAGACAGATCTGGAAACAATACTTCGTAAGATGACGGACTATGCCGTAGAGAAAGGGATGATTGAAGACTCTATTGTCTACAGGGATTTGTTTGATACGAAGATTATGGGAAAGCTTGTGCCCGCGCCGAGCGCTGTGATATCCAGGTTCAATGAACTCTATGAGGAAAGCCCGAAGCGCGCCACAGATTATTTCTATAAGCTGAGCCAGGACAGCGATTATATCCGTAGATACCGGGTCAAAAAAGATCAGAAATGGGTGACACAGACGGAGTACGGCGATATGGAGATTACCATCAATCTGTCAAAACCGGAGAAAGACCCCAAGGCGATCGCGGCGGCGAAGAACGCCAAACAGAGCGGATACCCCAAATGTCTTCTCTGCAGGGAGAACGAGGGGTATGCGGGACGCGCGAACCATCCGGCTAGACAGAACCACCGTATCATCCCAGTCGTGATCGGGCAGAAAGATTGGGGCTTCCAGTATTCACCCTACGTTTATTATAACGAGCACTGTATTGTATTGAACGGGGAACACACACCGATGAAGATCGAGAAAGAGACGTTTGCGAAGCTTTTGGACTTTGTAGAACAGTTTCCTCACTATTTTGTAGGATCGAACGCCGACCTCCCTATCGTAGGAGGATCCATATTGAGCCATGACCATTTCCAAGGCGGAAACCATGAATTTGCCATGGCGAAAGCGCCGGTGATGAAAGAATGTACGATCAAAGGGTATGAAGATGTCTGCGCGGGAATCGTCAAATGGCCGATGTCCGTTATACGTCTAAGGAGCGTCGACAGCGACAGACTGATCGAAGCGGCGGCGCATGTGCTTGGCGCATGGAGATCCTATACGGATGAGAGTGCGTTTATTTTTGCCGAGACGGACGGGGAGCCGCACAATACCATCACCCCGATCGCACGGATGCGGGGAGGCAAGTTCGAGCTTGACCTGGTACTTCGGAATAATATCACGACTGAAGAGCACCCCCTGGGAGTGTACCATCCCCATGCAAAGCTGCATCATATCAAAAAAGAAAATATTGGGCTGATCGAAGTGATGGGGCTTGCCGTACTTCCTGCCAGGCTGAAACAGGAGATGGAATATCTGGCAAAAGCGATCCTCAAAGGAGAGGATATCCGGTCGAACGAGATGCTTGAGAAACACGCGGACTGGGCAGAGGAATTTCTTCCGCGCTATGAGCAGGTGACAAAAGAGAATATCATGGAAATCCTGCGCCGAGAGATCGGCCAGGTGTTCTGCCAGGTACTCGAAGACGCAGGAGTATATAAGCAGACGGAGGAAGGGCAGAAGGCGTTCTTGCGCTTTATCGACAGCCTGTAAAAATGAACACGCCGGGACAGCGTATCTTTCCCGGCGTGATTTTCTTTAATTATCTTCTTCTTTCATCGTATATGTCTGACGTTTCCTTGCCATCTCGTCGTTTGCCAGATACTCGTCATACGTCGTGATCTTGTCGATCATCTTTCCGCCTGGCATGATCTCCATGATCCGGTTCGCGGTCGTCTCCACGATCTGGTGATCCCGTGACGCGAACAGAAGCACGCCGGGGAATTTCTTAAGTCCGTTATTGAGGGCGGTGATCGCCTCCATATCCAGGTGGTCGGTGGGCTCGTCGAGCAGGAGGACGTTCGCACCGGAAATCATCAGCTTGGAGAGCATACAGCGAACCTTCTCGCCTCCGGATAAAACCTTCACCTTTTTTACGCCATCCTCGCCGGAGAACAACATCCGTCCGAGGAAACCGCGGACAAAAGTCACGTCCTTGATCTCCGAATACTGGGTCAGCCATTCCACGATCGTGTCCTCATTCGTAAACTCCCGGCTGTTATCCTTGGGAAAGTATGCCTGGGAAGTGGTGACGCCCCAGTGATAAGTCCCTGTATCCGGCGCCATCTCTCCCATTAGGATCTGGAAAAGCACCGTCTTCGCAAATTCATTCCCCCCAACGAACGCCGCTTTGTCCTCGCGGTTCAGGGTGAAAGAAATATCATCCAGGACTTTGACGCCGTCAATCGTCTTGGAAAGACCTTCCACCGTCAGAACTTCATTCCCGATCTCGCGGTCCGGTTTAAAGTCAATATATGGATATTTACGGCTGGACGGCCGGATCTCCTCAAGCTGGATTTTCTCCAGCGCGCGTTTTCTGGATGTGGCCTGCCGTGATTTGGATGCATTGGCGCTGAACCGGGAGATAAATTCCTGCAGTTCCTTGATCTTTTCTTCCTTCTTTTTGTTTGCTTCCTTCATCTGGCGGATGAGAAGCTGGCTGGACTCATACCAGAAATCATAGTTCCCGGCATATAACTGGATCTTTCCATAGTCGATGTCCGCGATCTGAGTGCAGACTTTATTAAGGAAATAACGGTCGTGCGACACAACAATGACCGTATTGTTAAAACCGATCAAAAATTCTTCCAGCCATGCGATCGCATCCAGGTCCAAGTGGTTGGTAGGCTCGTCGAGCAGAAGGATGTCAGGGTTCCCAAATAGTGCCTGAGCCAGCAGAACCTTGACTTTCTGGGAGCCTGGAAGATCTTTCATCATAGAAGTATGGAGTTCTGTCTCAACTCCAAGCCCATTAAGGAGAGAAGCAGCGTCGGATTCCGCTTCCCAGCCGTCCATCGCGCCAAATTCCGCCTCCAGCTCGCTTGCACGGATCCCGTCTTCATCTGTAAAATCTTCCTTTGCATAGAGAGCTTCTTTCTCCTTCATGATCTCATACAGGCGGGCATTCCCCAGGATCACGGTATCGAGCACTGGGTAGGCGTCATATTTAAAATGATCCTGCTGTAGGAACGAAAGACGTTCGCCGGAAGAAACCACGACTTCCCCGGAAGAAGGTTCGAGCTGCCCGGAGAGGATTTTAAGAAACGTTGATTTCCCCGCACCGTTCGCGCCGATCAGGCCGTAACAGTTCCCCTCGGAAAATTTAATATTCACATCCTCGAACAAGGCTTTTTTGCCAACTCTATAAGTTACATTGCTTGTACTGATCATAGTAAAACTCCTGTTTCTTTTTTAGATTGCGGTCTCTTGCTTTACGCCGCTTATTCCATTATACATAAATCTTCTATATTTACAAGGAAAAGAGTGCCATTTAAACAAGAGTTGTGTTACAATGTGCACGTAAGCAATGAGCCGTGCCAAAAAATCAAAGTAAGTTTTCGTCATGCTTGCATGTAAGAAAACTTATCTTTGTATTTTTTGATAGGGCGAACGCCCGTGAACTCGGAAGCCAAAGGCTTTCGAGTTTGCACGGCGGACAGACACGAAAGCGAAGCCCGCAAGCGGGGAAGCCAAAGGCTTCCGAGCATGCACGGCAAAAGAAAGGGGCGATTATTTGATTCATGCAGGATTAGTGTTGGAAGGAGGCGCCACCAGGGGTGTATTTACGGCTGGCGCGCTTGACTACCTTATGGAACAGGACATTTATTTCTCCCATGTGGCGGGAGTATCGGCGGGCTCGTGCAACGCCGTGGACTATGTATCACGCCAGATTGGACGTACCAAGGACTGTATGATTACACAGGGGAAAGAATACAATTATTACTATGGATTAAAAGATTTTATCAGAGAACGCAGCATGATGGATATGGACATGATTTTCGACCGATATCCGAATGAACTGATACCTTTTGATTTCGATACATTTTTTGCTTCGGATATGGAATGCGAGATCGTGGCAACAAACTGTCTTACCGGAAAAGCGGAGTACCTGACGGAAAAAAGCGATAGGAAAAGATTACTGATGCTGACACGGGCAAGCTGCAGTATGCCTCTGGCCTGCCCGGTTACAGTGGTTGACGGGGTTCCTTATCTGGACGGCGGGATCGCGGATTCTGTTCCGGTGGATCATGTACGGGAGCTGGGATTCAAAAAAGTCGTGGTAATCCTTACCAGGCCGAAAGGATATCGGAAAAAACCGACATCCCGGGCAATTGGCAGACTCTATAGAAGGTTGTACAGCAAATACCCGCGCCTTGTCCGTACCTGCATCTTACGGAACAAAAGTTATAACCGTACCATGGAGCACATCGAGAAGATGGAGGAAAATGGCGAGATCTTTGTCCTGCGCCCCCAGATGCCTCCAGTGTCCAGATTAGAAAAAGACCGGGATAAGCTGCAGGCATTTTATCAGCATGGGCGCAGCCAGATGGAGCAGGCGCTCCCCTATCTAGTGAAGTATCTGGATGAATAAAATTTTGCTGGACCCAAATAAGCTCCTTTAAGGAGCCTATTTGGGTTTTCCGTTTTTCTGCATACTGCGTACCATTTGCACCATATGGTCGATCTGTTCCTGTTCTTCTTTGGATTTACCGTCTTTTAGTACCTCAAGGATTAATGAAATTTCATCGGAAGAAAACTGGATTCCCTGTCGGTTTGCATTGGCAATCAGCGCCATCAAGACGGGAGCGAGCGCTTTCCCGCTTTTCCCGTTTGTCTGTTTTGCGGCGGCCTTAATCAGTTCCAGCTTCATCGGGTCGATGTCCGCCATTGCAGGGTGGTTGATCCATTCGTTCATCAGCATCGTTCCTTTCTGTGGTGAATGCATTCATTCCCTTCATAATATCCTCCATATTCATGGACTGCATGGCACTGCCCATGTCCATAGACTGCATCATTTCTATCATGCCCATCGCCTGTGAGAGATTTCCCATCATCTCACCGGCTTCTGGAGCAAGATAAGGACTGATATCCTCCAAAAATGAGTCCATATCCATTTCTTTTTGCCGCAGCCGCCCTCTGCGGCTATGATCATAAGGAGGTCGGAAATAATTTATGGCATTCTGAAGTTCTGTCATTTTGGCGTAAATCCCTGCCATACGCTGAAAATCCGGAGGAAGATACGGAATCATCAGCTTGATCATCTCAAGCATGTCTGTTGTGATCATCAAGTCAAATGGAGTCATATATCGAGGCGGTTTTTTCTCCATATCGTCTCCTTGGATCCAGCGTTATAAATATATATGTGAGCGGACGTGAAATTATGAAATCGCATATACTGGATAAAAAAGGGCAGAGGTGTTTCCCATGCAAAGCAGGATCGTTATTGAAGGAAATTCGGTCTATGAAGTAGATGAGGTATGTACGAAAAAGAAAGGCGTAAAGGAAAGCAAACCGAGCGGAAAATACGAAGGAAAAAATGAAAAAAGCGGATGTTCCAGCCCAAGCGATGGAAAATGAGGCACGCGCATCAAAAAAACGGATGGGGAAAATTCCCCACCCGTTTTCTTTTTGCGAATTAGCATCCGCATCCGTTGCCACAGCCATTGCCGCAGAACAGAAGAAGGAGGATGATCCAGCAGCAGTCGTTCCCGCCGCCAAAGCCTCCGAAGCCGCTGCCACAGCCATTTCCACATCCATTCCCACAGCAGAACAGAAGGATGATGATCAGAAGGCAGGAAGAAATTCCATTACCGCCGCAGTTAGAAACTGGATTTTCACATCCGCATCCACAGTTTGTTGCACTTAAATCACTCATGTTAAATAACCTCCAATTAGGTTTCTTTACACTTCATCATATGTAGGAAGGCTTGCCAGTGTTTCACGGAATTTAAACAATTTTTCACCTTTTTGAATATTGTGATAAAAAGGGGGCTTGAGATCATGAAAGAATTGAAAAATAAAATTCATTATTGGTGTCCAGAGGTGACACGTTATCCATTGACAGGAAAGCATGTAACGGCTGCGGTTCTGGACACCGGTATCGCCGCCCATCCGGATCTTGCTCCTCGCCTGTTAGGATGGAAGGACTGCGTTAACGGAGAACGGCACTGCTATGACGATAATGGACATGGGACGCATGTGGCGGGAATTCTTGGCGGGGATGGAAAATGCAGCGGCAGACAGTATGCGGGGATTGCACCGGAGGTATCGATTATTGGAGTTAAGGTATTGGATGAAAAAGGAGATGGGCAGATCGAAAATGTAATCTCCGGCATCCAATATGTACTGGATGAACAGAAACGGTCTCGAATCCGTATTGCGAATATCTCGCTGGGGACGCTTCCCCATCCGGGAAACGAAGAAGAGGAGCGTCTTTTATTCTGGGTAGAACGCCTATGGGACGCAGGCATCGTTGTGGTGACGGCCGCCGGAAACATGGGACCGGATGCGGGGAGCATCACACTTCCGGGAATCAGCAGGAAGGTTATTACGGTTGGGGCATGCGATACCTTCACTGGACAACGCGGGATGAAAGCTGTTCCGGCTTATTCCGGATGCGGACCTACGCTGGAATGTATAAAAAAACCAGATGTGTCCGCGCCGGGAAACCGCGTGTTTTCCTGCAATTTTAGATACCCGTCCACCAGCCGTTTTCCCTATATAGGGAAAAACGGGACTTCCATGGCAACTCCGGTCATCTCGGGAGCCGCGGCGCTCCTTCTGCAAAAATACCCGGATATGAGCAATATGGAGATGAAACTTAGGCTGTGGGATTCCTGCGATAACGCAGGCCTGCCGGAGAATTGGCAGGGACATGGGAGGATCAATATCCAAAAATTTCTATCTGCGAAATAAATCATTGCCGGGTGAATTGAATTATCATCCAAAAGGATTTATAATTGGGTAAATATGATATCGTTCGGAATCATTACGGAAAATGGAAATACCAGTAGTATTATGGAACAGATAAGTTAGCGATAACAGAAAGTGGGAAAGACGATGACGATGTACCAGAAACTCTTTGACCATATCAAAAAGAAATACAAAACATCTCCGGAGTATCCATGGAAAAAATATGACAGTAATGCCGTATTCCGTCATGCTGATAATAACAAATGGTTTGCTCTCGTGATGGATGTGCAGCGGAATAAGCTAGGGCTTTCCGGTACGGAGTATGTGACGGTTGTGAACCTGAAGGTGGATGATATGTTCTTCCGGGATATGATCTTACGAGAAGAGGGCATCATGCCTGCCTATCATATGAATAAGTTCCACTGGGTTTCGGTGATGCTTGACGGCACGGTGCCGGAAGAGAAGGTATATGATCTTCTGGAAATGAGCTATTTGGCAACAGCTTCCGTACAAAAGAAAGAAAAGGTCCGTCCACCGAAGGAATGGATCGTTCCGGCCAATCCGAAATATTACGATATTGAGCATGCCTTTGATGATGTGGAAGAAATCGACTGGAAGCAGGGAAGAGGTATCAAGACCGGAGATACGGTGTTTATGTATGTTGCGGCTCCAGTATCGGCCATACTTTACAAATGTAAAGTGACGGAAGTGAATATTCCCTGCGATTATGCAGATGAGAATCTGACGATTGGGGCATTGATGAAAATAAAGCTGTTAAAGAGGTATAAGCCTGACAGATTTACATTCGATGTACTGAAGGAGGAATATGGAATCTATGCCGTTAGGGGACCAAGAGGGATACCGAACTCCTTAATTCATGCGCTTAAATAATAAACAGCTTTCTTTATCAAAAGTTTGACAAGAAAAAATACTTGACAGCATGAGTGTTTTGTTATATGATAGCTCAGGTGATGATTCATGGATGAAATTCTGAAACAGACATTATTATATGATTTTTATGGAGAACTTCTGACAAGCCATCAGAAAGAGATCTATGAGCAGGTGGTCCTCGAGGATTATTCCCTGAGCGAAATAGCCAGGGATGCCGGGATCAGTCGTCAAGGTGTCCATGATTTAATAAAGAGATGTCAGAAGATCCTGGAAGGATATGAGGAAAAGCTGCATCTTATGGAACGATTCCTGTCCGTGAAGGAGAAGGTCCGCAAGATGGACGATTTGCTGGAAAACTATGAAGGCGAAGAAGAAAAGGAATTGATCCGGAAAATGAAGGAACTCTCGGGAGCGATCATGGAGGAGCTTTAAATATGGCATTTGACAGTTTAACAGAAAAACTTCAAAATGTATTTAAGAACCTGAGAAGCAAGGGAAGGCTTACAGAGGATGATGTAAAAGCAGCTCTCAGGGAAGTGAAAATGGCGCTCCTGGAAGCGGATGTGAATTTTAAGGTCGTAAAAAGTTTTATCAAGGATGTGCAGGAGCGGGCTGTCGGCCAGGATGTCATGAACGGGTTGAATCCGGGGCAGATGGTCGTCAAGATCGTCAATGATGAGATGATCCGCCTTATGGGATCTGAGACGACGGAAGTCAAGTTCCAGCCGGGAAGTAAAAAGACGGTCATCCTTATGGCAGGACTACAAGGAGCCGGCAAGACGACTACAGCGGCAAAACTCGCTGGAAAGTGGAAGCTGAAAGGGAAGACTCCCCTCCTTGTGGCGTGCGACGTTTATCGTCCCGCCGCCATCAAGCAGCTTCAGATCAACGGTGAGAAGCAGGGAGTGGAAGTATTTTCCATGGGGGAGAACCAAAGGCCTGCGGACATTGCCAAGGCATCGCTTGAATATGCGCAGAAGAAGGGCTGCAATGTGATTATCCTGGATACCGCAGGGCGTCTCCATGTAGATGAGGAGATGATGGAAGAACTCCAGGATATCAAGAATACAGTGGAAGTCCATCAGAGCATTCTGGTGGTAGATGCCATGACCGGTCAGGATGCGGTCAATGTGGCGGATAGTTTCCGACAGAAAGTCGGAATCGACGGCGTCATCGTCACAAAGCTGGACGGAGATACAAGAGGCGGAGCCGCACTCTCAATCAAAGCTGTGACAGGATGTCCAATCCTTTATGTCGGTATGGGAGAAAAGCTCTCAGATTTGGAGCAGTTCTATCCGGACCGTATGGCATCCAGGATCCTGGGGATGGGCGATGTATTGAGCCTGATTGAAAAAGCAGGCGAAGAGATCGATGAAGACCAGGCAAAGCGGATGACGGAAAAGCTCAAAAAAGCACAGTTTGATTTCGAGGATTACCTGGAAAGCATGAAGCAGATGCGTAAGATGGGGGGACTTGGAAGCATTATGGGCATGCTGCCGCAGCTTGGCGGTATGGGAGGAAAGGGAAAGATGCCAGATATTGATTCCGAAGAAGCGGAGAAGAAGCTGGCAAGGGTCGAAGCGATCATCTATTCTATGACATTAAAAGAACGTAGGAACCCGGATATCCTGAATCCTTCGAGAAAGCACCGGATTGCGGCGGGAGCTGGGGTGGATATCGCGGAGGTAAACCGTACGGTCAAGCAGTTTGAGCAGATGCGTAAGATGATGAAGCAATTTCCGCAGCTCATGGGGAAGGGCAGAAAAGGAAAGTTCAAGATGCCGTTTTAAAAGATAAAAAACAGATATATCACGCATGACGCGTTATATATAGAATCATTTAGGAAATCAGGAGGTGACAATACAATGGCAGTAAAGATCAGATTAAAGAGAATGGGAAAGAAGAAAGCTCCTTTCTACAGAATCGTTGTTGCGGACGGCAGGTCTCCGAGAGACGGCAAATTTATCGAAGAGATCGGCACATATGATCCGAACAAAGAGCCGAGCGAATTTAAAGTGAATGAAGAAGCGGCGAAAAGATGGTTAAACAACGGTGCTCAGCCTACAGATGTAGTCGGAAAGATTTTTAAGGCAGCAGGTATTGAAAAATAGTCTGCCCTATGGAGGTGTGAGTCATGAAAAATTTAGTAGAAGTGATCACAAAATCTTTGGTAGATGATCCCGATGGCGTTGTGGTTACAGAAAAGCAGGAAGGCAAGACAACAGTCATCGAGGTTCACGTCTCAGGCAATGATATGGGAAAAGTTATCGGTAAACAGGGCCGCATTGCAAAGGCGATCCGTTCCGTTGTGAAGGCGGCAGCAGCAAAAGAGGACAAGAAAGTTGTCGTTGAAATCATGCAGTAGAAAAGAGACGAGAAAGAGCGCAGGTAATCATTCGATTTATCTGCGTTTTTGCTCATTTAACCATGGAAAGCGGTAGTATTATGAAAGATAAAAAAGACAGGATATTAGAGATAGCAAAAGAAATCAGTCCGGAGCTCATTCAGTTTCGGCGAACGCTGCACCAATACCCGGAACTTGCTCTTGAGGAGGTCCGAACAGCGCGTGAGATCGCGGATGCACTTCATAAGATCCCGGAAATCGAAGTGTCTGAAAATATGGCGGACGGGACTGGAGTTGTCGGGATCTTGAAAGGCAAAAAGGAGGGCGGTAGATGCGTCATGTTGCGCGCCGATATCGATGCACTCCCGATTGAGGAAGAAACCGATGTTGAGTTCAAATCCCAAAACCCCGGATGTATGCATGCCTGCGGCCACGATGCCCACACTGCATGGATTGTCGGCGCGGCGATGATACTGAGCCGGCTCAAAGAAGAGTTTGCAGGGACAGTTAAATTCGTGTTCCAGCCTGGGGAGGAGCGCGGCAGAGGGGCAAGGCCTCTGATCGAAAAAGACAGGATACTCGAGGATCCCCCCGTGGACGCAGTATTTGCCGCTCATGCCTGGCCGACTGTGAGAGCAGGGAAAATCGGGATCGCTTCACGATATGCTTTTGGCTGCGCGGGCGTGTTCTCTATTAAAATCACCGGGAAAGGCGGGCACGGTTCCTGGCCGTATGAATGCGTCAACCCGATCTCGGCTGCGGTACAGATCTGTACGGCGCTGCAGGGGATTGCGGCGGAAAGAGTGGATTCCACAGAACCGCGGGTTATATCTGTCTGCTCCATCCATGCAGGGCAAAAAGGTCTGTCGAACGTTATCCCGGATACATGTACCATAGAAGGGACAATCCGTGCTACGGACAGGGCGATTATGGAACAGCTCAAAAAGGAGATTGAAGGCACTGCCGCAGGCATCGCGGCCGCATACCACGCTGAGTGTGAGGCCCGCGTTATGATCGGCCTGAATGCTGTGGAGAACGACCCCGATCTCATCCGGCTATCCAAGAAGAGTGGCGAGGAGATCTTGGGCGGGGGGAACTGTTACATTATCGACAAAAAGCACTTGGGCGGAGAGAATTTTTCGGAATATTCCAGTCGTGTGCCGGGGTGCTATCTGTTCGTGGGAATTGCGACGGACAAAACAGAAGGCAGATTCGGGCTTCACAGCCCGATATTTGAAATTGCGGAGGAAGTGATCGCTCCGGCATCGGCAGTATTCGCTGATATTGTTCTAAATTATTTCCAACTGTGCGATTGCGATTCATAGCGGCTCTTTTTGCCGCGGCCATTGGGTTTTGCAAATTTTATTCCCGCGGGCCGCCATGAATCGTGTTTATAGGAGAAAGTCCCGGATAACCGGGGCTTTTTTTGTAGGATAGGGCATAGGATTCTTATAGATTCTATCAATAAAGTCATTGCAAAAATCAATTAGACAAGATGATAGGGGGGGGGTAAAATAAACCATAGACAAAAGTTGCGGAAAAGGAACCGTGGGGGAAGGAGTCTTACAAATATTTAAAATCAGTTATTTTTTTGAAATACTTCCGGTAATTGCGAGCAAAGTCAACGTTACTTTTGAACTAACGATCATCTCCACTATATTTGCCCTGCTGATCGAAGTGATCGTCGCCATCATCGGATATTATAAGATAGCCTCACAGAGAAATGGATGTACGCTGATATGACGCAATTAATCCAAGAATAACATAAATTCACAAAAATTTAGAAAGAGCCGAAAAACGATGGGAACAGGAACACCAATGGTCAGAGTCGAGAATCTATAGAAAGATTTTGATGCGGATACACATGTCCTCAAAAGAATCGATCTGACAATCAATAAAAATGAAGTCATTGCAATATTGGGACCTTCGGAGACCGGAAAATCGACATTACTTAGATGTCTGAACTATTTGACCGTGCCCACAAAAGGAATCGTAGAGATCGGAGGCGTCCGGGTCGACGCGGAAAACCACAGTAAGAAGGATGTCATCGAACTGCGCAAACATGCATCCATGGTTTTTCAGGGGTATAATTTGTTCAAGAACAAAACAGCTCTGCAGAATGTCATGGAAGCATTGACCCAGGTTCAGAAGAAAAGCAAAGCAGAAGCAGAGAAGATTTCTCTGAGTCTTCTCGTGAAAGTTGGGATGCTCGAACGAAAGGATTTTTATCCGTCCAAGCTTTCCCGCGGCCAGCAGCAGAGGGTAGGGATTGCAAGGGCGCTTGCGGTCAATCCGAGCGTTCTTCTGTTCGACGAACCGACATCGGCTCTGGATCCTGAGTTGGTAGGAGAGGTGCTCAACACGATCAAGTCCCTTGCTGAAGAAGGAACCACCATGATTTTGGTGACACATGAAATCGGATTTGCTCGGGAAGTCGCGACCAGAATTCTTTTTATGGACGATGGGCGCGTGGCGGCAGACGGAACGCCGGAAGAGATCATCGATCATCCAAAGAATGAGAGGATCCGGCAATTCCTCAATTTTGTAAGAAATTAAGATTGAACATGCATCCAAAGAAAGGAAGACCCGGGAAAAAGGTCTTCCTTTTTTGAATGGATATGTTATACTTTTCATCAGACGCATCAATGGACATTTAGAATCGGATGTGGCGAAAAATACGAAGAACAGAGGAGCACAGATGCAAGATCATAAAAGACAGGATACGATTTTGGATGAATATTTACAGGTAGGCGTGATTGCCACCACCCATGGAATACGCGGGGAGGTGAAGGTATTTCCCACCACGGATGATCCTTCCCGTTTCCGTATGCTTAAGTCCGTCGTCCTTGATACGGGAAGAGAACAGCGCGTACTTGAAATCGAGGGAGTTAAATTTTTCAAGCAATATGTGATATTGAAGTTTCGGGGCATTAACAATATCAATGATATCGAAAAATACCGGAAAATGCCTCTTCTTATCCCCAGGTCCGATGCAATCGAGCTGGAGGAAGACGAATACTTTATGGCGGATATCATCGGGATGCAGGTGGAAACGGAGGATGGGGAAGACTTCGGCGTCCTTAAGGACGTCATGGAGACCGGTGCAAACGATGTATATGTGATTAATACAAAAAAGCATGGTGAAGTCCTGGTTCCCGCGATCAAGGATTGTATCCTTGCGGTGGATATAGAAAACAAGAGGATGCGGATCCATCTATTGGACGGCTTGATTTAAAAGAACATGAAGTTTCACAGGAGGAAAAGACGATGAATTTTCATATTATGACCTTGTTCCCCGACATGATTCATGATGTGCTGGGGACCAGTATTATCGGACGGGCCGCTCAAAAAGGAATCCTTCATATCCAAGCATGGAACATCCGTGATTATGCGTTCAATAAGCACAGCAGCGTGGACGACTATCCTTATGGGGGCGGCGCCGGCATGCTCATGCAGGCGGAACCGGTTTACCAGACATATCGGGCGATCCTAGACACATGCCGTATGAAGGAAAAATCACCGCGTGTCGTATATTTGTCCCCTCAGGGAAAGACATTCAATCAGAAGATGGCGGAAGAATTTTCAAAGGAAGAGGAACTGATTCTGCTTTGCGGACATTATGAAGGAATCGATGAGAGAGTGCTAGAGGAAATCGTCACCGATTATGTCTCTGCCGGAGATTACGTACTCACAGGGGGAGAACTTCCTGCGATGATGATGGTGGACGCGATTGCCCGTCTGGTTCCCGGCGTACTGCACAATGATGTTTCCGCAGAATTTGAGAGCTTTCAGGACAATCTCCTGGAATATCCGCAGTACTCCCGTCCCGAGGTCTGGCACGGCAGACAGGTCCCGCCCATCCTGCTTTCCGGACACCATGCCAATGTAGAAAAATGGAGGCGGGAGCAGTCCGTCATCCGCACGGCAAAGTTTCGTCCGGACCTGCTTACCGGCGCGGACCTTACCCTGGAAGAGGAGAGGCTGGCGGCCTGCCTGCGGGAAGGAGAGATTGGTCCATAATCATCCCTCACAAAGGGGGTGATTCAAAAGTTGCAGCACACTGCTCTCTGCTTCTACCTGCGCTTTCAGCTCAAAAATAAGGCAAAGCTGCTGACGGATATCGCTGGATCGTTCCTCGCACTGGTTCAGAATACTGTGTAGATGGTCGAGATAGAATCGGACGCTCTGGTTTTCGGGATCTTTCCCAGTAAACATCTGTTTCTCGAGAAGAGCCTTCTGGTACATTTTTTCAACTGTTTCCAGCTGGGTTAAAAGCTGTGGGATTTTTTTCAGATATTCGTTATATACTTCGATACGATGACATTCTTCCTGGTTTTGAAATAACAGTTCCATATGAATCCTCCGTTTTTATATTGTACAATATTGTTCCCATTATTTTTTAATTGTACCATTCCTGATGGAATGAATCAAATTCAAATGAAACATTCTCTTACTATTTTTGTAACTTTAAAAGTTTATCCTGAGGCTCTGTCTTACAGTACTTGTACTTTTATGGGAAATCCATTATAACAATGATATTTCTTATAACATTTTGGGGAGGAAATTAATGGGAAATTATCTGAATCCGGGAAATGAAAATTTTTACAAAGCAATTAATTCAGAAATTTATGTGGATAAAACAGGACTGATAAAATATACCAATAAAGTGTTAAATACACAGCAACAATACGTCTGTGTCAGCCGCCCGCGTCGGTTTGGTAAATCTATGGCCGCGAATATGCTTTCTGCCTATTACAGCCGGGGATGTGCTTCAGAACAATTGTTTTCCGAATATGAGATAGAAAAAGATAGAGATTTTAAAAAATATTTGAATCGGTATGATGCGATTTCTATTAATATGCAGGAATTTTTAAGCAGAACTCATGATGTGGCACAAATGCTGGAACTGCTTAAAAAAAGCTTCTTTGGGAACTTTTAAAGGAATACCCGGACTTCAACTATTTTGATGAGAATGATTTGATTGGAACAATGCAGGATATATACCAGAATTCACATATACCTTTTATAATCATTATAGATGAATGGGATTGGGTGCTACGGGAATATCAGGATGCCTTTGAAGCACAAAAAGTATATTTGGATTTTTTAAGGGATTTTCTAAAGGATAAGGGATATATTCATTTGGCATATATGACAGGGATTCTTCCGATCAAAAAGTATGGAACACATTCTGCTTTAAATATGTTTGCCGAATTTTCCATGACGAATCCAAGACAGTTGGCAAAATATGTTGGTTTTACGGACAATGAAGTCCGTAGTCTGTGTGAGAGGTATCGCATGGATGTTGAAGAAGTGAGGGCATGGTATAACGGATACCGATTTGCGAATTTAGATTCGGTTTATAATCCAAGGTCTGTGATTGAAGCTGTTGCATCTGGCATATGCGATACCTACTGGAACCAGACAGAGACTTTTGAGGCGCTTCGTATGTACATCGACCTGAATTTTGAAGGCTTGAGGGAAAAGACGTTCTGCGTATGATGGTAGGAGAACGGTTGTCGATTAAAGTAGGGAGCTTTGCGAATGACATGACAACTTTCCGTTCAAAAGACGATGTGCTGACGCTTCTGGTACATTTGGGATATTTGGGTTATGACTTTCTTGATAAGTGTGTATTTATTCCAAACAACGAAATACGAATGGAGTATGCCAATGCAGTATCTGTCTCTGAGTGGGGAGAAGTATCAAAGACATTGAAGCATTCTGCAGATATTCTAAATGCTATCTGGCAGCAAAATGAAATACAAGTATCTGAGGGATTAGCGCAAGCGCATTTTGAAATGTCACATTTACAATATAATGATGAAAACGCATTAAGTTATACGATTTCGCTGGCGCTTTATGCGGCGCGTAATTTCTATACGGTGTACAGAGAACTACCGACAGGAAGAGGATTTGCTGATATGGTGTATATCCCACGTCGGCAATTTTTAGAGAAACCGGCACTTGTTGTAGAACTAAAATGGAACCAGGATACGGAAGGAGCGATTGCACAGATAAAAAAGAGAGAGTATGTACAAAGTTTGAAAGAGTACCGCGGCAATTTACTTTTGGTTGGAGTGAATTATGATAAAAAGACCAGAAAGCATAGTTGCATTATAGAAAAGTGTGTTTCAAAATAAATAGTATGAAAAAATCCCGTGGAAAAATGTGCGGCAAAAAGCACTGAATTCCTCGGGATTTTTCTACTTCATGATTAAATGACTTAAAAAGAAGAAGGGATCAGTGCCTATATGCTTACCGGATCTTACAGGGTTCCATCAATGACTTTAACCGGAAGCGTCATGCGTGATATCGTTTTGATCGGCAAAATCATTGGTGTTAAGGTGGCATATTCGGATCATCGCTGTTCTGTTCCTATGGTGGAAGAATTGGCGCGTCTATTTTCAGAGGCCAGGGTTGGCGGTATGATGGGAGGTAAGTCCGGCATTACGGTAGTCCATATGGGCTGCGGAGAAGCAGGAACTTCGGCGCCCGCGGAAAGGCGGCATACGCTGAGGGCAAGGCGATTCTAAAGGGGCGTTTTGAATGATACATGGAACTTAAGTGCTGCTTAAGAGGAAAGGAAAGAATGGTATGTGGAAATACATATTAAAGCGAATAGTGATGATTATTCCCGTGCTGATCGGTGTAACGTTCTTTGTTTACATGGTCTTATCATTGGCGCCGGGCGATCCGGTACAGACTATTTTAGGAGATAAGGCAACGGAAGAAGCACAGGAACAGCTGCGGGAAGAACTGGGGCTGGACAAACCAATTCTTGTTCAATATGCGAACTATATGGTGATTGTCCCGAAGGCAGTCGTTGAGGCTGACCCAGATGGATTCCTTGAGCATCCAATCGGCTGCGGCCCCTACGAGTTTGAAGAGTGGAATCATGGCAATTACTGCAAGATCAAGGCATATGACGATTACTTCCTCGGAAAGGCAAAGACTGAGAATATAACATTCCGTATTATTCCGGAAGCATCCCAGCGTACGATCGCCCTTTAAAATGGAGAGGTTGACCTGGTATATGACTTCCCGGTGAATGAGATTTCTATTATTGAAGATAATGACGCCCTGCAGATATATCAGAATGAATCTGTGACAACATGGTATCTTGCGCTTAATACAAAGGATTCGGTATTATCTGATGTTCGTGTGCGTCAGGCGATCGCAAAAGCAATCAATGTTCAGGAGATTATTGACAGCGTTCTTTATGGCGCAGGTTCTCCGGCTAATTCTCTGATCCCGCCATCTGTTATCGGTTATCCAGGCGACGACATGCCGTACTATGAGCAGGATATCGAAGAAGCGAAAAAATTGTTGGCAGACGCTGGTTATGCGGACGGCCTGGATCTGGAATTGACCGTAGCCGAAGATGTAACCCGTGTGGCGGTTTGCCAGGTAATCCAGAATCAGCTTAGCAAGATCGGTATCAACCTGTCTTTGAACGTATGCGACAGCTCCACGTATACATTCCGTGCAAACGACGGTGAATTCCAGATGATGTTCTTCTTCTGGATCTGCGCGGCGGGTCATGGTGATTATCAGCAGTATTCCCTGTTACATTCTTCTCAGCAAGGCGCGGCAGGTAATAGAAGCTTCTATGAAAATGCGGAAGCGGACGAGTATATTATGAATGCCCGTCAAACGATGGATGAAGCGGTTGCTGTAGAAAACTACCGCAAGCTGGAAGCGATTGTTGACGAAGAGGTTCCGTGTGTAGAACTGTTATATACCACATTGAATGTAGGCGCAACGAAAAAGGTGATTGATTTCCAGATGGATGGCGCAGGTTACCATAATCTTGAAAGTGTAGTTGTCTTAAAGTAAAATGTCAATAAAGGGGATTGAACAAACCTGGCAAAAGCCAGGTTTGTTGCCCACTTAGAAGAATTGCCGTATAGAATACGGGGAGAAGGAGAAGCTTATGAAACTTCAACATATGACATGGCCTCAGGTTCAAGAATATTTTTCCACTTCCGACACAGTGATGATTGGCATTGGAAGCTGTGAAAATCATGGAAAGCACATGCCGCTTGGCACAGACGCGCTAGTTCCGGAGAAACTGATCGCGTTAATTGAGGAAAAAATTGAGATTCTTTGCGCGCCGGTGATCCCATTCGGGAGCTGCGAGTATTTTACGGATTTTCCGGGTACTGTATCACTGGGGGATGAGGTTCTTTATCAGGTTGTGCATAAGGTGGCGGAAGGCCTTTACAATGCCGGCGCACGTCATTTTGTCTTTATGAACGGCCATGGGGGAAACATTCCCGCGATCGAACGGGTATGTTATGAGCTGAGCAAAAAGGGCGCAATCGGCGCGGTCATGAACTGGTGGAGTATGGCCGGTTCTTTTGATCCTGCGTGGGCAGGAGGGCATGGCGGCGGCGAGGAGACCGCAGCGATTATGTATATTAATCCGGACTGGATTGACCGCGGCAGGATGGAACCTGGCGATATTGCGGATCTAACACCGGAAATCAAGGCGCGCACATTAAAATTTGCGGAGTACAAAGGGGTACAGGTAACGATTCCCAGAGATTCCCGGGCAATCTGTAAGAACGGATGGGTTGGACCGGATCCGATTGAAGAAGCGACCGCCGAGTGGGGCGAGAAAATGTTGACAACGATTGCCGAGTATATTGCCGATTTTACGGTTGAATTTGCAAAAGCGCCGCTGAAGTAATGCGCAGGATTCAGGAACAATGATCTTTATGAAAGGAGCGAACAGTGGAAAATCTCAAATCGATTGTCACGACCGAACCTCTTTTGGACCATGAAAACGGATTTTTTAAAAGGTTATGTCAGACAGACGGGGAGCTATCTTTTACAATGTCGGGCCGCTGCGGTATTTATCAGTGTTTGGAAGATATCAAACAGAAAGACCAAAAGAGAGTGGCATATCTGCCAATGTATACCTGTGAAACAGTTGCGGCGCCCTTTCAAAAAGCCGGCTATACTTTGAGATTCTATGAGGTGGATGAGAATTTGCGCAGTATATTTGATGATGCTGTAATCAATGAGATCAGCGTACTTTCTCTTTGCGGGTATTATGGATTTTGCAACTACGACCATGAATTTGTAAAAGAATGCCATGAACGCGGCGTAGTTATTTTTGAAGACATGACGCATTCTCTGCTCTGCAGGGACGGTATGGTTCCACTCTGTGATTATGCGGCAGGAAGTTTCCGAAAATGGATGGATGTTGCCAGCGACGGCTTTGCCATGAAGCGTCGCGGCAAATTTGAAATTGGTTGCCAGAAACCACATCAAGAACATCTGGCGCTGCGGCGTCAATATATTGACACGCACAGTATGGATGCATTCTGGGATGCTGAAATGATGCTCCGGCAGATCTTTGATCTTTATGCGGTTCCCAAAACGTTAAAAGGTCTTCGCCCAGTATTTCCTGCTTTGACAGAAAATGCCGTACCGAGCCATTTCTGCTTTTATGCAGAAGAACGGGAGCATTTCTTAGCTTATCTGAAGGAACACAATATTTTTTACAAGGTGTTCTGGCCGGTGGGCCCGCTGGTGAATGTGGAAGGGCATGACACAGTGAAATATGTGTATGGACATATTGTCTCGCTATTTTGCGATCAACACTGCGGGCGGGAGTATATGCTGAAATTGGCGAGGATTATCGCAGAATATCCAGGCGTAACTGTTTAGCCATCGGCTATAACATCCAGGCGACTAACCGTCGACTAACCCGCGAAATAACCGGCAAAAATGCTTGCAAACGTCTTTGCTTTGTGATAGAATATAGCATGTTGTGAGAAAAAAGAGATGGTCCTCTGGTACAATGATTGTATTTAAGAACGTCAAAATATGAAGGAGGTTCACACATGAACGAGATACTGAAAAAGATTGAAGACGAACAGCTGAAGGAGAACGCACCTCAGTTTCATGTCGGAGACACTGTGAAGGTGTATGGAAAGATCAAAGAAGGAAACCGTGAAAGAATCCAGGTATTCGAGGGCACTGTTTTGAAGAGACAGGGCGGTGGAGCGCGCGAGACGTTTACAGTAAGAAAGAACTCCAATGGTATCGGAGTGGAGAAGACTTGGCCGCTGCACTCTCCGAACGTGGAGAAAGTAGAAGTAGTGCGCAGAGGTAAGGTAAGACGTGCAAAACTCAACTATCTGAGAGGACGTATCGGAAAGAAAGCAAAGGTAAAAGAGTTAGTAAAATAAGAAATGCTTTTGAGGGGACAAATACGACAAAGTACTTGTCCCTCTTCTTTTCTGATTTATGATGAATTGCAGAAATGTATCGCCGAATAGGTGATTGGGCTTACGTTTCCCAAATGTTCTTGCATGAGGTATGGAATCAGTGCTACAATAAGGAAAACACAGAAGAGAAGGAATAGGACTTACGTTATGCGCAGAGACTTGAGATTTGGAAAAGAAACGCGCCGTCCCCTGAATCTGGATTGGATTCCCGGCGCTTTGAAATGGCTGTTCCAGATTACGATCGTGTGTTTTCTTGCATTCGTATTTGTCTGGTATTTTGGACGCCGGGTGAGTAATATCGGGGATTCCATGGCCCCGCTCATTGAGAATGGGGATGTGGTCCTGGTTAACAGGATTCTTTATGATGCCAGTGTCCCCAAACGGGGGGACATTATCGTATTTAAGCCGAACGGGAATGAGAATCTTCATTCTTATGTGAAGCGTATCATCGCGCTTCCCGGAGAACGGATCCAGATCACCGACGAGGGGATTTTGGTGGACGGCGAACTTTTGGATGAAGAATATGTCACGTCCGGTATTTCAGACGCCGGTCTGGCCGCAGAAGAAATCACACTGGCAGGTGATGAGTTTTTTGTGCTAGGCGACAACCGTGAGAGCAGTGAGGACAGCCGGAAGGCGGATATCGGTAATATCAGGCGGTCGGAGATTGAGGGGAAAGCGTGGTTTAATATAACGCCCGGAAAACGATTTGGGTGGATAGAATAGGAGAGTTTTCGATGATTTACCAGTGGTATCCTGGGCATATGACAAAAGCCAGACGGATGATGCAGGAAAATATAAAATTAATTGATTTGATTATTGAACTTGTGGATGCAAGGATTCCTATGAGCAGCCGGAATCCGGATATTGATGAATTGGGGAAGAATAAGACGAGGATGCTCCTCCTTAACAAAGCGGACCTTGCGGATGAACGGCAGACCGATGCCTGGGTCGATTTTTTTCAGGCGCAGGGATACTTTGTCATGAAGATCAATTCCAAAAAGAGCGGCGGGGTAAGGAGCATTCAAAACGAGATACAGAAGGCATGCAGTGAAAAGATGGAACGGGATCGAAAACGAGGGATCCAAAACCGTCCTGTCCGCGCTATGGTGGCAGGAATCCCAAACGTAGGAAAGTCCACATTCATCAACACGGTGGCGGGAAAGGCATGTACGAAGACAGGGAATAAGCCCGGTGTCACGAAGGGAAAACAGTGGATCCGTCTGAATAAGACGGTAGAGCTTCTTGACACTCCCGGGATATTATGGCCCAAGTTTGAAGATCAAAAAGTAGGCCTCCGACTCGCGCTCATCGGTTCGATCCGCGATGAGATCATGAATATAGAAGAACTTGCCTTGGAGCTTGCCGCGTTTCTTATGGACGTTTATCCGGGGATTCTTGCGGAAAAGTATGGCATTCACGAGAAGAAAGACAGTTATGCCTGTCTAAAAGAATTTGCAGAATGCAGAAAATGCCTTCTTAAGGGGAATGAGCCGGATTTGCGGAAGGCGTCGGTTCTGTTTTTAGATGATTTCCGGAATGGTAGAATCGGATCCGTTACCTTAGAAACTGTAAAGGAGTATGAAAATGACTGACAAGACATTACAAAGCACAAAAGCGGCACAGGGAAGTAAGGCGGCAGTCGCGAAAACGGTCGTGAAGAAAAAAGCCGCGCCCCAAAAGGGGAACAAGAAGGTAGAACCAAAAGAGGAAAAAAAGAAGAATCTGGGACGGGAGATCATGGGATGGATTGTGTATTTCCTGTGTATCGCTGCCTTTGTCTATTGTGTGATTACGTTTGTCGGACAGCGGACGAAAGTGGATGGTAATTCCATGAACCCTACCTTAAGCGACGGGGATAATCTGATTATCGATAAGATTTCCTATCGATTCCGCGATCCTTCGCGTTATGATGTGATTGTATTTCCCTATCAGCATGAGGAGGACGTTTACTATATCAAGCGGATCATCGGTCTTCCAGGGGAGACGGTACAGATTATCGAAGGGTATGTATACATCAACGGGGAACTTCTGGAGGAGGATTTCGGTAAAGAGCTCATAGAAGACCCTCAGCTTGCCGCGGACCCCATCACGTTGGGGGAGGACGAATACTTTGTGCTAGGCGACAACCGGAACCATAGCCAGGACAGTAGAGACCCCAGCGTGGGCGTGCTAAGTCGCGACCTACTTGTCGGACGCGCCTGGGTACGTATATTCCCCTTTGATAAAATAGGGGTAGTAAGACATGAACATGAATAATAAGAGGATACGGGAAATAGAAGAGGAGCTAAAGAGCACGGATGAACGGACCCTGCTCTATGATAAATATGCACAGGATTCCAGGATCGGCGTCCAAAGACTGATCGAGAAGTACCGTACTTTGGATGAAAAACTGCTTCGAGAGAGGCTGAGGATCAAGCAGATGCTTTCTTATGAACATGAGTACGCATCCTACGGCATGATCTGCGGCGTTGACGAGGCGGGGAGAGGCCCTCTTGCCGGTCCGGTCGTAGCAGGAGCAGTCATTCTTCCTCCAGAACCCATGATCCTTTATCTTAATGATTCCAAGCAGCTCTCGCCTGCAAAACGCGAAGTTCTCTATGATGAGATCCTGCAAAAGGCTGTGGCTGTAGGAGTCGGTATGGCAGAACCAAAGCGGATCGATGAGATCAATATCCTGCAGGCTACATATGAAGCCATGCGGCAGGCAGTGGAACGTCTTCACCCAGCGCCGGATGTACTTCTGAATGACGCGGTCACGATACCGGGACTTTCTATAAAGCAGGTACCGATCATCAAGGGGGACGCGAAAAGCCTGTCCATTGCCGCGGCCAGCGTCATTGCTAAGGTAACAAGGGACCGCCTGATGGAAGACTATGAGAAAGAGTTTCCAGGGTACGGTTTTGCTTCCCACAAGGGATATGGTTCCCAAAAACATATTGAAGCATTAAAAAAACTGGGACCCTGCCCGATACACCGCAGGTCGTTTATCGGGAATTTTATTTGACAAAAGATGATATAATATCAGTGTGTGAGATCAGACTTTTCGGATGAATACAAGAAAAACAGGCAGCTATTACGAAAAAGTGGCGGGCGCGTTTCTGGAAAAAAAGGGATATCAGATCTGGGAATATAATTTCCACTGCCCCTATGCGGAGATTGACATTGTGGCAAGAGACGGAGAGTATCTAGTCTTCTGCGAGGTCAAATACCGATGTCATGCAGAGGAAGCACAGCCTTTGGAGGCTGTGGATCGAAAAAAACAGAAACGGATTTCCAGGGCGGCGCTTTTTTATATTACACAGCGCGGGTATGCAGATATCCCCTGCCGGTTCGATGTGATTGGAATCACGGAAAAAGAGATCATTTTAGTTCAAAATGCATTTGACTATGTAGGAGAGTAAGGAGAAAAAAGAGTGGGGATCGGACTTCGATATCAAGATGAAAGGCATGTATTTACAGAATGTTTTGAAAAAAATGTACATTTTCTTAGATATCCGCTCCTTGAAAGAACCGGTGCGGTAAGGCATGGAATATCGACCCGCCTTGACGGTGTCAGCAAGGGCGATCTTGGAACAATGAATCTAAGCTTTACACGCGGGGACGACCCAAAGAATGTGAAGGAGAACTACCAAAGGATGGGAGACGCGCTTGGTATCCCGCCTGAAAGTATGGTCTGTTCGCGTCAGACGCATACGACAAACATAAGGGTTGTCACCCAAAAGGACGCCGGAAAAGGGGTTGTGCAGGATTGTGATTATACAGACGTCGACGGACTTCTCACCTGTGTGCCGGGAATCTGCCTGGTGACGTTTTATGCGGACTGTGTGCCGCTTTTGTTTGTGGATCCAGTAAGGAAGGCCATTGCCTCCAGCCATTCGGGATGGCGGGGGACGGCCGCCAGAATGGGACAGGTGACGGTTGAAGCCATGCGGCGTGAATTTGGGAGCAGGCCGGAGGATATCGTGGCTGCGGTCGGACCCTCTATCTGCGGGGATTGTTATGAAGTAAGTGAAGATGTAATACAGTGCTTTCGGGATGCTTTTTCTAAAACTGTTTGGAACAGGCTATTTTATAAAAAGGAAAACGGGAAATACCAGCTCGATTTATGGAAGGCGAATGAGCAGGTGCTTCTGGATGCAGGAATTCAAAAAGAACATCTGGCGGTAACAAATCTGTGTACCTGCTGTAATCCAGGGCTTCTCTTTTCTCACCGCGCCTCCGGTGGAAAACGCGGCAATCTGGCGGCATTTCTCGCATTAAAGGAGGATGGCAGGTGATTTTAGCGGCAAATACATCGGATGTTGTGGAAGATACCGTGGAAAAGGTCAGCGGTATGAAGGAATGGGTCACAGAGCACGGTCCTGACTTGCTTGGCTTTGGGATCCGGATCCTTCTTGCCCTGTTTTTTTATTTCATCGGGTATCAGTTGATTCAATGGCTCAGAAAAGTTGTGCGTAATTCTATGGAGCGCGCTAATTCCGATGTGGGAGCGCGTCAATTCGTTGATTCTCTTTTGAAATTCGGGCTGCACATTCTTTTGATTCTTGCCATCGCAAACCAGTTTGGGGTAGAATCAACCTCCATCGCGGCCTTGGTAGCTTCAGGGGGCGTGGCCGTCGGCCTTGCACTTCAAGGCAGCTTATCCAACCTGGCAGGTGGGATGCTGATCCTGCTCTTAAAGCCCTTTGTGGTGGGAGATTATATTATCGAAGACGCACACGGGAACGAGGGCACGGTGAAGGAAATCCAGATTTTTTATACAAAGCTTTCAACGATTGATAACCGTACGATCGTCATACCCAATGGGACGCTGGCAAATACCAGCCTGACGAACGTGACGGATAAAGATTTCCGTCAGCTGGATCTGCGAATCGATATCTCTTATGATTCTGACCTGCGGGCAGCCAAATCTCTTTTGGAGCAGATTCTTCTAGAGGATCCCAGCGTGGAAAAGGAGATGGACCAAAAAGTTTTCGTCGATAATCTGGGAAGCAGCTCCGTAGTGCTGGGAATGCGGGCATGGATTAAATCGGCGGAGTATTGGCCTGCACGCTGGCGGATTCTGGAGACAATTAAACTGACGTTGGATGAGAACGGAGTCGAGATTCCATATCAGCAGCTTACGGTTCATATTGGTGAAAATCATTGACATTTTTATCACAAACTATTATAATGATGCCGACGAAATGTGACGGAGGAGAAATGCAGGATGCGGGTCATAGCCGGTAAAGCGCGGAGAACACAACTGAAAACAGCAGAAGGGTTAAGCACCCGGCCTACGACGGACCGAATCAAGGAGACGTTGTTCAATATGATCGCGCATGGACTTAGCGACGCAGCATTTCTCGACCTTTTTGCCGGAAGCGGCGGAATCGGAATCGAGGCGTTAAGCCGCGGGGCTGCGCGCGCTGTATTTGTCGAGAAAGCGCCAGATGCTTTGGCGTGTATCCGGGAGAACCTGAAGCGTACCCGGATGGAAGCGCAGGCCGAAGTCCTGCCGATGGATGTGATGAACGCCCTTGCAAAGTTGAATAAAAAAGAGCGTTTCGATTATGTTTTCATGGATCCTCCGTACGATCATTTGCTGGAGAAAGAGGCGCTTACATTCCTTGCGTCGTCGGCTCTTCTTGCCGAAGACGCTCTCGTCATCGTGGAAGCTTCGCTTGCAACAGAGTTTCCCTATTTGGACGAGCTTGGCTTTACGCTTGTCAAAAGGAAGGAATATAAAACAAATGCCCATGTCTTTTTGGAAAGGAGAGCGAAGCCATGCTAAGAGCGATTTACCCGGGAAGTTTTGATCCGGTTACGTACGGACATCTGGATATCATCAACAGAACCAGTAAAATTGTGGATGAACTTGTCATCGGGGTATTGATGAATAAAGCAAAAATGCCGTTGTTTTCTGTAGAAGAACGTGTTAAAATGTTAAAAGAAGTAACAGGCTCTATTCCGAATATCAGAATCGTCCCGTTCGACGGTCTTCTGATTGAATTTGCACGGAAGATGGAAGCGACGATCGTCGTCCGCGGGCTGCGGGCTATTACAGATTTTGAGTATGAGCTGCAGATGGCGCAGACGAACCATAAGCTTGACAGGGAAGTGGAAACCATGTTTCTTACGACCAGCCTGAAGTACTCCTATTTAAGTTCAACGATCGTGAAAGAAGTTGCAGCTTTTGGCGGGGACATTACCCAGTTTGTGCCTGAGGCTGTTATTGATAGGATTAAAGAAAAAATGTCATAGCAGGACATGACGAAAAGGAGAGTGTAAATTATGAGCAGCCGTATTGAAGAAATCATTGGGGAAATCGAAGAGTACATTGACAGTTGTAAGTTTCAGCCCTTGTCGACTACGAAGATCGTCGTGAACAAGGATCAGATAGATGAACTTTTGCGTGAACTCCGCATGAAAATACCGGATGAGATTAAAAGATATCAGAGGATCATTGCCAACAGAGACGCTATTTTGGCGGACGCACAGACGAAAGCAGAGAACATGATACAGGAAGCGCAGGTCCATACCAATGAGTTGGTGAGCGAACATGAGATCATGCAGCAGGCATACTCTCAGGCGAATGAGATCGTAATGGCGGCCACGGAACAGGCGCAGCAGATCCTGGATAACGCTACCAGCGACGCGAATGATTATCGGATCAGTGCGGTACAGTATACGGACGATCTTCTCGCCAAAGCAGAGAGCATCATTGGCAACACTCTAGATACGTATTCGACCAAATATGACAACCTTCTGAATTCCCTGCAGGAGTGCTACACGGTTGTACATAACAACCGTGCGGAGCTGGAGATACCGGACAAATCATCCCGGGGCCTGGAGGCAGAATTTGGAGGAGGAGAGATACCTGCCGCCGAGGAATAAGATCCTCAGCGGATAAAATAGATACAAAAGTATGCGAACAAGCTGGTTACTGATGCGGTAATCAGCTTTTCTGTTATATACCGCCCCATGGAAAAATGCTGTTTCCTTACCATGCACTGGGTCTGAAATGCAGCGCACAACCCGCCGAACGAGACCAGGGCCATCGTAAGGATATATTTCATGGAAAAAGGGATGTCCTGTGCGCAGAGCAGTGTAATCCCGTTTGTCATCTCCACAGCGGGCAGAAGAAGCCTTTCCCAGAAAGCCCCGGAGAGCGGAATCTCTTTTAGGAGAGCGAGAAGAATCGAAAAAACGATGATGTAGCCGCCCACCTTTGTGATCGACTCACAAGCTTCCATGATACTGTCGTCCAAACACGCTGAAAAAGGAGTCGGTTCCTTTTTCCTTGAAACAGTTCCCGTTAAATGGGCAGAATGTTCATGCACGGGATACCATCGGCGGAACAAAAAGCTAAGGAGTACTGGAGCGCCAAACAGGATCACAAGGCTTATATTAGCAAGATCTCCTCTATTCAGGCTTTGTAGAAGAAGAAAACTGATTAGGAACATCGGACTGGTATTATTGCAGAAGGAAAGAAGGTATTCCCCCTCGTTTCTCGAAATGCTTCCATTTCCCGTCAGCTCCGCAATGATGCGCGCGCCCATAGGGTATCCGCAGAGGAAACCGCCCAAAACGGCGAAAGATGCCGGAGGAGAGATGCAAAATAATGGGCCGAGAACAGGGTGAAGTATCCGGGCAAGCAGCCGGATGGCGTCAGTTTTTATGAGGATCCCTGAGATAATCATGAACGGAAAAAGGGTGGGAATCACTGTGTTGAACCATAGCAGAAGACCGTTTGCGGCTCCTGTAAAAACTGGTTTGGGAAATAAAAGCATGCAGGCGAATATACTTCCGGAAAAAATAAAGATCAGGCAACGCTTCATAAGCTCTCTCATCATATACTTTACAGCATAGTATGCTTTCTTGCCCTAATTATATGACGCCAATCTGGTTTTATGCCCGGTATCCTGGGTATAGTTCCCAGCAGAGCGGCATAAATTATACACAAAAGCATGCGTAGAATGGTGAAAAAATGCCAGGAAGAAAAAAAGTCGTTTGTTTGTTCTTATGCGTGCTCGCGGCATCTCTTTTGACACAGAACCTTAAGGAGAAGGCAAGGCTTTCCAGGCTGAATGAAAGTACGGTCCGAACCGATGCGTTCCGAGAACAGCAGATGACAGAGGAGGCCGTCCGGATCCTTGAAGGCATGGAGCCTGAGGAGCGGGCCAAGGCTGCAGCGCTGTTCTTGCTGCAGAACGGTGAGACGAAAGAGTTTGCCCGATTTTTTCGCAGCAAGAATCTGAAAAGGCAGGAAAAGATATGGTCTAAAAGGCCTGTATGGGAGGAGTATGTATCCTACTGCAAGGCGATCTGGGCGGACGTGCAATATTTTCCGGTCCCGTGCTCTGCGCGGAACAAGGAATACCGGGTGAATTTCAATGATTCCTGGATGGCAGAGCGCACATATGGCGGAAGACGCGGCCATGAGGGGTGCGATATCATGGCAAGCTGCGACGAGCCGGGACTTTATCCGATTGTCAGCATGACGGACGGAACGGTTTCCAATAAGGGATGGCTGGAAAAAGGGGGATACCGTCTGGGGATCACTTCTCCCTCCGGCGGATATTTTTACTACGCCCATCTGGACTCCTATGCGGATGTCGAAGAAGGGGATACGGTGCGCGCGGGGGATATCATCGGATTCATGGGGAACAGCGGATATGGACCCGAAGGGACAAAAGGGATGTTTGCCACGCACCTGCATGTGGGTATTTACCTGTATCCGGATGGCGAGGAGATCAGTGTCGATCCATATTGGATTTTGCGGATGATCGAAGAGAAAAAACTTTCCTGTTCCTTCTAACTATGGTATACTTACAAAAGCTACCTTTTTATATCCGATAAAAAAGGGATGGAGGAAATGCCGGATGAACAGGTTCCCAGCTACATTTGAAGAAAAGATGCGCCGCCTTCTTGGCGGTGAGTTTGACGCATATATAGATTGTTATACCCAGCCGCGCTATAACGGACTGCGGGTGAATACCCGGAAAATATCCGTTCCAGAATTTCAGAGAATATGTCCCTTTCCGCTCCGTCAAATTCCCTGGATTGAGAATGGTTTTTATTATGATGGAGAAAAGGTCTCGCCGTCAAGACATCCTTATTATTTTGCAGGGCTTTATTATCTGCAGGAGCCAAGCGCTATGACGCCGGCGAATCGTCTGCCGGTGGAGGCAGGAGAGCGGGTTCTGGATCTGTGCGCCGCCCCGGGCGGCAAAGCCACAGAGCTGGCGGCAAAGCTTGCGGGGAGTGGAATACTGGCGGCGAATGATATCAGTGTCTCCAGGGCCAGAGGACTTCTTAAGAACCTCGAAGTCTTTGGTGTCGGGAATATGATGGTTTTAAGTGAAGAACCTGGGAATCTGGAAGCTCCCTTTTCGGAGTATTTTGATAAGATTCTCATTGACGCCCCTTGTTCTGGAGAGGGGATGTTCCGCAAAGACAAGCGTATGATAAAAGCATGGGAAGAACATGGTCCTTCATTTTTTGCCAAGCTGCAGAGAAACATCATCCTCCAGGCAGCGCATATGCTGCGTCCGGGCGGGATGCTTTTATATTCTACCTGTACTTTTGACCCGGAAGAAAATGAGCGAATCATCGAACATCTTATAGAACACGAACCGGAGTTCCGGATCCTGCCGATCTCTTCCTACGAGGGATTTTCACCGGGCATGCCGGAAACCACCTCCAAAAAGTCACCCGACCTTGCCAGGACAGTACGTATTTTCCCACATAAGATGGAAGGCGAGGGACATTTCATGGCGCTCCTAAAAAAAGGAGACGCGAACGAGGGGACGGCTGCATGTCGCTGTACTTCTCCCGCGCCGTCGCAAAAAAGAGTTTCCACAGTTCCCAAAGAGCTGGAACATTTTTTTCAGGATGTGAGCTGGAAACTACAGCCGGAACGTCTGAGCATTCACGGAGAAAAGATCTATTATCTCCCGGAAGGAATGCCGCAGATGGGGAGGATTAGGGCGCTTCGGACAGGCCTTCTTCTAGGGGAACTGAAAAAGAATCGTTTTGAGCCAAGTCAGGCTTTGGCGATGAACCTGACAAAGCAGGAGTATTCCCATACTTTGGACTTTTCTTCGGAGGATACGCGGATATGGCGTTATCTAAAAGGGGAGACAATCGAAACCGACGATACACCTGGGAAGGAAAAGGGTTGGTATCTGGTCTGTGTAGATGGATTCCCGCTGGGATGGGGGAAGCTTCAGGGTGGAATCCTTAAGAATAAATATCTGCCCGGATGGAGGGTCATGTCATGATGGTCCGCCTGGATAAGTACCTCGCCGATCTGGGAGCGGGGACGAGAAGTGAAGTGAAAAATGGAATCCGAAAGGGACGGGCGGCAGTCGACGGGAGGATTGTTAAGAGACCAGAAGAAAAAATAGACGCGGATCTTTGCAGGGTCACATACGATGGTATACCCATTGCTTACCGAAAATGGGTATACTATATGATGAATAAGCCGGCAGGAGTCGTCTCCGCCGTAAAAGACCACAAAGAACGGACGGTACTTGATCTTTTGGACGGATGGAAGCGCAAAGGCCTTTTTCCAGCAGGCAGGCTGGATAAGGATACGGAAGGACTTCTTATCATTACGAACGACGGGGATCTTGCGCATCGCATGCTTTCGCCCGGAAAGCATGTTGACAAAGTGTATTATGCCCACATCCTGGGAAACGTATCGGCGGAGGATGCGGCGGCTTTTGCGGCGGGAATCGATATTGGAGACGATAAGCCCACCCTTCCGGCAAAGCTTGAGATCCTGTCGGCAGATGAAGTTTCAGAAGTGATGGTTACCATCCATGAGGGACGGTATCACCAGGTGAAACGCATGTTCCTTGCTTTAGGCAAGCAGGTCATTTACCTGAAACGGACTGCCATGGGAAGTCTTCTTCTGGATCAGACGCTTGCGCCGGGTGAATACCGGGAACTTACAAAAGAGGAGATAAAACAGCTATGCTGAAAAATATAGACGCGATCCTGTTTGATATGGATGGGACGCTGGTAGATTCGATGTGGGTCTGGTCCAGCGTCGATGAAGATTATATAGAAAAATACAACCTGACGGTGCCGGAAGATTTCCTGCAGCAGATGGAGGGAAAGAGCTTTACAGAAACCGCACAGTATTATCTTGATGTGTTTCCCACCATTCCGCTCACATTGGAAGAGCTAAAAAAAGAATGGTGCGAGATGGCTTTGGACAAATATATCCACGACGTACAGATGAAGGATGGCGCGGAACAATTTATCCGCAGGGCACACGGCCTGGGAATCCGCCTGGGGATTGCAACGAGCAACGACCGGACGCTGGCCCAACAGACGCTGGAAGCGCGGGGGATCTCACAGTTTTTTGACGTAATCAGCACTTCCTGCGAGGTAAAAAAAGGAAAACCTGCGCCGGATGTCTATCTGGAAGCCGCAAAACGCCTGGGTGTCGCTCCGGAAAAGTGTCTTGTCTTCGAGGATGTGCCGATGGGAATCCTTGCCGGAAAAAACGCCGGAATGAAGGTGTGCGCGGTCGACGACGATTTTTCGCGCTGCCAGGAAGCAAGGAAAAAAGAACTGGCAGATTATTATATCTGCAGCTATGATGAAATATTTGAATCTGCATACGAGGTGTTGTAAATGAACGGAGGATTCTTGCCGGTCAGCAGAAGTGAAATGAAAGCAAAAGGATGGGAGCAGGTGGATTTTGTATATATCTGCGGGGATGCTTATGTAGATCATCCTTCTTTTGGGCATGCTATTATCACAAGGCTTCTGGAATCGCACGGTTACAAGGTGGGGATGATCCCGCAGCCGGACTGGAAGGATCCAAAGAGTATTAGCGTATTCGGCGAGCCGCGTCTCGCCTTTCTGGTTTCCGCGGGGAATATGGACTCCATGGTGAACCACTATACCGTATCGAAAAAGAGACGCTCTCAGGATATGTACACTCCCGGAGGGCTTACCGGAAAGCGGCCTGACCGCGCATGTATCGTTTACGGAAATTTAATCCGGCAGACGTATAAAAAGACGCCCGTCATCTTAGGCGGGATTGAGGCGAGCCTCAGAAGGCTTGCCCATTACGATTACTGGTCGGACAAGTTAAAGCGTTCCGTCCTTTTGGACTCCGCTGCGGACCTCATATCCTATGGGATGGGAGAAAAGTCCATCATTGAGATCGCGCAGGCTTTGGACGCAGGGCTTGACGTGAAAGATCTGACCTATATTGACGGGACTGTGTGTAAAGTATCGGATCCTTCAAGGGTCTACGATGCGGTCACGCTTCCCCCGTATGAAGAACTAAAAGCTGATAAAAAGAACTATGCGAAAAGTTTTCAGATACAGTATCAGAATACAGACCCATTCAGCGGGAAACGGCTCATAGAGCCTTATTCGGAACATTTATATATCGTGCAGAACCCGCCCGCGGCGCCGCTCACACAGCTGGAGATGGATGATGTTTACAGTCTTCCTTATATGCGGTCGTATCATCCTTCTTATGAAGCGAAAGGCGGTGTTCCTGCCATCGATGAAGTAAAATTTAGTCTGATTAGCAGCCGAGGATGTTTTGGCGGATGCAGCTTCTGCGCTCTTACCTTCCATCAAGGAAGGATCGTCCAGACGCGGAGCCATGAGTCTCTCATGGAAGAGGCAAAGCTTTTGACACAGGAAAAGGATTTTAAGGGCTACATTCATGATGTAGGCGGGCCTACGGCAAACTTCCGCGCCCCCGCGTGTAAAAAACAGCTTAAATCCGGTGCTTGCCCGGACAGGCAGTGTCTATTCCCAAAGCCATGCAGAAATCTGGAAGCCGACCACACGGATTATGTGGCGCTGCTTCGGAAGCTTCGGAAACTTCCCGGAGTAAAGAAAGTCTTTATCCGTTCCGGAATCCGTTTTGATTATCTGCTCGCAGATCAAAAGGATACCTTTCTTCGGGAACTATGTAGATATCATGTGAGCGGACAGCTGAAAGTCGCGCCAGAGCATGTCTCGGACGAGGTGCTGCGGATGATGGGGAAACCAAAGAACGCCGTTTACCAGGAATTCACAAGAAAATATACTAAAGTGAATCAGGAGCTTGGTATGAAGCAGTATCTTGTGCCTTATTTGATGTCATCGCACCCCGGCTCGACAATGAAGGAAGCAATCGAGCTGGCGGAGTATCTGCGCGACCTGGGATATATGCCGGAACAGGTGCAGGATTTTTACCCTACGCCTTCCACGATCTCTACCTGTATGTACTATACCGGGCTGGATCCGAGAACCATGAAGAGCGTATATGTACCGAAGAATCCGCATGAAAAGGCGATGCAGAGGGCACTCATCCAGTATCGGGATCCAAGAAACTATGACCTTGTTATGGAAGCTTTGCACCGCGCAGGGAGGATGGATTTGGTAGGTTTTGGAAGTACATGCCTGATCCGTCCCCGAAAACTTAAAAAAGAAAAATCAAAAGAAAAAATAAAAGATAAAAAAAGAAAGAGGTGTTGAGATGAGAATAGCGATCGTGACCGGGGCGTCCTCCGGAATCGGCAGAGAATTTGTAAGACAGATCGAAAGGTTCTATAAAGAGCTGGACGAAATATGGGTCATAGCGCGCCGCGAAGAACGTCTACAGGAATTGAAAAAGAATCTATCCACTTATGTCAGGATCTTTGCCGGGGACTTGCAAAAAGATTTGGTGTACAAGCAGGTGCTAAACCGCCTGGAGAACCAGAATCCGGACATTCGTATGCTGGTTAACGCGGCGGGCTTTGGAAAGACCGGGACGGTGGAAGAGATCGCGGCAAAGGACAGAAGGATGCAGCCACAGATGGCAGAAGTGAATTGCTGCGGTTTGACAGAGATGATCTGCCTGTGCCTCCCTTATATGTCCAAGGGAAGCCGGATCATCAACGTCGCGAGCGCGGCGGCGTTCTGTCCGCAGCCTAGGTTCGCTGTATATGCGGCGACAAAAGCGTACGTCCTTAATTTTTCCAGGGGACTGGGAGAAGAATTGAAGGAAAAAGGCATGTTCGTCACAGCCGTCTGCCCGGGACCGGTAGATACAGAATTTTTTGAGATTTCCGGCACATCCACCGCAACGGTCAAGGAATGCTTCATGGCGCGTCCAGAGGACGTCGTCCGCAAAGCTCTTATCGATTCGCGCCGGAAAAAGGAGCTTTCCGTCTACGGGAAGGCCATGAAGGGAGCGAGAATCGCGGCCAAAATCATTCCCCACAGATTCCTACTTCGGATCATGGGGCGCCTAGATCATATTCAATTTGAAAAAAATAGGGAAGATACAGAAGAATAAGGAAGGATTGTGAGAAATCATGAGAGTAGAAAAAGGGGAAGCCGGGTATATCAGGGCAAGGAAGTCCTGGCTCATCATGGAAAACATTTTTTGCTTCGCCCTGGTCGCCGGACTGGTGATCACGGGATATTTACTGAATCATACAAAACTGAACCTATGGACCTTTATCGCGATTCTGGTATGCCTTCCCGCATGCCGGGCTTTGGTTAATCTTATCATGCTTGCGCCGTACGATTCCATCAATGAGGCGAGGGAGCTGGAGGTTTCGGGAAAGACAGAATCACTCACCATGCTCTATGAGCTGGTTATCACCAGCGAGAGGAAGACCATGCCGGTCGACATCCTTGCTATAAACGGGAATACGATCTGCGGATATACCCGGAACAAAAAAATGGATACTGCCTATGCGGGGGAACACATTAAATCGATCCTTGCGAAAAATAAACTTGATAAGATCACAGTCAAGATCTTTCAGGACTATAAGGCGTTTTTAAGCAGGGCGGAGGGAATGAATAATATCGCCTCCATCGAACAGAATCATCTGAACCGTAGAAATGAGGATATCAAGGAAATCCTGCTGGATATTTCCCTGTAAAAAAGCAATGAAAAAGATCATCGTTTCACCAAACGAGGCGGGGCAGCGTATGGACAAGCTGCTTGCCAAATACCTAAAAAGCGCTCCAAAGGGATTTTTCTACAAAATGCTGAGGAAAAAAAATATTACGTTGAACGGGAAAAAAGCCCTGGGAAATGAGAAACTGACCGCCGGAGACGAAATCTGCATGTTCCTTGCGGACGCGACAATCGAAAAGTTCGGGGGAGGGGCTCGGGAACTGGATCCCTCCGTCCAAAAAGCGCTGGATGAGAAATTTTCGCTTCCAATCCTGTATGAAGACAGCCATATCCTGCTCCTTGATAAGCCGTCCGGGATGCTTTCACAAAAAAGTGCCCCGAAAGACGTCTCGCTAAACGAATATATGATCGCTTACCTTCTAGAGGGCGGCCAGTTGTCTTGTGAAGAGATGGAGAGTTTTCGTCCGTCTGTGTGCAACCGGCTTGACCGGAATACCAGCGGTATTGTAACAGCGGGAAAGTCTTTGGCCGCTCTGCAGCAGCTCGGATCTATGCTGCATGACAGGACTTTAAAAAAATATTATCTTACTGTAGTTTCCGGAGACGTGAAAGAACCGCGGAAGATACGGGGATTCTTGATAAAAGATGAAAAGACGAATACGGCGGCCATCAAAGAAGGAAACGGCAGCGCATCCGGAGTATCCGGGGGGCAGAAGATCGAGACAGAATACGTTCCTCTTGCAGGAAATGGGCAGATCACTCTCCTTAAGGTGCATCTGATCACTGGCAGGACACACCAAATCCGCGCCCATCTTGCCTCGGAGGGGTATCCTATCGTCGGCGATCCGAAATACGGCGTTCCCGGCGTCAATGCGTATTACTGCAGAAAATACCGGATACACGCACAGCTTCTCCATGCCTGGAAGATGGAATTTCCAAAATGCCAAGGGGCGCTTCAAGGTATATCCGACAGGACGGTCACAGCGCCTCTCCCCGGCCGGATTCTGGATGTTATAAAGGGGGAATCAATATGGGGACATGGAATTCCAGAGGTCTTCGAGGATCAACATTAGAAGATTTTATCAATCGTACCAATGAGCGGTATCTCGCGCAGAATCTTGCGCTGATCCAGAAGATCCCGACGCCGATCACTCCTGTCCGCATGGATAAGGAGCATCGGCAGATTACGCTTGCTTATTTTGACCAGAGGAGCACAGTGGACTATATCGGCGCTGTACAGGGGATCCCGGTATGTTTCGACGCGAAAGAATGCCGAACAGACACCTTTCCGCTCCATAATATTCATGCGCACCAGATTCATTTCATGGAAAATTTTGAGAAACAGGAAGGGATTGCTTTTTTTATTATCTATTACAGCACAAGAAATGAGCTCTATTATATGCGGTTTGAGGAGATCAAGCGGTTCTGGGACCGCGGACAGAACGGTGGAAGGAAAAGCGTCCGTATAGAAGAACTTGACCCAGTATTTTTTATGTCCCTGAAAAACGGAGTCTTCGTCCCTTATCTGGACATGCTCCAGCGGGATCTGGATTTGAGAGACCTGCGAAGTTCTTCGGACAGCAGTCCGGTCAGGAAAGAGTCTTGACATTCCAGCAAAAACCTTGTATGATACAACAGATTTGTTTTTGCATGGTAGTGTACTAAAGTGTCACAAAATAAGGAGCAAGTGAAATGAAACAGTTATTACATACACCGGAAGGAGTACGGGATCTTTATCACAAAGAATGCGCCCAAAAACTGGCGCTTACCGATCAGCTGCATCAGGTACTTCATCTCTACGGATACCATGATATCCAGACTCCCACGTTTGAATTTTTCGATGTCTTTCGGAGGGAGATCGGTACGATCCCATCCAGGGAATTATACAAATTTTTCGATAAAGAGGGGAACACGCTTGTCCTGCGCCCGGATATGACCCCGCAGATCGCGCGGGCGGCGGCGACGTTATTTTCAAAGGAGGATTTCCCGGCAAGGCTCTGCTATATAGGGGATACCTTTATCAACCATTCCAGTTATCAGGGACGTCTCAAAGAAAGTACGCAGCTTGGGGCCGAGTTCCTGGGAAGTGACTCTGTGGAGGCAGATGCGGAAATGCTCGCCCTGGTCGTGGACTGTTTAAAACAGGCAGGACTGGAGAGGTTCCAGATCACGGCCGGCAATGTCGACTTTTTCCAAAGCCTGATCGAGGAGGCAAAGATAGAAGAGGAGGCCGAAGCGCGGCTTAGGGAACTGATTACCAATCGGAATTATTTTGGAATGGAAGAACTTTTAAAGGAAGAGAAGACCGCGCCTAAGGCAAAAGAAGCCTTTCTGGCGCTTCCCCGCCTGATCGGGGATAGAGAGGTCCTAGATACAGCAAGGACCGTCGCGCCGTGTGAAAAAGCGGCGCAGGCAATCGAGCGCCTTTGCGTGACCTATGACCTGCTCAAAACTTATAAAATGCAGGACTATGTTTCCTTTGACTTGAGTATGAGCGGCATCTACGGTTACTATACAGGGATCATTTTCCGCGCCTATACCTTTGGGAGCGGCGACGCCATCGTAAAAGGTGGGCGTTACAATCACCTGATCGAGAAATTCGGCAGCCCCATGCCCTCGATCGGTTTCGCCGTGGTGGTGGACGACCTGATGAGCGCGCTCCAGCGGCAGAAGATCCCCATCCCGTTCCACCAAGAAAACACACTCGTGGTCTATGACGCACAGAGTCGGGAGGAGGCAATCCGGCTTGCAATGGAGCTGCGGCGCAGCGGCCGGAATACGGAATTGTTCCGCAAAGATACCGAAAATTCTGTGGAAGACTATATCCGGTATGGGAAAAACCATCAGGCAGACAGCATGGTATGGCTGGAGCAGGGACAAAAGGTACGCATGGTGAATCTGATTACCGGCGAACATAAAACGGCAGAGTAGGGGAGAGACAATGGAAAGCAGGAGATATTTAACATTTGCACTCTGTAAAGGAAGGCTGGCAAAGCAGACGCTCGCGCTTTTGGAAACGCTCGGCATCACTTGTGAGGAGATGAAGGATCCAAATTCCAGGAAGCTGATCTTTGTCAATGAAGAACAAAAACTTCGTTTCTTCCTCGCAAAAGGACCGGATGTTCCTACCTATGTGGAATATGGCGCCGCCGACGTCGGAGTGGTGGGAAAGGATACGATTTTAGAGGAACAGCGGAAAGTGCACGAAGTACTGGATCTCGGGTTTGGGAAATGCCGGATGTGCGTCTGCGGTCCGGATACGGCCCGCGAGTGCCTGAAAAATCATGAATTGATCCGGGTCGCCACAAAATATCCGGGCATCGCCAAGGACTATTTTTATAATACAAGGCGCCAGACCGTGGAGATCATAAAGCTCAACGGATCGATCGAGCTAGCTCCGATCGTAGGACTTGCGGAAGTGATTGTCGATATCGTGGAGACAGGATCAACCTTAAAGGAAAACGGTCTTACCATCTTGGAGGAAGTGTGTCCTCTTTCTGCGAGGATGATCGTGAATCCAGTCAGTATGCGTCTGGAAGGAGAAAGGATCCGCTGTCTTTTGACAGCGCTTAGAAAAAACTTACAGGAGGGACAGAGCTGATGAGAATCATAAAACTGACCCAGGATACAAAGAAAAATATGCAGCAGGATCTTCTGAAACGCAGTCCGAACAATTATGGGCAGTATGAAGCCAGCGTCAAAGAAATCCTGGACAGGGTAAAAGAAGAAAAAGACAAGGCAGTATTTGCTTTCACCGAGAAATTTGACGGTGCAAAGATTGATGCATCGAATATTCAGGTGACAGAAGAAGAGATCGCGCAGGCATACGAAAAGATTGATGAAAATCTTCTTGCCGTTATGCGGCGCTCACTCGTAAATATCAGGGAATACCATGAAAAGCAGAAGAGAAACAGTTGGTTTGACAGCAGTAAGGACGGAATCATACTTGGGCAAAAGATCACACCGATCCAGCGGGCAGGCGTCTATGTCCCAGGCGGGAAAGCCGTGTACCCTTCCTCGGTGCTGATGAATGTAGTCCCGGCAAAGGTTGCGGGAGTGGAGGAAATCCTTATGGTGACGCCTCCGGGAAAGGATGGGAGCGTAAATCCGAACACGCTTGTCGCCGCAAAAGAGGCCGGGGCAGATCGGATCTTTAAAGTCGGAGGCGCCCAGGCGATCGCTGCGCTTGCCTACGGAACCGAGAGCATACCTAAGGCGGACAAGATCGTGGGACCTGGAAATATCTATGTGGCGCTGGCGAAAAAAGCGGTGTACGGGCACGTAAGTATTGATTCGATCGCAGGACCGAGCGAGATCCTGGTGATCGCAGACGAGACGGCGAATGCCCGCTATGTGGCGGCTGACCTGCTTTCCCAGGCGGAACATGACGAACTTGCGTCCGCGATTTTAATTACGACCTGTGAAAAGCTTGCCGCAGAAGTTTCCGCAGAAGTAGACGGATTTTTAAAGGAACTTTCGCGCGCGGATATCATTAAAAAATCATTGGAAAATTATGGATATATTCTGGTTGCGGATACGATGGATGAAGCAATCGAAGCGGCAAATGAGATTGCATCCGAACATCTGGAGATCCAGACCGCTGATCCATTTGAAGTGATGACAAAGATCCGGAATGCCGGCGCAATCTTTATCGGAGAATATGCAAGCGAACCTCTTGGCGACTATTTTGCAGGACCAAACCATATACTCCCGACAAATGGTACGGCCAGGTTCTTTTCACCGCTTTGTGTGGACGATTTTGTAAAAAAATCCAGCATCATTTCCTATTCCCGGGATGCGCTCCGGGCAGTACATGAGGAGATCGAACTGTTTGCCAGGGCCGAGGAACTTACCGCGCATGCGAATTCCATTCATGTGCGGTTTGAGGAACAATCATAAGAAATGTATTGCGTCTAAGATACTGGACGATAAGGAGGGAAGACGATGGAAGAGAGGATTGGGCGTATCAAACGTGTGACGCGGGAGACTCAGATCGAAGCAGAACTGCTTCTTGACGGTTCCGGAAAAGCAGAGGTTACAACGGGAATCGGTTTTTTTGACCATATGCTGATGGGATTCGCCCGCCATGGATTATTTGACCTGAAATTAAAGGCGGAAGGGGATTTTGAAGTCGACTGCCATCATACAATAGAAGATACCGGTATTGTTCTGGGGCAGGCCATTGCAAAGGCATTGGGAGAAAAGAAAGGGATCCGCCGCTATGGAAGTTTTCTCCTTCCTATGGATGAAACATTAGTGCTGTGTGCCGTCGATCTTTCCGGCAGACCATATCTGAACTACCATGCAGATTTCCCCACAGAACGTATCGGAGATATGGATACGGAGATGGTACGGGAGTTCTTCTATGCAGTGTCTTACAGCGGGGCAATGAATCTTCATTTAAAAGTTCTGGATTTTGGGAACAGCCATCATATGGCGGAAGCGCTTTTTAAAGCGTTCGGCAAGGCGCTCTGCCAGTCTGTTGAAATGGAGCCGAGGATGAAAGAGGTATGGTCAACAAAAGGAAGCTTATAAAAAGGAGTATACGATGGACTTTAAAAGATTGATTCCCTGTATCCTGATATATCAGGGAAAAGCGGTAAAATGGTTTGACGATAGGGAAGTAATTGCGGAAGATGTGGTCGAACTGGCTAGAAAGTACAGCGAGATGGGCGCCGACGAGTTACTTGTTTTCGACCTTTCCGACACAGATCAAGATCATGATATCTCGATCGGCCTGATGAAAAAGATCAATCGGTCGATTCGGATTCCCATGGTGGCTGGCGGAAATATCCAGCGCTTGGAGGACGTCAAAAAAATCCTCTATACAGGGGCAAAACGCGCCATGCTGAATTTTTCAAAACCGGAGTCGCAGGAACTAATCAAAGAGGCCGCGGGGCGCTTTGGAAAAGCGAAGATCGCTGTGTCCCTCAATGATTTTGACGCACTTTTCAAACAGCAGCAGCTTATTGAGAATTATAGTAGCGAAATCGTGTTCATGCATCGTCTCGATCTCAATTCTGTCATGAATGTAACAGAGATTCCCTGCGTGATTGTTACGGATACCATGGAAAAGCATGAGCTGTTTAAAATTTTGGAATGTCCGGGAGTAAAAGGTCTGTCCGGTAAATACGTCAGCCGCAGGGAGATGGATTTTAACGCCTACAAAGCAGAGTGTGCCAAAGAGGGGATCAAGCTTTCTTCTTTTGAGAGCCAGATGGAATTTTCGGAATTTAAGACAGGCGCAGACGGGCTTCTCCCTGTTATTGTACAGCATTATCAGACAAATGAAGTCCTGATGCTTGCATATATGAACGAGGAGGCGTTTTACAAGACCGTTAAGATCGGAAGAATGACGTATTACAGCCGGAGCCGCAGATGTCTGTGGACAAAGGGCGAGACCTCCGGGCATTATCAGTATGTAAAAGCGCTCACTGCTGACTGCGATAAAGACACGCTCCTTGCGAAAGTGGACCAGGTCGGACCTGCCTGCCATACCGGTAATCGGACCTGCTTTTTCCAGCCGGTCGTGGAGGATGAAAGCAAACAGAACAATCCGCTCCAAATATTCGAGCAGGTGTACCGTACAATTCTGGACCGGAAGGCAAACCCCAAAGAAGGTTCTTACACGAATTACCTTTTTGAAAAAGGAATCGACAAAATACTGAAAAAAGTGGGAGAGGAATCAACGGAGATCATCATAGCGGCAAAAAATCCGAATCCGGAGGAGATCAAATACGAGATTTCTGATTTCCTGTACCATATCATGGTCTTGATGGCTGAACGAGGCGTGACCTGGGATGACATCGTGCAGGAGCTTGCCGACAGATAGAAACCATGGAGGAATCTTTGGATAGATCGAATATTTGAAAGAAGTGGGGACATATACTGCTAAAAAGATATGTCCCCTTTTTCTATGCCATGACGGAATTCTTGGTATATGCGGCATAGGATGAGGGCATGGAAAAGGAAGGAGGGCAGGAGAAGAGTGAATGACGCACAAAAACGTAGGGAACAGCTCCTGAAAGAGACGAGAAGCCGCTATCAAAGCAGCTATATGCCTGCGGTCCACCCACGTTACCGCGCCGCCTACCACGGTCTTTATGGAGGTTCTGAAGAGACGGCGGGCGCGTCGGAGAGCCTCAGCGTTCGGATACTGATCAGCCTGATCCTGTTCGCAGTGTTTGCCACGGCAGATTATCATCACGACAAGGTGTGGAAATTCTCTACCAGCCAGATTACAGCGGAAATTTCCCGACAGCCGGAACTAACCGGATATTTGGAAGCATTTACCCAAAATACCGGGATACATACGCCCAAACTGGAACAGGAATAATGTTTCCTATGACTCTTCATCGCCGATTAGGCGATTGAGTTCAGGGATCCCGAGCGTAACGCGAGGGGTTTCCTACTTATTTATGTTTATGGCCGCGGGGATGAGGGTCACGGACGGGCCATCCTTCGATATTCCCGTTCAAAATGGCTGTGAACATACGGTTCCTGGCCCCGGGGTGCTCCGTCTCCAAGCGGCGGACCAGCTCTTTCGCATATTGGCGTTTTGTAAGCCCGTCCACCGGACAGCGGCTCCCAACTACCGGAAGTGCGTATCTGTGCTGAAATCCTATGATATTCCCTTCATCTATAAACATCATGGGACGGATGACGGAAAGCTCCATACGGTCCAGATATGTTTTGGGAGAGAAGGAATGGAAACGGCCTTCAAAGATCAAGGATAGAAGCATTGTCTCAATGATATCATCCTTATGATGCGCATAGGCGACCTTATTGCAGCCCATCTCTTTTACCGCTTCATTGAGCGCGCCCTTGCGCATCTTTGCGCAGAGAGAACAAGGATTGGGTTCTTTTCTGACCTCGAATAATATCTCGGCGATATCTGTCTTGACGATATGGTAGGGGACGTTTAATTCGCGGCACAGCGTGTCAACCGGAGAAAAATCGCATTGCTCGTAGCCCAGGTCAACCGTAACGGCGCTGAGGCTAAACTTGCGTGGGTAGAAACGTGAAAGTCCCTGCATGGCATAAAGCAGGGTCAAGCTGTCCTTTCCGCCGGATATCCCGACCGCAATGTGGTCCCCCTCCTGAATCATTTCATATTCATCGACCGCTTTTCTGGTATAGCTGAGAAGCTGTTGTAATTTCATGGTGTACTCCTTATCTGTAAAAATCGATCCATCAATTTACCGCCTGACCGCCTAACCGGCGATGAAGGGTCTTAGGTAACCCCTCGAATACGCTCGGGATCCCTGAATTTAATCGCCTAATCGGCGATGAAGGGTCTTAGGTAAGTTTACTGTATTTGGAGGAGAAAAACAAGAAAAAAATTGCCCAGCGCGGTAGAACGTGGTAAGATAGTTGAAGAAATGGACAAGGAGAGGTGAGATAATGAAATTTGTGATCCAGAGAGTGACAGAAGCGGACGTATCTGTCGAGGGGAAGACGATCGGATCGATCCAAAAAGGATTTCTGGTGCTGATCGGTATCAGCAGGGAAGACGACTGTGCGACGGCGGATAAGATGATTAAAAAGATGACGGGACTTCGTATTTTCGAGGATGCAGAGGGGAAGACGAATCTTTCTCTTGCGGATGTGGAGGGCAGTCTTCTTTTGATCTCGCAGTTTACATTATATGCAAACTGTAAAAAGGGAAACCGTCCCAGTTTCATCGAGGCGGGAGAACCGGATGCAGCGGAAAGAATGTATGAATACATTATTGGGGAATGCCGCAGGCGGGTGCCGATCGTGGAAACGGGAAGTTTCGGGGCAGATATGAAGGTACGGCTTGTCAATGACGGACCGTTCACCATCGTCCTTGATTCGGAAAAACTTTAAAAGAAAGTGGGGAATAAAAAATGAACAGTGATATTTTAAAGGACAAAATCCTTGAGATGCAGGATGAGATCATTGCCGCGATTCAGAGAAACGTGCGTATTGAAAGCGTGCGGGGCGAGGAATTGCCCGGCGCTCCGTATGGGAAGGGGCCGAAAGCTGCATTGGACGACCTTCTCTCGCTGGGTAAAGAAATGGGATTCCAAACAGGACAAGCCGGCGACCGCGTGGGATGGCTTGAGTATGGCGACGGGGAAGAGATGGTCGGCGTTCTCGGCCATGTAGATGTCGTTCCGGCAGGAGAGGGGTGGAAATACCCAGCATACGGGGCAGAGATCCATGACGGCGTGCTGTACGGTCGCGGAGTACTGGATGATAAAGGGCCTATTATCGGGGCTGTCTTTGCCATGAAAGCGATACGTGACCTGAATCTTCCGATCGATCGTCGCATTCGGATTCTGTTTGGCTCAGACGAGGAATGCGGAAGTTCCTGTGTGAAATATTATGTGGAGAACGGGTATGAGCTTCCCACTATCGGATTTACCCCGGATGCCGAATTCCCGGCGATTTTCTGTGAAAAGGGAATTTCTAATTTTACGATTGCATCTCCGATACTGGAGAAAGGGAATATTGAAGTCGAATCGTTTAACGGAGGGATTGCCGCAAACTCGGTTCCTGCAGACTGCCGCCTGGTCGTAAAAGGGGATTTGAAAGTAAGCCCGTCGGATGGGGTCACGGTGAAAAAGGAAGATGGAAAGACCATTGTCGAGGCAGCCGGAAGAAGCTCTCACGGAAGCAGGCCGGAAATGGGTGAAAATGCGGTCATCAAACTCCTTCTCGCTGTACGTGAAAACGATTTTGGCGGAGATTTTCAGAAGCTTGTCGATTTTCTTTTAGATAAGATCGGTCTGGAGACGAACGGCGAAAGCTTAGGGATCCATTATGTAGACGAAGAGACGGGCGAGACAACGCTTAATATGGGAAAGATTCGATGCGATGGGAAAGAGTTCTCCTTCACACTGGATATCCGTTATCCCAAGAATGCAGACGCCGAAATCGTGGACGATCGTATAAAGAACGAGGTGAGCGGCTGTTCCTTTGAAGTGCGGAATCATTCCAACGCGCCTCTTCTTTATATCCCAAAAGATTCTGAACTGGTGAGCAAGCTGATGGGAGTTTACGCAAAGGAGACAGGGGACCATCGCGGGGCGTTTGCCATTGGAGGAGGAACTTATGCGAAAGAGTTCCCAAATATGGTCGCGTTTGGTCCGCAGTTCCCAGGAGATCCGGATGTGATCCATCAGCCCAATGAATGTGTGGAAGTAGAAAAGTTGATGAAAATGATCCAGATCTTGGCGCTGGCAATCTATGAACTGGCTCAGAAATGATTGGACGTGGATAAAACTTAAGCAGGAGAGGAGCCGTAAGGGCGTGATGGCTTACGGCTCCCTTAGCTTTACAACTCCGGCGGCGCTGCGCCTGCGGTCTTCATCGATCGCGGCATAGTGCTTCCTCGTCGTATTTACATCTTTATGTCCCAGCACGTCGGCTACCAGATAAATATCCCCGGTTTCTTTATAAAGAGACGTCCCATAGGTGCTGCGGAGCTTATGCGGCGTGATCTTTTTATTGGGAGTCACTTGGCGTGTGTACTTTTTAACCATATTCTCAACGGCCTGTACTCCCATACGGCGTTTCTGAGTGGAGAGGAATAATGCGTTTTCATGGCCTGGAAGAGGTTCAACGGCTTTCCTGGCTGTCTCAAGATAATTTTTCAACGCTTTTTCCACTTCCTCGCCAAAGTACACGACCATCTGGTTTCCGCCTTTTCTGGTGACGGTAATCCCGTTATTTTTAAAATCTACGTCATTGACATCCAGGCCCACGCATTCCGAAACACGGATACCGGTCCCTAAAAGCAGTGTCATGATCGCCAGATCTCGTTCTTTCGTCTTCTCATAATAAAGCTTTGCCTGCCCGGTCAAGGATGCGCCGCAGTTCTCTACATACTCAAGCAGCATAGCGACTTCATCCATCTCCAGGCGCACGATCGCTTTCTCATGGATTTTCGGCATATCTACGAGAAGTGTGGGGTTCTTCTCTATGGCTTCACGCTTATAATAATAGGCATAGAAACTTCTGAGAGCGGACATCTTGCGGAACAGGCCTTTTTCCGTATTTGTCATCTGGCGGCTGTCCTTTGTCTCATAAACTTTGAGATATTCCATGTATTCCTCAATGTCCAGCGCTGTGATAAGATCCAGATCTTGCACCTTAAAATCCGTCATCTTATAATGACGAAACGCCGGATTCTCCTGTAAAAGAAACTGAAAGAAAACTCTTATGTCATAGGCATAGGAAATGCGGGTCTTCGCCGAGGTAGTGGGTTCAATAGAACGGAAATAATCTTTTGTAAATTCTGGCATTGTCTTGATTACGTCGCGCAGTCGCAAGGTATAGTCGATATAGAGCTGTTCTTGGTATGTTTTAGGTCTTGGTGTCATATGTATCAATTCTCCTCCTAATCTATTGGAAAAATCGGTATTTGTCGTATAGATGTATATCTATCCCTTATTTTTTTACTCTTTCCATTTCGGAAAGCCATAAACCACAGGATGCTTACACGCTATGATAGTAAGTATAAGAGTCCAAGCAGATATTGTCAATCCTTATTCAAAAAAACGCGAACATATTTTCTAAACATTTGTTTGCTTTTTCTTTTGAGTTGTGTTATGATATATATAAGTTAAAGAAAATGTGATCGAGGAGGTTCTTGAGTATGAGTAAAGGTAAGATCAGCAAAAAGCAGGAAGAGATTCTAGAATATATTAAGTCTCAGATACTAAAGCGGGGATTTCCGCCTGCAGTAAGAGAAATATGTGACGCGGTGAATCTGAAGTCAACATCTTCTGTTCACTCTCATCTGGAAACGCTGGAGAAGAATGGCTACATACGCCGCGACCCTACAAAGCCCCGTGCTATTGAGATTCTGGACGATAATTTCAACCTCACCCGCCGTGAGATGGTACAGGTTCCCATTTTGGGAAGGGTCGCTGCAGGTGAACCGCTCTTTGCCCAGGAGAATATCGAAGAATATTTCCCAATCCCCACGGATTACATGCCTAACAAAGATGTCTTCATGTTAAAGGTATATGGGGAAAGCATGGTGAACGCAGGAATTCTGGATGGTGATTATGTTGTTGTTGAGAAGACGAACACGGCTTCCAATGGCGATATGGTAGTCGCTATGATCGAGGACGGCGCTACAGTCAAGACCTTTTACCGGGAAGAAGGCATGATCCGTCTCCAGCCGGAGAATGATCACATGGAGCCTTTCATCTTGACTGACGTGGATATTCTCGGCAAAGTGATCGCTGTCATGCGTTTCTTTGAATAGATTTCCATCTTCTGAACCGCTTACGACTTACAGCGCCCCGCTTCTGTTTTGCTCATTTGAAGGCGAGGCGCTGTAAGTCGAAGTTGTAAAAAACCCTTTTCATTCTCAGACAAATTCAGGCTTGTCCTTTGTCCTTCTATAACTCTTCTGCAACCATCTGTTTTCCATCGCTCCAGATGCGTTCCAAGTCATAAAAGAGTCTGTTTTCTTTGTCAAAGACATGGACAATGATATCCCCAAAGTCAAGAAGGACCCAGTTTCCCAGTCCATAGCCTTCCTTCTGACGGATCTCATACCCTTCTTTTGCCAATGCTTCTTCCACGCTGTCCACCAGCGCCCGGATCTGGTTCTCATTGCTGCCGTTGGCGATAATAAAATAATCCGCTAATACAGAGATACCGGAAATATCGATCACCCGGATATCCTCTCCCTTCTTTTCTTCCAGGGCAGCATAAGCGATTTTCGCCATTTTGCGGGACTGCTCCATCTGTCTACTCTCTTCCATTCTCCTGCCTCCTTTCCTCTTTTTTCTTCATCGCCGGATAGGCGATTTTTTATCAGGTATCCCGAATTAAGAGGGGTTTCCTCTTTTTTACATCGCCGAATAGGCGATTCATAATTAGGTATCCCGAATAATTTGAGGGGTTTCCTCTTTCTTTACATCGCCGAATAGGCGATTTCTAATCAGGTAATTTTTGATTTTTATAATATTGGTAAGTTTTTTCTGTCAAATGATCGATCGTCACGCCTTTTTTGTCCAGGTATGTAAGGGAATCCTCCAGGATCCGGTAAAGACAGGCGTCAATATCGCGGAACGCCAGATCACGTACCGCCGGAAGATTCGGCGCTTCTCTTCGTCCTGGCTCGATAAAATCTGCAATATAGATTATTTTTTCCAGCAGTGTCATCGCTGGACATCCGGTGGTATGATACTGGATCGCATGAAGAATTTCTTTGTCGTTGATGTGATATTTTTTCTGCGCGAGGAGAGCTCCTAACTTTGCGTGCAGAAGCCCAGGATTGCTTTTTTCCGCGCTTGAAATCTCCAGATGATAATTCTTACACAAAGCGATCTTTTCATCATCTGGGATGCATTTAGCACAATCGTGAAGGAGCCCGGCGACAAGAGCCTTATCCATATCTGCCCCAAAACGCATGGCAAGACATCCGGCTGTATGCATGACTCCGATGGTGTGGTCATAGCGTTCCTTATCCAGATGTTTTTTTACTTTTCTACGCATTTTAGTCAGTGTTTCTGTCATCTGTTTCACCCCGATATAATTGATGCTCCTGAATATATACCCTCACCTTGCGAGGAATGGGAAGCTCTCCTTGGATACCGTTTTGAATCTGTTCCCGGATCTCGTGAGAAGATACAGGAAGCAAAGGCGTCCGAAGGAGCCGGATATCCCCACCATACTTTTCGTTCAGATAGGAGATCTGTCGGTTCATTTCCTCTGACGTGTCGATATCATCGCGATAAGAGGCCAGAATCGTAACATTTTTAATTAGATGGTCCGCATGCGCCCACTCTTCTATCGTGAACAGGGAATCCGCCCCCAGTATAAAATAGAATCGATGCTCCGGGAACGTCTTTTTCAGGTAATCCATGGTCCGGAAGGAATAAGATTTCTCTTTTCTGTCTGTCTCATACGTACAGAGCCGGAAATATGGAACATCCTCGATCGCCAGCGCGGTCATTCGTACCCGGTCCTGTGTATCCTTCACGACATCCGGACTATCCTTATGGGGGGGATGCCCGTTCGGCATAAACCAGACCTCATCTAGATCAAATCTTTGATATGCATACTCTCCCAACATAAGATGCCCGTTGTGAATCGGATCAAACGTTCCGCCCATAATCCCTATCTTCATATCTGTCTCCAACCACTAAGGAAGAATAATCTTCTTCTTTTCGTCTTTCCCCTGCTTATAAAGCACAATTTTCCTGCCGATCACCTGCACAACCTGTGAGTGAGTTCTCTCCGCCAGTATCTCTGCGATGCCGCGGATATCGTCCATACAATTTTGAAGTACATGGATCTTGATTAGCTCTCTTGCGGCAAGAGCCTCGGCCACAGCCTCGGTCACTTCCGGTTGTACGCCTGACTTCCCGATCTGCAGGATGGGATCCATCGTCATTGCGAGACTTTTTAAATATGCTCTTTGCTTTGAAGTCATACTTTTAGTCTTCTCCTTTCCTAACGGTAATATTCAAACTGGAAGCCGTATATTTTGACTGTGTCGCCTTCCTGGATTCCCGCCGCTTCAAGCTGCTCTAGTATCCCGGCCTCCTTGAGGAACCTTTGGAAAAAGGCGAATCCTTTCTCAGAATCCAGATTGGTATAACCCAGCATCTTCTCAATCTTAGGACCTTCCACCACAAATAGGTCGTCTTCCCTGGCTACCGAGAACGGAAGTTCCGCCTGGATCAATTCCTCCTCTGGGAAATATTCCTGCTCAAAGATAATGGGCTCCACGTCCAGAGCTTTCAGCGTATCGCTTACATAGTAAAGAAGTTCCCGGATACCCTCTCCGGACACGCCGGAGATTGGAAAAACTTTGATTCCCTGGGGTTCAAATTCTTCTTTGATCCGAAGGACAGGATCCTCCTCTTCCGAATAGATCAGATCCACCTTATTAGCGGCGATCACCTGCGGACGCTTTGCAATTTCTTCATTATAAGCCTTTATCTCTTCATTGATCTTATAAACATCGTCTACCGGATCACGCCCTTCACTCCCTGCGGCGTCTACGACGTGAATGAGCATCTTCGTCCGCTCTATATGACGCAAAAACTCATGTCCGAGCCCCACGCCCGCCGATGCGCCTTCAATCAGCCCGGGAATGTCTGCAAGGACGAATCCACCGCCGTCCAGGTCGACCACTCCGAGATTTGGGTTCAAAGTTGTAAAATGGTAATTGGCAATCTTGGGCTGCGCGTTGGTAACCCGGGAAAGGAATGTAGACTTTCCTACATTGGGGAATCCCACTAGCCCTACGTCTGCAATGACCTTCAGCTCCAATGTAACCCAAAGTTCCTGGGACGGCTTTCCAGGCTGGGCGTACTTGGGCACCTGCATGGTAGCTGTAGCAAAATGCATATTGCCGAGTCCTCCTCGCCCTCCTTTTAAGATGACCTGCCTTGTATTTTCACCCGACATATCCGCAATGACTTTATTTGTTTCGGCCTCACGGATCACTGTCCCCTCGGGAACCTTCAGGATGATATCCTTTGCGTCTTTTCCGTGGCACCGCCGTTTGTTCCCGGGTTCCCCATCCTGGGCGGTAAACTTTCGTTTGTGCCGGAAATCAATAAGGGTATTAAGACCTTTGTCCACTTCAAAGATCACATCTCCCCCGCGTCCGCCGTCGCCGCCGTCCGGTCCACCGTTGGGGACATACAGCTCCCTGCGGAAACTGGCATGTCCATCGCCGCCTTTTCCTGAACGGATATAAATTTTTGCTCTGTCTGCAAACATAAAGACTCCTTTCCTGTATATCCAGCAAAAACAAAGCTCCAAACCTAGGTTTGAAGCTTCGAGTAAGTCTGCTTATTCTGCTGCCGGATAGATAGAAACCTGCTTCTTATCTCTTCCTTTTCTTTCAAAACGGACAACACCATCTACCAGCGCAAATAATGTATCGTCGCCGCCGCGCCCTACGTTTACACCTGGATGGATCTTCGTTCCGCGCTGTCTGTAAAGAATATTCCCAGCTTTTACAAACTGTCCGTCCGCCCTTTTCGCACCGAGCCTCTTGGACTCTGAATCCCGGCCGTTCTTGGTAGAACCAACACCCTTTTTATGAGCGAAAAACTGAAGGTTTAATCTCATCATGACTTTACACCTCCTCGTAAGTCAAATCAATATACTTCTCGTAGTTTTCATCCCCTGCGATCTCATTGAGACCGAGGAGCATCGCATTTAGCAGAAGCGCTGCCTCTTTCCCGGGATTCTCCTTCATCCGGAAATCAACAAGCCCTTTCCCTTCATCCGTCAGAAGAGACGTCTTATCATCAGAAAACGCTTCTATCGAATTAACAGTATTAATCGTCAGAACCGACACCGCGGCACACACAATATCTTGTCCTGAATAGCCGTATCCCGCATGTCCCACTGTCCTGAATCCCACACACTGTTCTTTTTCATTTCTGTAAACGGTTACATGTATCATACTCCACCAGCTTCTTATGCATGGATCTTTTCGATCTTCACTTCAGTATACTGCTGTCTGTGACCGTTCTTTTTGTGATAGCCTGATTTTCTCTTATACTTGTAAACGATGACTTTTTTGGCTTTTCCGTCGCCGATCACAGATGCTTCTACGGTAGCTCCTTCGATGAGCGGGGTTCCTACCTTCATCTCTGTGTCGTTTACAGCGAGAACCTGGTCAAACGTATAAGTCTGTCCGGCTTCCACACCAAGCTTTTCTACTCTAATGATATCGCCTTCAGATACTTTGTACTGCTTACCACCTGTTGCTATAACTGCGTACATATGGCACCTCCTATTATCATTACTCGCCAACTATGGTGTCCAGAACTCCTCGATTTTAATGGAGTATGGAACTTAATACCTCGTTGTGCGGCATACTTGTATAGTATACAATAATCATCCCTCTAAAGTCAAGCATTTTACCCAAAAAAGTGGCGACTATTTCTGGATTTCTTTTAGTCTATTGTAGCAATACCCGATAATATCCTTCCGGGTGATGATCCCAATAAAATTATCCTGGTCGTCAACGACCGGGACAAAGTTTTGCTCCATCGCCCTGCCGATTAGATCTTCAATGTCCGATTTTGCACGCACTGGACGGTAGTCCAGTCTCCGCTCCACTTTCATAATGGAAATCCCCTCCGCGTCGCGCAGATTCAGAAGGTTGCGGCGTTTCAACCCCCAGAGAAGATCCCCTTCTGTGATCGTCCCTATGTATTTCCCCTCTTTGCTGATGATCGGGATCGAGGAATACTTGTGGTACTCCATGATCTCCAGCGCCTGTCGCAGCGTATGATAATCATAGATAAACGCGGTCTCGACCTTCGGCTTCAGAAAAAATAATATGTTCATTTCATTTCCCCTTATTTCCCGCCGGGAAAGGCGTTTGCCTCCCTGACAGTTTAAATCTGTGTGTTGACAAAAATATCATAGATCGCCTCGATTGCCATTTCAAATTCTTGATTCTTTACACCAATGATGATATTCAGCTCGCTGGAACCTTGATCGATCATCTTTACATTCACATGGGCGTGGGCGAGCGCAGAAAAAATTCTTCCTGCTGTTCCCCGTGTCTGGCGCATGCCGCGTCCTACTACTGCGATCAGCGCAAGATCGGATTCCAGCTCGATCTCATCCGGCTCCACTGCCCGGTGGATTCCTGCGATCACACGTTGTTCATGCTCCTCGAACTCTTCCTGATGTACAAAGATCGTCATGGTATCGATCCCGGACGGCATATGTTCAAAACTGATCCCCTCGTCCTCAAAGATTCCCAGAACCTTTCTTCCAAATCCTACTTCCGCATTCATCATCGCTTTCTCTATGGTAACGGATGCAAAGCCCTTTTTCCCCGCGATTCCTGTGATCGTATATTTGGGTTTTCTACAAGTACCCTCCACGATAAGGGTTCCCTTTTCTTCCGGAGCGTTCGTATTGCGGATATTGATCGGGATCCCTTCCTTACGGACCGGGAAAATAGCGTCCTCATGCAATACTGTGGCTCCCATATAAGCAAGCTCTCGCAGCTCCTTGTAGGTGATCGTCTCGATCACTTTCGGGTTCTCGATAATGTTAGGGTCTGCGACGAGAAATCCGGAAACATCCGTCCAGTTTTCATACATATCGGCACAGATTGCCTTTGCTACAAGCGAGCCCGTCACATCCGATCCTCCACGACTGAATGTCTGAATCGACCCATCCGGACGAAAACCATAAAAGCCCGGAATCACGGCGCGTTCTACGCTGGAGAGCTTTTGTGCCAAAAGGGAATTGGTCTTGTCCGCAAGGAGCGTTCCATCCTCAGCGAAGGCGATGACCGTTGCCGCGTCGATAAACGTATAGTCCAGATACGCTGCCAAAATAATGCCGTTTAGATATTCACCGCGGGAGGCCGCATAATCCCTTCCGATCTTCCGGCCGAAATTCTCCCGCATCACCTCAAACTCCTTTTCAAGGCTCAAAGAAAGCCCGAGATCGTCGATGATTTCCTGATAGCGTTTTTGGATCGTATCCATAATGTCGGTAAATCGTTTCTCCTTGACTGCCGCGCCATAACATTTGTAGAGCAGATCCGTTATCTTGGCGTCTCCGGAAAATCTCTTCCCCGGCGCAGATGGAACCACATATCTTCTGGAAGGGTCATCCTTTATGATCTTACCTGCTTTCCTGAACTGTTCTGCGCTTGCAAGCGAGCTTCCTCCGAATTTCACTACTTTTTTCATCTTATCGCTCTCCTTACTGTAGTCTGCACTACAAAAGTTTTTCGCTGTAAATCGTTGCCTATCATAACTTTAAATCCAAATTGTTTTTGGACGTTTTCAAATTTCTTATTTATCAATTTATACGCCATATATCATAGCATCCATACACGAATTTTTCAATCATAATGATACATCCGGGCGCAAAATTAATCGTGTAGGCTCTCCTCCAGGCTCTTTCTGATCTTTTTCCTTGTAATTTCCACAAGCTGAAGGCCGGTCATATCCACAACTTTCCCTGGGTTCGAGTCTTTGGAAAGCTCAGCCCGTAGAAAACGAAGGAGTTCTTCTTGCTCGCTCTTTAATTCCATATTAATAAAATCAATCAGTATAATGCCGGTCAGGTTCCGCAGTCGGATCTGCCGGGCGGCTTCGCGCGCCGCTTCCTGGTTCAGGGAGCAGAAGTCTTTCGTCTTTTTTTTGCATTTCCCGGAATTCACATCAATCACAACCAAAGCCTCCGTCTGCTGGATCACCAGATAGGCGCCGGACTTCATCCATACTTTTTCCTTCCGGGCCTCCTCTGTCACGTGTTCCAAAGAATAGCATTTTGACAAAGGATAGGAACGGTCAGTATATGCCCGCAATAAGGGAAGGTCTTCGGGCTGCTCCTCTTCTAAAAACGCTTTGGCCTCCCGATAAAGCCTACCGTTGTCCCAGACCGCGTCTACGACAATCTCAGAAAGCCCTTTGTGGTTTACATCCTGGAGAAACCGGACCGCTTCCCCCGGCACGCCACACACGAGGCTGCGGCAGGTACGCATTACACCGTAGGCGGCCACAGTATGATATTTTTCTGCCAGCCTTGCAATCTCATTCTCTAAAACAGAAAGAGATACTTCCTCTGCATTGGTGCGGAAAATGGCACCGAAATCCGCTCCCTCGTACTGCTTCGACCAGGAGATCAGTTCAGAGAGCTTCTTGGCCGATAATTTTGAGGAAGCCCGGAACTGACCCGGCTTTCCGGAAGAAAGGACCACATATTTTCCCACAAAAGTCAGATTTCCTGTGACTAAGGGTTGTTTTGTCTTGATCGCATCCCGTTTCACCTGTACCAGCAGTTCGTCGCCCGCGCAAAGAGCCTGTTTTTCCTTTCCCGCCGGCGCCATGATCGGCTTGGCCTTTTCATCCAGTGAATAAAAGCATTCCACGTGATCTGCGATTTCAATAAAAGCTCCGCTGATATCCGGCAGGATCCGTTTTACCTTACCTACATAGATTTCTCCGATACAAGGCGCATGATAGCGAGGCGGGCTGTAGCGAAGTTCCACCGCCTGCCCGTCCTCAAAAACTGCGGTTAGGATCCTTCCTATGCATTCCGTTATGATGACTTTTCGTTCCATTTATTCAAACTCCGTTCCCAGCGCATCCAGGGGCACAAATACCGGATTTTCTTCACTCCCTGTGTTGGCGAATGTCTCCAGACGGTGATGAGCGAATGAGATATCCTTTACACCGCAGTATTCTGCGAAGGCATCCGTTACACTATCCGGTTTCAGGTTGCGAGCACTTCCCGCGTCCACCTGCATATAGATCGAATCCTCTCTGGCGGTAAGTTTGTGGATCATGGGACGGATATCTACTTCTTTTTCTTCCCTCTTTGTCCGTTTGACTGTCTTGATCTCCTTTTGGATGTAAAATGCATCGAGGCGTTCCTTCCAATCCTGCGGAAGCGTCCCACGGCACGCTCTGGAGAGGTATTCTGCCCCGGCGACCAGTGTCATCCCTTTATTTTTCTTATCTTCCGGAATCCGCACGAAACCGATGACCTCCATCCCTTCCACCATCTGTTCGTTCAGGCGCCTTATAGCCTCCACGCCTGAGATCGGCTCCCTAAGCTCGATATCAAAATATTCTCCGTCGCTTGTCATCCCAACACCCAACGGACTTGCAAACGACATAATCATATGGGGACTGTAGCCTTCCGTAAATGCGATGGGGAGCCCGGCGCGCCGGATGGCTTTCTGAAAGTACCGCATCACATCCAGATGACCGATAAATTTCATAACGCCCAGCTTACGGAACTTAATTCTTGCTTTCATAGCAGACACCTCCTTTGTAGGAAGCTGCCCCGCATCCGGAGCATTTCTCCCTGCAGTTTTCCGTCGCTTGCGCACACATGGCTCTCTCCCACTCTCTGCGAAGAAACTGTTTCGTCACGCCGCAGTCGATAAAATCCCAGGGGAAGATTTCCTCTTCAGTCCTTACGCGCAGGTTATAAAAGTCCAGGTCAATCCCTGTATGGCGAAACGCCTGCATCCACAGATCATATTGGAAATATTCATTCCATGAGTCGTACAGGCATCCAAGTCGGTATGCTTCCTCGAGAACGGCTCCCGTTCTTCTATCTCCCCGCGCAAAAAAACCTTCCAGCACAGTGAGTTCCGCTGTATGCCAATTATATTTGAGGCTCTTTCGGTTGAGTTGGCTGCGCATTGCTTCTTGTACAATCCCCGCGCGGCGTACATATTCCTCAGCGCGGCACATGGACGCCCACTGGAACGGCGTGCAAGGCTTGGGCACAAAGAACGAACTGCTCGCTGTAATCTGGCATTTGCCATTTCGCTGATCTTTGGGAATCTCGTAATATTTTCTGGCTACTTTATCGGAAAGTACGGCGATTTCCTTCATATCCTCTTCTGTTTCCGTGGGAAGTCCCAGCATAAAATAAAGCTTTACCTTCGTCCATCCGCCGGCAAACGCCTGCCCGGCGCCGGTTAAGATTTCCTCCTCGGTCAGCCCCTTGTTGATCACATCGCGCATTCTCTGTGTCCCGGCTTCCGGAGCAAAGGTTAGGCTGCTCTTCCGTACATCCTGTATCTTGCTCATCACATCCAGGGAGAATGCGTCGATCCGCAGGGAAGGAAGGGAAATATTCACCCCTTCATCCTGAAACTCCTCCATCAAAAATTCAACGATCTCCTTTAGCTCTGTGTAATCGCTGGAGCTAAGGGAACTGAGAGTGATCTCTTCATGTCCTGTATTTTTCAACATCGCCCGCGCTGTTTCTTTCAGCATATCCAGATTTCTCGGACGTGCGGGCCGATAGACCATCCCTGCCTGGCAGAAACGACATCCCCGGATACAGCCTCTTTGAATCTCAAGTACCGCCCGGTCCTGTGTGACCTTAATAAACGGGACGACAGGTTTTAACGGGTAGGTGGTCCTTGCCATATCTGCCGCGGCCAGCCGGCGGATCTTTTCTTTTGCGTGCGGATTGTTCGGCGCAAAAGAAAGGATTGTTCCGTCCTCTTTGTAGCAGGTATCATAAAAAGAAGGAACGTAGATGCCTTCAATCTCTGCCGCCATTTCCAGGAACTCCCTGCGGGATGCACCCTGTGGCACACGGGACTTCTTCCACTCCTTATAGGTGTCCAGGAGTCTGTCATAGACCACTTCCCCATCCCCGATATAGAACAAATCAAAAAAATCAGCCAACGGCTCTGGGTTATATGCGCACGGTCCTCCTCCGATCACAAAAGGATCGCATACCGTACGATCCAGGCTGTGAAGTGGGATACCCGAAAGATCAAGCACCTGTAGTATGTTGGTATAACACATTTCAAACTGTAGGGTGATTCCCAGAAAATCAAAATTTTTAACCGGATCCTGCGACTCTAAGGTAAACAGAGGAATCTTCTCATTACGCATCATCTGATCGAGATCTACCCACGGAGAAAAGACACGTTCACACCAGGTATCGTTCCGCTGGTTAAACATGTCGTATAAGATCTGGAGTCCCAGATGGGACATGCCGATTTCATACACCTCAGGGAAGCACATGGCGAAGCGGATATCTACTTTTTCCGGGTCTTTCATGACGCTGTTGACCTCGCCTCCGATGTAGCGGGCGGGCTTCTCAATTTTTAGTAATATTTCATCATTTAAGGCTAGTTTTCTCATAGGTTTCCTTTCAATTCAAGCGGTATTTATTAAAACCCAATTGTCAATATTATATACATTTTAAGAAAGAACTTCAAGCAAATCCTGTTCCTTTTCCTTTATGCCCATCCCCCTTTTTCCATCACAATCTCTCCCTGCGCTGCCACATCGTCCATGATGATTTCTTCGACAGCCGGGACATAGATATGCCCGCTCCGCGGATTCTTGATACTGACAATCGATGTGGTAACCGTTGCCTCCACTTCTGATTTTTCAAAGCACAGATCCGTATCTTCCATTTCGCAATGAATCAGTTTCAGATTCTTACAGTAGCAAAGGGGCTGGGTTCCGATAATCTTACAATTCTCAAAGGTCACATTCTCACAGTACCATGCAAGATATTCCCCTTTTATCACGCTGTTTTTTACTAAGACATTTTTCGCGTGCCAGAAGGCATCCTTCGTATTAAAATCACAGCCGTCAAATACGCTGTCTTCTATATACTGGAATGAATACTTCCCATTCAGCGTAACATTGGTAAAATCCAGATGGTCGGAACGCATCATAAAATATTCCCCTGTAACACTTGTGTCCTTCATCGCAATTCCTCTTGTAGACCATCCGAATTCCGGGGAAATAATGTCACATCCGTCTATATCCACCTGTGAGCATTCTCTTAATGCTTTGATTCCGTGAAGTTTGCTGTTCTTGATCTCCACCTTGTCTGAATACCAGATCGCCGCCCTGCAAAGCTCGGTCATTACTGAGTCTGAAATCTTCATCTCCCTGTCATGCCAGAAGGGATACCGCAGATTAAAATAGCAACGCTCCGCCTGTATCTTATACCCTTCCTTAAATGCGCTCTCCCCGTCCGCCGGACCGTCAAAAGAACAATTCCTTACGAGGATATCACTACTGCCGTATAAGGCACGCTCCATGTCAAATGTCTTATTTTCAATAATTTCCATAACAAACAACTCCTTTTTTTCAAACTTCTGTTTTGCTGTTGTTTTTACCACGTTATTCTGCCGCCTTCTGGATACAGCTTATGGCATTGCGTCTTCTGATTTCCTACCTGACAAACAGCAGATGGAAATTCAAGTATATTGTATATCCGCTCTTATCTAATGTCTAGTATAATCCACACTAGTACCTATATCGAATTATAAACTATGCCTGAAATGCATATCTTGTTAGACAAAACCCGCCCCGACAGAGGCATAGATTACAGGATAACCGGAGGAATATAACAGAAAAAGAGCACCTAAATCCCCTCAATTTAGATGCTTCATTCATATAAACCTCCAAACCTATTCTGCAAAGCTCTTTCAGACATTTTGAAAAAGCTTTCCAAACTTTTCTGACAAAGAATCGTTCCCTCTATAGTATCTCGCCATGATCTCTACTGCTGATGTCAATATATTCAGCAGCGCTACAGCGGCGGACGGGGTATTCAGAAAAAGCCTGGTGTTGCTCGGTGCGATCAGAAGAAGGTCACAATAAGGCGCAATCCCGGCCCTTTCCGAGCTTGTGATGCCGATGATTTTGCACTTCTCACCTTTTGCATATTCCACGATTTTATCTGTCATCAGATAATGATCCGGAAAAGAGATCGCAATTAAGAGCGCATTCTCCTGGAGCATCGCAAGAAGCCCGTTCACACTGTCGTTCAGCTCAGTATCCATGACAATGGGCGCGATGCCAGATCCGGCAAAACGAATCGCCAGAAAATCTCCTAAAAGCTTTGAAATCCCTCTTCCGCATATGACGACCTGCTTATATGTAAGAATCACTTCCGCTGCCTCAAGAATCTTCCCTTCATCCAGTCCAGACATCATGGAGGTCATTTGTCCGCTCTCTTCATTACAGATCTCCCGGAGAAGCTTTTTTTGATCGTCCAGCTCATAAGAAGGGATGTAGGTCGAAGAATATTCATTGAAACGCTGCACCTCTACTTTTTCTTGTAAGCTGAGATATTTCCTGCTTTCGTATTTCATCTCATTGAAACTGGAATATCCTAAAGCCGTACAAGTATTCAGTATCGTCATGGGCGTAATCCCCGTCTCCTTGCTCAGTTCCCGTAAGGTAAGGAATGACATCCGTTCAATATGATCCAGCATAAAGTCCGCGATCTGTTTTTGCTTCCGTGTCAATCCGGAATATTTTTCTTTGATTGTAGAAATAATATCCATCCTATGTTCCTTCCTTACAATGTGCATTTTTTCGACTTTTTTCTATGTTATTCTACATTCTTTTTGTTTATTTTACAAGCTTAGTTTTTTAAATATTCCGCCATAAGCAGACCACATTCCAGTTGGATGGATACAAGCTTACGGATTGGAACAACCTGATAATGGATTTGCTCTTCCAACAATTCTGAAAGCTCTTGATGCGCTTTTACTGCGATCTCAAACGCTTTCTTGAGGCTCTGCTCTTTTTCAAGGTTTTCCTCTCCTTTTTCATGCATTGCCTCTAATTCTGATTCATTTGCACGAATCAACATGCCGTAGCTTAAAAGTTTATAGAATTTTGAGATTAACTGATTATCCATCTTTTCTGCTACGGTTGCTGTCTTATGATATTCTGTATTCTCCTCAATCATTTTTTTGGTAGCTTCCAGCTCTCCTTCATCCGTAAACGCATTTAAGGCAAGCACAAAAGGATTTTCGTCTTCCATGTACTTTTTTGATATTGCAAGGGTATCCTGGATAAAGCGGTTTGCCTCCTGATCCCACAGAAGTTTCTGAAGGACGACTTCCTTCCTTGTGATGTCAGAATCGCTTAAGTCATTGATCCGTTCATCATAGAAATAGGGAAGCTCTGTTAAAAGTGTAAATGCGTCGCATACCTCTTTCCCATAATCGGCGCTGCAAGTTCCCCACCGGATCGCTTTTGACATGTCCGAAAGACCTCCGTACTGCTCCATATAATCATATTCCTGACGGATACCAAGACTCTGGTAGATCGCAGGCGCCCACGCCACGCAGAAAGGCGCTTCCGGTTCGCCGAGATTGAGCGGGACTTCCTGTTTTTTGGCTGCATCGTACATCCCGTCGTACAACTCGGGCGTCTCTTTTGTCAAATACCAGTACACACCGCCGAATCCTGCGTTGTGCAATGAGTATATAAATTCTGGCCGGACTTCATCAATCAATCTCATCATTGCTTTTGTTTCCGGCAATGTATCGTGGAAATGGAGCTCCTTATAATCAATAGGGAACGTCCAGTCCACCTGTTTATAGCCTGCGGGACGGAAGAAATTTCGGGAATAATTGTATAAAGTAAACGGTCCCTTCAGCCATTTCTCATTCAGACGATACCCGTCCGTATCCCAAACCTTCACGATATACCAGGTATAATCCAGCTCCTCCCGGAGCTCTTTGTTCTGCGCCAGTTTTTCAGAAAAGTATTCCAGCATCATTGTCCCGATCGGTTCGTTTGGATGCGGGCACCCGAACATCAGCGCTTTATGGGAACCATTGCCGATCTTAAGGCAGTTAAGAGCCTCTCCTGCCCGTGTCTTTCCAATTTCAAATATGCTGACAACATCCGGATATTTTCCGGCAAGTTCTCTTGAGCGCTCTTCCATCTCGTCCACAGTAAAAAACACTTTATAATCCGGAATATCCCGTAATAACTCTTCATAAATACTCTTCATGTCTGCATCTCCTTTAAAAATTGTCTCCTATTGGACAGGAAAGGACAAGTAAATCACCTGTCCCCTCCCGCACCATTTCTCTTTTATTCTGTACTACTATTTAACAAGCTCGGTATGGGAGTAATCAGCCCAAGCCCACTTGCCTTCTCCGTCAAACGGCAGATTCTCGAATCTGGCGCTGTTTGCTTCCGGTCCCGCAAAACTTACAATATTGAAATACGGAAGTTCCTCAGAGAGTATCTTCTGTACTTCTTTGTAATACTCCGCACGCTCGTTTTGGTCGCTTGTGGCAACGCCCATAGCCAAAAGTTCGTCTACCCTTGCGTTACTGTATCCGCCCCAGTTACTGCTCTGTCCGGTTCCGATACGGTTTGCCAGCGCTACCGGGTCCGGTCCCATGAAGCCGCCCTGAAGCTCAATCTGGAAATCATTCTCGATTCCTACCTTCTGATTCCATGCATTGTATTCCTGTACATTCAATTCTACTCCGATTCCAGCTTCTTTTAAGGTAGCTTGGATGAGTTTCGCTGTATCAGGATAGCCGTTTCCTTCAAACACATCGATCGTCAGGCCTGTCACATACATTCCGTCCGCATCCGCTTTATATCCAGCTTCCTCGAGAATTTTCCTTGCCTCCTCAATGCTAAAAGACGGCGCAACGTCATCCTTATTCGCCGCCCAATCGATCATGGACGGATACAGGCAGTATTCCGGCTCCTGCACTTTGCTGAATACCTTCTCAGAGATCTCGTCTCTGTTCACTGCAGTTGCGATCGCCTTACGCAAGGCCAGATCCGCAATCTTCTCGTCTCTCAGGTTGAAGATCATCCGTATCGGGGACGGATATTTATTATATACAACTCTTATACTGTCGTCCGCCTCAAGTTCCTTTGCGGAAGCTGTGGGCAGATTCTCATAGAAATCGATCTCGCCGTTCTTAAGAGCCTGGATCGCCGTCGCCTCATCCGGGATAATGGAGAAGATCAGCTTATCCAATTTAGCCTGATCCGGGAAATCCGGGTTCTTTACAAGTGTAACGCTCTCGCCCTGCTTGTACTCCTCCAGCATGAAAGGACCGCATGAAACAGGCTCCATGTTGGCCGGGTTATCTTCCCATGGCTGTCCATTATTGTAGACATGTTCCGGTAAAATAAATGTAGCGTACCATCCAAGAATGGATGCAAAGGATGCGTCCGGTTCCGTCATATGGAATATAACTGTGTAATCGTCCGGCGCCTCGATGGATTCCACATTCGCCATACTTGCGCTGAAATAATAGCTTGGAGTCGCCTTAATTGTATCAAAAGTATACTTTACATCCTCACTGTTCAGGACTTCTCCGTCCGTCCACTTCAGATCTTCGCGCAGCTTGAACGTCAATGATTTTGCATCGTCGCTGTAGCTCCACTCTTTTGCAGCTTCTGGAACAAGATTCTGCTTGCTCACATCCAGGGCGCAAAGTCTCAGATACATATTCTGGGCGATCGGATACCCGTTATCATCGCCGATTGTATCCGGGTTAAAGGATACCGGATCGCCTTGGGAACGGATAATGAACGTTCCGCCGCCGTCGCCTCCTCCTTCGGTTTTCGCATCACCGTCGCCGCTTTCTTTTCCGCCGCAGCCGCCCATGATTGTAACAACTCCGATCAATGCGGCCATTAATAGTGCCAATCTTTTTTTCATACGTTTTACCTCCCTACGTATTATTTATCTAAACAGGCCTATTCCTGTCTAGTACAGCATAATTTATTGCTCCTTTCTTATGCAGGTAAACCAGTGCCCGTTTTCATCCGTCACTTTTTCGGGATATTTCTTTTTGCATTCCTCGCAGGCATACTGGCACCTTGGAGCAAAGTAACATCCAGGTCCCGGGTTTAAGGGTGTGGGCGGTTCTCCTTCAATGGCAATGCTCTCCACCTTTTCGTCCGGATCAATGGAAGCACAGTTGGAAATCAACGCCTGCGTATAGGGATGCCGCGGATTCTTGATAACGTCGTCCGCCTTTCCATACTCTACGATTCGTCCCAGGTACATCACCGCGATATTGTCTGAAATATACCGGGTCAACGCAATGTCATGGCTGATAAACATTACCGACGTGTTTTCATTCCTGCTTAAATCCAGAAGCATATTGATAATATCCGCCCGCACAGATACGTCCAGCATGGATACGGGTTCGTCCGCAATGATAAATTTCGGTTTTAGGAACATGGAACGTATGATGGAAATCCTCTGTAACTGCCCTCCCGACAGCTCATGGGGATATCGGCTCATAATATCCTCCGCTGGGCGCAGCCCTCCGGCTTCAAGCGCTTCCATGCACATATTCCGCCGTTCATCATCATTATTTCCAATTTTATAATTCTTTAAAGGACGAAGGAGAATTTTCTCAATCGTATCCCGCGGAGTAAAGGTATCAAAAGGATTCTGAAAAACAATCTGTACTGTACTGCGGAATTCTTTTGGATTCTTTTTCAACATTTCTTTTGTGGAGACACCGCCAATAAGACAGTCTCCTCTGGTGGGCTTCTCCAGACGCGTGAGGATTTTCCCGAGCGTGGACTTTCCGCATCCCGATTCGCCAATCACGCCGAGAATTTCACCTTCTTCTATGGAAAGGCTCACTCCGTCTACCGCTTTTATCCAATCTTTCCCTTTTTCCCCTTTCTTTTTATGTGAAGAGGAATCCGATCCGTGATAAGGATACCACATTGCCACATCTTCCACAGAGATATATGCTTTCTCACTCATTTGACATTCCTCCTTCATACAGGATGCATTTTACCATACGCCCGTCTTTTGTTTCTGTCTGCTTGGGCTTTCTTTGTCTGCACTCCTTTGTAGCTTTTGGACATCTGGGCGCAAAAATGCAGCCGTCGCACTCTTTTGACAGATCTGGCAAAAAGCCTGGGATTGCGCTTAATTTTGCGTTTTCCCCTTTTAGTGAAGGGAAGGAAGCCAGAAGACCTTGTGTGTAAGGATGCATGGGATTCTTGAAAATATCTTTTACATATCCGATCTCCATAAATTCACCTGCGTACATCACCGCTACTTTATTACATGACGCTGCAACGACGGACATATCGTGCGTAATCATGATTCTTGTCATATCCATCTCTTTTTCCATCTGTACTACTTCTTCTAGAATCTGTCCCTGCGTCACTACATCCAGAGCCGTTGTCGCTTCATCAAAGATCACCAGTTTCGGATTATGGAGAAGGCTGATGGCGATCGCCACCCTCTGCAGCATTCCTCCTGACATTTCATGTGGATAAAGATGATAGACCCTCTCCGGCAGGTTTACCAGCTTCAAGAGATTGACCATCCGCTTTTCAATCTCCTCTTTTCCTGCCTTTGGCTCATGTACATGGTAGATATCTTCCACCTGGGTACTAATGCGGTGGACTGGGCTTAATGCGTTCATTGCTTTCTGGAACACTACCGAAATCCCGCTCCAGCGGATCGCATTCATCTCTTCCTGTGTGAGTGCAAGCAGATTTTTCCCTTCAAACTCAGCAGTTCCTTCGATCCGAACCGATTTTTCATTGTGGAGCCGAAGAAGCGCCATCGCTAACGTCGACTTCCCGGAACCGGACTCTCCTACAATACCTACGGAATCCCCTTTATAGATGGAAAAAGTTGCGTTTCTCACTGCGTAGACCTGTTTTTTCTTATTGCTGTATGTAACGTTTACATCTTTCAGTTTTAAAATCTCTTCCATTTATGTTATTCCCTTCCATTTACATGTTTTGGATTCAGCACATGATTGAGTCCATCGCCCAACAGGTAAAATACTAATACAGTAATTACGATCGCGATGCCGGCAAAAACGGAGATCCACCAAGCTGTGGTGATATACTGTTTTCCGGTATAGATCATCTGTCCCCAGCTTATGATACCAGGATCGCCAAGACCAAGGAAAGAAAGCCCGGCTTCCGTCAGAATGGCATTGGACATTCCCATCGTCGTGTTGGCAATAACCGGGAAAATACCGTTCGGAATAATATATTTAAATAGAATCTGTGTTTTCGTTTCCCCCATGGCGGTAGCGCTTTTCACAAAAGTCCGCTCACGAAGGGAGAGCGCCTGTGCCCGCATCAGTTTCGCATTGCTCGGCCATGTTGTGATTCCAATTACGATCATCACGTTGTACAGACTGTTTCCGAATAGGGCGATTACCAAAAGGATCAGGAAAAAGCTTGGCAGCATCATGAACACATTAATGATCTCAGATACCACGGCATCAACCTTGCCTCCGAAAAATCCTGCCACGCCTCCGACCAGGACTCCCAGCACCCCGGAAATCAAAGCGGAAATGACCGCGACCTGGAGAGAAGTGCGAACGCCGTATATTACCATGCTGTAGATATCTTGTCCCATGTGATTGGTTCCCAGGATATGTCCCTTTTCACCCAATCCTACCAGAACGTCCTCGCCAAAATGATACGGATTCTCTGTGGCAAGAACAGGTGCCAACACAATAAGAAGAAGCAAAAGCAAAATCCCGATGATTCCGGCAAGAAGCTGCCCATCCCCTGTTATCGTTTTCCAAAGTCTTTTGACTGAATATTTTTTATCCATCTCTTCACCTCTATTCATACCGGATTCTCGGGTCAAGCATCGCATATACAATGTCCACGATCAGCATGACGACCGCCACGGAAATCGACATAATCAAGTAAATCCCCATCAACGTAGGATAATCTCTCTGTGTGATGGCAGTCATAACAAGCCGTCCCATTCCCGGCCACGCAAATACGATCTCAATGAGCGTAACTCCTGTAATCAGGTAGGCCATTGAAATACCGAAAATGGTAACCGTAGGTAAAATCGCATTCCGGAAAATGTATTTATTGAATATTTTCTTCTCACTCATCCCCGTTGCACGTAAGGTGGTGATAAAATCTTCATTCATTACCTGAAGGACCGAAGACTTCGCAATACGGAAATACTGCGGCAAAAGAACAAGGGTCAGAGTGAGTACAGGCAAAAACATGTGCCTTAGTACATCGACTATGTATGCCATCCCGGTATAACCAGCCCGTGTATCGGATAATCCAAAGGAAGGAAACCACCCAAGCAAAGAAGAAAAAAGAATAATCAGCATCAGTCCCAGCCAGAAAGCAGGCATAGAATTGAACGTATAAGACGCCCCCGAAGCGATCACATCATAAGCACTCCCTTCATGTCTGGCGGCTAAAATTCCCATAACCGTGCCGATCAGCGCCGCCAAAACCGCCGCGACAAGGCCAAGAAGAACGGTTGCCCCTACTTTTTCTGCAATCATATCTGATACCGGTCGGTTATATATGATCGACGTTCCCAAATCTCCTTTTACAGCCGTCTTTAAATAATTCGCAAACTGCACTGGAAGCGGCTTGTCGAAACCATACTTTTCTTCCAAAGCTGCTCTTAATTCTGGACTATTATTCTCCTTTCCCATCAGTGTTGTGATCGGATCCCCAGGCGCCATCTTGATAACGACAAAATTTAGTGCAAAAACTATAATTATCGTCAAAATACCTGTGAAGACCCTTCTTAACACAAAACGTTTCACAAACATCCCTCCTATCATTTTTTTCTATAATAGACATATTTTTTATATCATTTATTATAAATATAGATTCCTATCTTGTCAATCTATTTCGCATTTTAGGAAAAATATTTATAATTTGATATATTTTATAAAAAATTATGTATCTATGGACTTTTTTTTCAATTTTATATCATTTGATTCATTTGCAGGCGTAACTTTTTTCTTGCAAAAGAAAAAAGAGCCTTTGCATAAGTGCAAAAGCTCCCTAAACAGCTTCTTTCTATTCACAATAAGCTATAATTTTCTGTCGCTTACGCCTTCCCGAATCTCAATCAACGATTTGAGGGCTTTTACTGTTCCTTCGATTCCGAGTTCAGAGCTTGACAGACAGAAATCATAATTATCCGCGTCGGCCCAACGCTTGTTCGTGTAGTAATTGTAATAGCTGGCCCGTTTCTTATCTGTTTTCAAGATCACATCCTTGGCTTTGGCATCCGTTAGGTCATAGATCCTGGCGATCCTTCGGATCCGGTAATCAAGATCCGCATGGATAAATACGCTCATCATATTATCATAGGACTCCAATGCATAATCCGCACAACGTCCGACCAAAATACATGGTCCCTCGTCCGCGATTTTCTTAATAGCGTCGAACTGTGCCAGGAAAACCTTATGATTCAGCGGCATCTCATTGAATGTATTGGATGAATATCCCATGGAATACGTATCCATCACCAAAGAGTATAAGAAACTGCTGGTAGGCTTCTCGTCATGCGTCTCAAAAAGTTCCTGACAGATCCCACTCTCCTTCGCCGCCCTGTCGAGCATCTCTTTATCATAAAGTTTAATTCCCAGATCAGCGGCAAGTATTCTGCCGATCTCTCTTCCTGCGCTGCCGTACTGGCGTCCAATGGTAAGAATGGTATTCGTCTTTCCCATATCCATCACTCTCCTTTGTTGCTAATTCCGTGGTTGCCTTACAAATATTATACAGCAAATTGCGGAAAATGTATAGACATTATATGTTTTTCTGTCACATATGACGGAGCTTTTCCAGAAGTTCCTTAAAATACGGCGGAAGAGGCGCCTCAAATTCCATATACGCGCCCGTCCTTGGATGACGTATTCCGAGAGTCTTTGCATGAAGCGTCTGTCCCTCCAAAACAAACGGGTGACGCAACGGTCCGTACACAGTATCGCCTAAAAGCGGATGATGAATATGGGCCATATGAACCCGAATCTGATGTGTTCTTCCTGTCTCCAGACGGCAGGCGGTATACGTATAATTCCGAAACCGTTCCAGTACTTGATAATGCGTGACTGCCCGCTTTCCATTCTGGTAATTGACGCTCATTTTTTTCCGGTCTACAGGATGCCTTCCGATCGGAGCGTCGATCGTGCCTTCGTCTTCTTTCAAAATACCGTGGACGACTGCATGGTAAATACGAGTGATGGAGTGTGCTGCAAGCTGCTCTGCAAGATTCTGATGTGCGGTGTCATTTTTACACACAAGAAGGGACCCTGTTGTATCCCGATCGATCCGATGGACAATCCCCGGCCGCATGACCCCGTTAATGCCGGAAAGCCCTTCTTTACAGTGATACATCAGCGCGTTTACCAGTGTTCCGCTGTAATGGCCGGCAGCCGGATGAACCACCATTCCTTTCGGCTTATTTACAATCAGGATGTCTTCATCTTCATAAAGGATATCCAAAGGGATATTTTCTGGCGCGATATCCGGCTCTCTTAACTCTGGGATGAGCACTTGGATACACTCTTCGCCGTTTAAACGGTAATTTGCTTTTACCGCTTTCCCATCAACCGTAATCTTCCCTTCCTGGAGAAGTTTCTGGATATAGGAACGGGAAGATTCTGTGTCCTGCCTGCTGAGAAATTTATCGATCCGCTCCCCTTTTTCGCCGTCAGCGTGATAACATCGGGTATTCATAGATCCTTTTGCCCCTTTTTCAAATAAACGAGAAAATCATCTTCTTTATAATAGAAGAAAATAAGAAGAAGTAATACAAAAAAAGTCACAGTGACAAAGATATCTGCAACATTGAAGATCGGAAAGTCGATGAATGAAAAGTAGAAAAAGTCGACTACATAGCCTTTTAATAACCGGTCGATAAAATTTCCCGCCGCCCCTGCGGTTAGAAAAACAGTACATATCCTGATCGGTAAATACTTTTTTGTTACCGGGGTCTTTAAATAAAAATAAACCAAAACAAAAAACACAACGGTGGTCGTCAGAACAAAAAATGTCCTCTGGTTCTGCATAAGCCCGAACGCCATTCCCCTGTTTTCCAGATAATGAAGTTCAAATATATCTTTCAGGATTACGAATGATTCGTGCTCTTTTAAATAACGGATTGCCAGTATTTTTGTATACTGATCCAGGAAAATCAGAAAAAGGACGCCTGCCAATGCTGCGGCAGACTGTCTTCTTTTTTGCTTCTTATCCATAAAATACTCCTTTTGCTTCACTTCTTGTGTCCCTGTAAAAGAACAGAGAATCAAATATATTTGTATAAAGAGACAAAACAGCGCCCCTTTTTTGTCTCCGATAAAACTCCCTTGTACTGAAAACGCCCCATGCCCCGCACGGACACGATATCGTCTTCTTTCACCCGGTATCCGTTGCCGGTAATCAGTTTCCCATTCACATAGACGCGTCCTCCTTCGATCAGAGGGATCAGCTTGCTGCGGGATGTGCTGTAAGCAAGAGAAAGAAGAGCGTCGATTCTCACAGATGCGACCGTTCCTTTTATCTCTTCTATCTTTGGTTCATAATGAAAATCTCGAATATCTGTTTTCTTTACCTGTACAATGGTATGACGTACCCGGGTGAGCTCTTCTGTAAGAAATTCCGCCATATGCTTGCAGACAAACACAGTGGCTTCTTTATCTTGGATTAGAATATCTCCCAGTTTGGAGCGATCAACCCCCAGATGCAGAAGCGCACCGAGATAATCTCTGTGACTCAGATTGTCGGCAAATTTTTCGTTCAGCGGGATGATCTTTACCGCCTCAATTGGGTAGGAAGAAAGAATCTCCTCTTCTTCCTGATACAAAGAAAAAGCATCAGGTAGAAATGCTGCCATCTGACGCTCTGAAAGAGCATACCCGCCAAAGGTTCTGTATGGTACGGCAAACATTTCCTTCGGCGTAGTATGTAAAATATTCAGTTCATTCAAATTCAAAAAATCGGTAAAACTTACCGTACCCCTATGATATGCATGATCCGAAAGCTCAATCAGGCGTTTTCGGAATAAAATCTCATCTTTTTCCATCTTTTTCTCAAATCTATCTACTGTAATCTTCTTATGGGTATGTATCAATATGATAATATTAATAACGTCCCTGGAAAGGCGGAGCTTCAAAGGAAGTTTTCCCTCCGCCGAGCAGATCCTGCAGATCTCCGGATATATCAACATTCGCCGGCGTCACCAGGAAGATAAAGTTGGAAATCTTTTGCAGATTGCCGTCAATGGCAAACGCTGCTCCTGACGCAAAATCAATAATACGCTGTGCGACCTCCAGATCCATTCCTTCCAGGTTCAAAATGACGGTCCGTCCCCCAAGCAAAGTCTCTATGATCTCCCGCGTGTCCTCGAACTTGTTCGGCCGAATCACGCAGACCTCCATAGCCGACGGACTCTTCCGCGCCGCAGGCTGGCGCATCGGCGTCACCTTGCTGCTTCCAGAATAAGAAGAACGTCTCGGCTCGGGATCATCATCGTAATCCTCGTCCGTATAGGAAGAACGCCGTTCTTTTTTGAACATACTTTTCTTTTTCGGTTTTTCCTCTTCATATTCATCATATTCGTCGTCGAAGTACTCGTCATCATCGTAATCGTCGTCGCCGTCCAATTTCATGATTTCCAAAAACTTATCTAAAACTCCCATCTTTACACTCCTATCTCTGGTATCTATCTTTATTCCCGCAAGGCAACACGCCAAATATCCATACTCGTATGGATATTTGACGACTGCCGCGAGGTTCAAATACCCTGTAGCTTGCTGCGGGTTATCTGACTATACGGCATAATTTCTTTCACCAAAAATCGCTGTCCCGATACGGACCATAGTGGCCCCTTCTTCAATCGCAACTTCAAAATCATTGGTCATCCCCATGGAAAGAACGCCCATACACACATTATTCACTTTTTCTTTACTAATGTCAACAGATAATTTCCTCAAAGCTGAAAAGTATTTTCGGTTTTCCTCCGGATCTGCTACAAAAGGTGCGATCGTCATAAGTCCCTGTACCTGTATATTGGTAAGCTTGGCTGCCTCTTTTACAAAATCCAGGGCCTCTTCCGGCATGATTCCAAATTTGCTGTCTTCCCTTGCCATATTGACTTCGATGAGGATTTTTGCCCGGATCCCCTTTTTCTGAGCCTCCTTATCGATGGCGTCTGCAAGCCGCAGTGAATCTACGGAATGGATCAGCTCCGCGATGCCGACCACACTTTTTACTTTGTTGCGCTGGAGATGCCCGATCATGTGCCAGTGGATATCCTTAGGAAGCTTCTCGTACTTTTCTGAAAGCTCCTGTACTTTGTTTTCACCAAAACACCGAATTCCGGCGCCATAGACCTCCTCGACCATCTCCGCCGGCTTTGTTTTACTGACAGCGATCAAGGTCACTTCTTCCCGCTTACGTCCGGCGCGTCTGCATGCGTCGTTGATGCGTGCTTCAATACTCTCCAAACGGTTTCTCAACATCCTTCTTCCTCCATTCTGTCCCGCTCAATCGATTACAAGCAGGTATCCTCACTGGATCACAATATCATTTTCCCGTACAACGCTGCCATCAAGCGCAATACGGTCATAATTGGAAAGGCCGTAGTTATTTCCTTTTTCTATAATATAGTATTCTTCGCTTTCGCATAAGATATTTACCAGCTTAAACACAGCATATCCTTTATTCACATTATAGACCCCGTAAAGGGTATCTGTATCTCCTAATGTCAACTTCTCTGAAGCATTTGGCATCACAAGCACATCCCCCTTCTTCATCCCTCCGGGATCAATATAGACAATACCGTTCTGCTCATCTCTTCCATACACCGTGACTCCACAAAACTCACTGGAGGCATTTCCTTTGCGGTCTTTCGTCTCAAGAAGGACGCCTGTCTCCGACGATGAAGGGTCTGTTGTCAAAAAATCGGTTGGCACAAAATAGAATTCTTTTTCTGTTACAGAAGACTTCGGTATCTTAAGTCCGGATTCATCTTCCAGTATCAGTTCTACTTCCAAAAAGCGGTCGTTCGCGTAGCGGATCATGGAATGATTGAACGTGATATATCCGTAAGCATCGTCCTTACCGCGATTATAGATCTGAAGATTTCCGTTGAGCGTCTGGTTGTCCTTTACAAAACGTATTTTTACGTTCAGATCGGTTTTCCCATCCATTTTGGCACGGAAGGTATCTTCCATCTCCGCGGTGAGCTTGATCACCACAGTCCACTCTTCCCCAGTGATTAGCCGACAAACAGCGTCCCCGGCGCTGACCTGCGTGTTATTCTCAATGCTGGCGCTGATATATCCCGTCTTGTCAAGATGCCGATCCGTGAGTTCATCTAAGGTTAGGGTCTCGTAACCGTCCACGGAGTATTCGATGATCCCGTCTTCCGGCGCGCCGTATACCTGCATGCCGTCGACCCCGCCTTCTAAGAGAAGCGTATTTAAATGCGTCATCCGGTTCTGCGCTGTATTGCTTTTCAAGATGCTGTCCGTTTCATTTAAAAGCGTAACAGCCGCATGAAAATCTTCCGGCCGGTAGCTCTCATTAAACGCCTGCGCCCTGGTTAGTATGCTGTTCCACTCATCGCTTCTGAGGGCAAATTCTTCCTCCGCCTCTGTACTTTTTACTTCCGGAAGCTTTTGGGGCGTCAGAGTATATATATTGCTGTGAAATGCGGCTTTCTGCCCCTCTTCCAGAAAATAATTCACATAACCGTCCTGTTCGGCGGAAACAATCTTCTCTTCACGAAGGACGATCCCTGTGTAATCCGTATCTTTTAAAATACTGCCCTGGCGCACTTCATAGACGGCGACCCGGTCTTTTGTAAGATAGGTCACAATCGTAACCGCCAGATACACGAATATAACGCCGAACAAAACCAGTCCGATATTCCAATGACTCTTCTTTTTATAATGCTGCAGACTGATAATCTCATTGTTCTCAGCCAATCAAAACGCCTCCCTGTGAAGAAAAAATTTCCTGGCTTTGGCTCCGTTAAGATAACAGCAGCGCTTTCCCTGGAAACTCCCTCTTTTCTGCATGGTATCCAGGACTTCATCCTTTAACTTCCACCAGCTCATTCCCCAGTTGGAAAAAGCAGCGTCTTTTTGAGGGATCCGTGAGAACAATCGCTCAACTGCCATCGATGCAGGGATCAACTCCAGGAACGCTATGACACGTTCCATGTATTCCTCCTTAGAGCATACCGCTATTTTACCATTTTCGTACCAATCGCACAACCTTGTATTTTTTGCAATATAGAGCGAATGAATCTTAACGATGTCGATTCCAAGGGCTGTCAGTATCTTCGCCGTTTCTTCGACATCTTTTAGGTTATCCCCCGGAAGGTTGAGGATGACATGAGAGCAGATTGAAAATCCTTCATACTTTTTGACAGTAAGGACAGCGTCAATAAACTCTGCCAGCCCATGTCCCCGGTTTACGATATCCAGCGTATGGTAATTCGCCGTCTGAAGGCCAAGCTCCACATTCATTCGGATCCCTTTCCTTTTGGCGACATCCTGCATAATGTCAAGATATTCCTCTGCGGCACAGTCAGGACGCGTGGAAACGGAGATCTCAACGATATCAGGAAATGCGGCCGCTTCCTCCAAGTATGCCCGAAAATCCGACAGCGGCAGAAACGTATTCGTATAGTTTTGGAAATAAGCGATATATTTTCGAGCGTGGTATTTCTTACGAATGATCTCTTGAACAGTCAAAAGCTGTTCAGTGACGCACATCTGACTGCTTTGCGCCTCAAATCCTGTTCCAGCTCCCGCACAAAAGGCGCATCCGGCCCTCTCTCCTTCCACCCGGTTCGGGCAGCTTACCGGCAAGTTCACAGGAAGCTTATATACTTTTTCACCGTATTGTTCTTTCAGATAAAGCGAATAAGGATAATATAACATGGTTTTCTTCTTTTCTAAAAAAATGAATTACAAATCGTCCCGAATAAAAAAATATTTTCTGTATACACTAACCAACAGAAACCAAGCAAGGAGGAATCTAATATGAAATGGTTCGATAATACGGCGCTTACGATCGTGATCGTCGGCGCTGTCAACTGGCTTTTAGTCGGAATTTTCCGTTTTGACCTTGTTGCCTATCTGTTCGGCAATCTTTCATGGCTGTCACGGATCATCTATGCAGCTGTAGGACTTTCCGGTCTTTATTTAATCAGTCTCTATGGCAGGATCGGCAATATGTCTGAGTCATAAATAAGAGGGGTATCCCACTGTGAGATGCCCCTTTTCTGATGATCTTAACTTCCGGCTTCATCTGCAGGAGCATCATCAGGGATCGCCAGAATCAAGGACGTCATATCAGTATAAAGAACCGCTTTATCCGGAGCACCCATCACGATTGAAATGTAGGAATCGCCATCCTCCCCCTGCTCTAAAAGGACCAGACAGTTGCCGGCCTCTCCTGTAGTACCGGTCTTTCCGCCCACGATCGTGACGTTTCCCGGACGATCGGCCAGTCCTCTTGCATAATAGTTCGTTGGGGAAAATTCGCTGCTTCCGGGAGAGCCGTCCGACTTTACATAAGAAGCTGTAAAGGAATCTTTTTTGATGATTTCAATAAATCTCTCATCTTTGATACATTCCTTAAAGATTAAGTAGATATCATACGCTGTCGTATAATGCGCATCGTCATGCAGGCCATGTGGGTTCATAAAATGTGTGTTGTTTGCCATTAATTCTTCTGCTCTCTGATTCATCATTGCGACAAAAGCATCTTCACTTCCAGCGATATATTCCGCGATCGCTGTCGCGGCGTCATTTCCGGAACGAATCATAAGAGCGTTCACTAAATCATTCAAAGACCATACGTCGCCCTCTATTAAACCACACAATGATGCATCCGGCGGAAATGCCGCGGCCGCTGCATGAGAACTTATTGTGACCTGGTCTTCAAGATTTCCCCTCTCCAATGCAAGGAGGGCGGTCATAATCTTTGTCACGCTTGCTGGGTATAACTTTTCGTGGACACGGAAAGAATAGAGGACCTGATGATCTGCCAGGTCAAATAGAGCCGCCGCATGCAGGTCGGTATCTTCCTGATATTCTGCGAGCGCAACCTGCTCTAGTGAAACGCACAGCTCCTCCGCGTAAAGTTTTCCCTCATATAGATTCGCATTGTAATTTTCTTTTTCAAATTCTGTCACCATTGTATTCTTCGGCTCTTCTTCCCTGCACCCGCATAGGTGGAAACAGGCTGTAAGCAGCAAAACCGCTGTGAAAAGCCGGACTCTATTTATACATCTCACGCCAGTCCAAATCTCCTCTGTCCAGTGCCAAAACAATGATCTCCGCTGTGGCAAGGTTCGTTGCCATAGGAATATTATGTGTATCACATAACCGGATCACATCATTGACATCCGGTTCATGTGGTTTCGGGTTTGATGGATCCCGCAGAAAAATAAGCGCATCAATTCCATTCTGGGCAATCTGCGCCCCGAGCTGCTGCTTTCCACCCAGCGGACCGGCTAGGTACTTATGGATGGATAAGTTTGTTACTTCTTCGATTAGACGACCTGTAGTACCTGTTGCATATAATTCATGTCTACTCAGGATGCCACGATAAGCGATACAGAAATTCTGCATCAATGTTTTTTTTGAATCGTGTGCAATCAGTCCTATATTCATCTTTTCTTCTCCTTTACTGGTATTTTTTTGGCTGGAGGCCAACGTTCAGCACAAAACCGATTCCCATATACATACTGACAAGGGAAGTCAGTCCGTAGCTGACAAACGGCAGCGGGATTCCCGTGTTCGGAAAAAGCCCCGTTGCCACACTGATATTGATAAATGACTGAAACCCTATCTGCGCCGCCACCCCGCAGCATATGATCCGCCCCGACAGATCCTGTGATTTCATACCGATCAATATACATTGCACTACTATTAATAATAACAGACCGATTACAATACAGCAACCCACAAAACCCAATTCTTCCCCCACGATCGCAAAAATGAAGTCGGTTTGGGGTTCGGAGATAAAGTTACCATTCTTTACAGAAGTCGTCGTATTGTTATTCAGCCCTTTTCCTTTCAGTTGTCCGGACCCGATCGCCATGATGGCGTTGTTCTGCTGATACGCTTCATCACTGGCATATTTCTCTGGTTCCAGCCAGGCTAAGATCCGGTTTTGCTGATACTCTTTCAGAAACGGCTGATTCGGCTGCACCACGATGCTGATGAAGATCACTGCCGCTGGAATCAGGATCGCCAACATCGTCCCTATGAACCGGTAACTCAGTCCTGCAAGATACATAAGGACACAGAATACAATCGCGATGCTGATCGTAGTCGAGAGATCCGGTTCCAAGACGATTAATAGCAGGTTCGGCGCGATCAGGATCACCGACGTGACGATCGTCCGTACCGTATTTAAGTCCTCCTCATGGTTCATCAGATATTTTGCAAAAAACAAGATCAGACAGATCTTGGAAAGCTCCGACGGCTGAAAGTTGGTGAACCCGACATCGATCCAGCGCTGTGCCCCGTTGACGGTTGTTCCCAGCGGGGTTAAGGTCAGGATCAGAAGACCGATATTCATGAAATAAATGAGCCAATAAAAATTCTGAATCCACATATAGTCGATCAGAGAAATTACAAGCATGGCGACAAGACCAAGACCAAGACCGACGACCTGCCTGCTCTTATACACCTCGTTCGCGCTTCCGACGACCATAACTCCCAGCACAGACAGGGAAATCACTGTAATTACCAGTATGAATTTGTAGTCCTTCAGATGATAAGGTTTTGTTATTTTAGGTAACTTCACGATTCCTCTCCCGTTAATGTTATATGAATCTTCGAGTGTGTGATCTCCACTTGAAACTGTTCTTTTGTTACTTTGATATATTTCGAGACTGTGCGGTATAATTCACGGCACAGAAACTCATATGTATCCGGCGTGCAGTGGACTCTGTCCGATACGATCAGCGATTTCAGGCGTTCTTTCGCGATGGGCACGGAAGGCCTGCGCGTCTCGCTTTCAAATACATGCATGGATGAATTCCCCCTTAGCTTGCCCGAAACATCTGGGTCAGCCTGTACAGGATGCTGTTCTGCTTTTCCAGGTCAATGAACGGTACTTCCTCGCCGGTAAGCCTGCGGCACACATTCATATAAGCACGCCCGGACAATGAATCCATATCGATCACCGGCTCCCCCTGGTTTGTCCCGATTACAACCTGCTCGTCATCCGGTATTGCTCCCAAAAGAGGGATTGGAAGAATCTCCGTCACATCTTCGACAGACATCATATCGCCTTTTTTCACCATATCGACCCGGATCCGGTTGATGATAAGATCCAGCCGATGCATTTTATTCTCCTTTAAAAGCCCAATGATCCGGTCGGCATCCCGGATGGCAGACACCTCCGGCGTTGTGACAATGATCGCCCTGTCGGCTCCCGCCACCGCGTTGCGGAATCCCTGTTCTATTCCCGCCGGGCAGTCCAGAAGTACATAGTCGTAATCCTCTTTTAGTTCCGCGGACAGCTTGATCATCTGCTCCGGAGAGATCGCGGATTTATCCTTTGTCTGCGGAGAAGGGAGAAGGAACAGATTCTCATGCCGCTTATCCCGTATTAGGGCCTGTTTCAGCCTGCAGTTTCCCTCGATTACATCTACCAGATTATAGACGATCCTATTTTCCAGCCCCATGACAACGTCCAGGTTCCTAAGCCCTAGATCTGTATCAATTACCAGGACATTTTTACCCAGCCTGGCAAGCCCTGCACCAACATTTGCGGTGGTCGTCGTTTTTCCGACTCCGCCTTTTCCCGATGTTACAACGATAATCTCACCCATTTTATATCCTCCTACCATTCATGATTTTTAAGCGGGTCGATATAAATGTGTTCTCCGTCTATTTTGGCAATCCTTGCCTCAGGTTTTTCTTCTTTTCGGAGATACACCTGGGGTGCTGCTATATCTGCAATCCGAAGCATCTGCGGCTTCATGGATAAAGCGATGATAAATGCATCCCGATTTCCCGCTGCACCTGCATGTACCGTACCGCGGATCGCGCCGAGTACTACGATATTTCCTTTTGAGACTACCGTAGCGCCGAAATCCACGTCTCCCAGAACAATAATGCTTTTTTCTGTTTCCAGTACTTGTCTCTTCTTCAGTGTTCCCCTGTAGAACTGGCCTTCTCTTCTGGGAAGATCCTCCAGGCTTTGCTCTACTACGCTTTGGTACAGACGTTCCGTGTTCTCATCTTTATCGAAGATGCATACAATATGAACATGGGCGGCATCTGAGATCAGATCAATGATCTCCTGTTCCTGAGGCCTTGTGAGTATCCGCCCTTCAAAAGTAACGGCCATGGAGGCGTCCCGAAAGAATCTGGCTGATTCCGTGAATTTTACTCTCAGTTCTTCCAGGATCGCCCCATACTCAGACTCCGGATCCAGATGCACGACCAATCCATATTTATTGCTTTTAATGACGACCTTCTGCTTCAAAATTCTACACTCCTTTAGTCTCCGTGTGTCTCAGATGCCTGAACGGCAACAGCTTGTCCGGTAATCAGTTCATCGCGCTCGGCAAGGCCATAGTAATATCGGATCAGATCTCTGCCGACTTCCGCGGGATAAAGCGATTCATAACCGTTCTTGATTCGTATAGCAAACGCGATCTCAGGCTCGTCGCTGGGCGCATATCCCACAAATACACCGTGATCCGCATGGGTCTTGCTCTGCTGGGCCGTACCGGTCTTGCCTGCCATTGGAAATCCGTCAAGAGAATCGTAGGTCTTGCTGGCCGTCACAACGGCGCGCATTCCTGACTGAACGGTGTCCCATGTGGAAACCGAAACATTCTCCACAAGCTTCAGGACGGAAGGTTCATTCTTTTGTATGGTATTGCCGTCTTTATCCGTCACTCTATCGATCAGAGTCAAATTGTAGACGGTTCCTCTGTTGGCGATCGCCGCAATGTATCTTGCAAGCTGTGTTGTCGTATAGTTATTCGTACCCTGTCCGATCGCAGAACGCACAGAGTCTTCATCGGAGATCTGGGGATCCGACTCCGGGATCTCGATCCCAGTCGGATCGCCCAGCCCGAACGCCTCCGCATAAGTCGCCAGCTTTGACAACCCCTGGTTGCTGGAATAGACCTCTTTCGCGGCTTCCACATCGTCATTCACAGACAGATCAGAAAGACTTAAACGGAATCCCACCTCAAAAAAGAACGCATTACAGGAATGCTGGATCGCTCCTGCCGGATTCAGACTTTCGTGCGCTCCTGGATAAACCCAGCACTTAGGACTGGGGTTTACCTTTTCATAAACGCCAGTACAGCGGACGATACTGTCCGTATTAATAACGCCTTCCGTCAGTCCGGCCACTGCGACCAGTGGTTTGTAAGTGGAACCGGGCGCCGTCCTTTCCTGCGTCGCGTTATTATAAAGAGGCGATGACTGATCATGGATCAGTTGGCTGTAATAGGCGGAATCCATCGTATTGGCAAGACGGTTGTTATCATAACCCGGATAAGAAACACACGCCAAAAGTTCTCCTGTATTGACGTCCGTCACGACCGCAGAACCTGTGCATGGCTCCAGGCCCAGCTGTCCCGGCGTGATATCCAGCGTCTCGATCTTGCCGCGTATAAAGTCGTACGGTCCGGTTGCGCCGCTTACCAGGTTCTCGTATTGCGCCGCATCGTATTCTAATACTCCCTGCTCGTACAGGAGCATACAGACCTGTCTTCCCGTGAGCCTCTGCGACTTAATCATATAGCGGTAGACCAGCTTATCGAACTCGCTGTCCGACTCCAGATATTCCCCTGCAAACCGAATCATTCCCTGATAGATCTCATTGAGGTCGGAATAATTGCTGTCATCTGGAATAAACCCTTTCAGCCTGGAAGCATCGACCCAGTTCTGCGAGATCGCATAGTTCAGGTACGTATAAAGGCTGATCGTCTCCGTATCCTCCCACGCAAGATAGGTAGCGTCTTTTTTGTCAATTTTATCACTTTGGATCACCTTTGCCCCTGATTCCAGAAGATTACTCGCCACATAACTGATATAGGCCTGTACTTCATTGGAGCAGTCTTTGTAAGCAGCGTCGTTTGGATTGGAAAGCCGTGCAAGGATGTCTGCGATTACTTCTTCCTTCCTTGCGGTAAACGCGGCGTAAACCTCCTTCTCTGTATCCTTTGCGTCCTTTTCCTCAAAATGTCCGGTGTCCAGAATCTCGTTGCCGAAAAACGCATAATACACATCGTCGATCGGGATGATGGCGTCGCTTCCTTCTTCGAGCTGGCTTCGGTCGTAATTCATCACATTCTGCATCTTTGCCAACAGGATTCCTGCCAGCTTCTCCTCAAGAAGGTCGTAGGCAGCTTTCTGCAGTTCCGAATCAATGGAAAGGTATAAATCGTTTCCCGCTTTTGATTCCGCTCCTTTTACAACCTCGATCACCTTCCCCACACTGTTGACATAAAGACGAATCTCGCCTTTTTCTCCCTGAAGGGTCTCGTCCATCACCTGCTCTAATCCGGCTTTACCGATGATATCGGTAAGGGAATACCGTTTCCGGGCTTCTTTATCCAGACTGTCATACTCTTCCTGGGAAATCTGCCCTGTGTAGCCAAGAAGCGATGCGAAATATTTGCTGTCCGTATAAACCCGAAGGGAATCTTCTGCAATATTGACGCCCTGGAGCGTGTCAAGGTTCTCCATGATCGCCGCGGTCGTGACGTCGCTCACATCGCTGGCAATGGTGGTCGCTACGTATTTTTGAAAACGGTTCAGGCTCATAGCGTAACGGATATTCACCATCTTCAGGATCTCTTCTTTGGAAAGAACCTTCTGATCCAGGCCGTATCCGTATTTTTTATGGGTGCAGAGATACTCTATGAGCTCGTCCGCAGTCGTATTTCTCTGTTCCTCACTCAGCTTATCGATCGTAGCCAATCCATAGACATCCGCGAGAAAACGGAGTCTTTGGTTTCCTTCCTCCATGGTATATTGGTATTCGCCGTTGTCATTAAGAACGATCTTGAAATTATTGATGACAGAATCACCGTTTGATTCTACGATTTCAATGACCTTCGTGATCGTCTCGTTGATGGTTTCGTTTTTTTCCTGCGTTGTCTCATACTCACCGTTGTCCTCAATCGTCACGGAATAGGCGAGCTTATTATCGGCAAGCACTACCCCGTTGCGGTCCAGTATCCTGCCTCTTGTACCCTGCACTTCTTTTGTCTTTTGTATCTGCAGTTTATAGTCATCCAGATACTCTTGTCCATTCACGATCTGTAGGTAAAAAACCCGATGAATCAAAATTGCATACATGACACATAGTACGGTCATCAATATGAATGCTCTGGATTTAACTATCTCCGTCAAATGCGCCTTCAGGCGGTCCCAAATATCATAGATCATACGAATTTACTAGCACTCCTTTTTTCCTGCTCTTCCAGACTGCGGTTTATCTTTAAAATGATCTGATATAAAATCAAAGTTACTAATATTGTATATACCAACTCCGGCATTATGATATGTCCGAGGTAGAACAAAAAAGAGAAATCGCTCTGCAGCATAAAGATGAATACATAAATACTGATACTATACAGAAATTCACTTGCGGCGATAAGTACGAGCGGGAGCTTGATATCCTCATCGTAGAACACTCTGCGGAAAAAGCCGTTGGCGTATCCGATCAGCATATAGATCAGCGCGTAAAACCCAAGTACCTCGCCACTAAGCATATCCTTCAAAAATCCACAGATAAAACCGATCGCAAGTCCTTCTTTCTTGCCCCTCATAAATCCAAAGGAGGATGTTACCACAATCAAAAGATTGGGGACGATCGATGCAATGGCTAGGGTCCGAAATATCGTAGTTTCCAAAAGAAAACAGCACAGAATGATAACGCCATATATGGCGGCCCGCTTGAATTTCTTCATACTCTATTCCTCTTTCCCTTCTTTCCCCTCCCCCACCAGATCCTTCTTGGTGGTGGTGATAACCAGTACTTCCTGAAGCTCGCCGAAGTCCGCCGCCGGGATGATATATCCTGAACGGGTCAGATTATTAGAATCCACAGAGACATCGCGCACATACCCGATAAGAAGTCCCTGCAGATACTTGTCGCTGATATTAGAAGTGACGACCTGGTCTCCTGCCTTCACAGCATTATCGTTATTCTTAAGCTGTTCAAACCGAATGACACCGTCTCCGATCAGCTTCCGGTCCCCGCTAACAATACACTTATCAAACGTCATCAGCATCATGGCGCTGACATTCTTATCGTCGATAATAGAACTGACTTTTGCATAATTGGGCCCCACGTCCGTGACGATCCCCACCAATCCAGTACCAGAAAGTACGTTCATGTCCTCTCGGATTCCGTCGTTGCTCCCTTTGTCGATCGTAAATCTGGTAAACCAATTACTGTTGTCGCTGGCAATAACATGCGCTCCGATCTTGGGATAATCCGCTGTATTCTGATCCATCTTATAGAGCGCCTGCAGACGCTCCAGGACTGCTTCGTTCTGCTGAAGCAGGTTATTCTCCACAGTCAGCTCATCCAGCTTCTGCCGCAGTTCTTCGTTCTCACGGCGCATCTCCTCCATCGTAGAAAAACTGTCCGAAAGATCGCCAAGCCACATTCCAACCCGATTGATCCCTTTCTGCATAGGAACAATCGTATATCCTGCGATCCAGGAGAGCGGCCCCCTTCCTGTTCCAGCAAAACCGGAAAGCCCCATAAGAATGACGCACACGACCGCCAGGATCAAAAGCAGGTATTTACTTGACATTGAAAATTGTTTTTTTGCCTTCATTTATCTCATCCACCTATAGTTTTCATCCAGCATTGAATATGTAAACTTCTTCAGATTCTTCGACCTGACGATCCTACGAATCCCCTCCACCGCGCAGACATCCGGCCGTTTCGCCGCATGGACGCTATATCCTGTGGCCCCTTCCAGATACCTGGCAAGCCCCGGCAGATAGGAAAGACCTCCTGTCAGGAATATACCGTTCTCCTGGATGGCGCGAAGCACTTCTGGAGGCGTTCTCTCCAGCATAGAATTGATGTGAGATACGCACTCTGCCAGAGGTTCTTTCATCGCAGCCCGTACTAAGCTGATCGGGATCTCTTGCTGCTTGGGCACACCCGTCACCAGATTCCTTCCCGCAACAATAAGCGTGGCACGGCTGTCGCCTCCGAAAACACCGAACCGCCTTCTGAGCATCTCGGATGTGATCCGTCCGATCAAAAAATCATAGCTTTTACGGACCAAAGCTGCCACAGCGTTGTCGAACGTATTCCCCCCGATCTTCACCAATTTATTCACCACGATCCCGCCTTCGGATACAACGGAAAGCTCCGTGGTATCCCCACCAAAATCAGCGACCATAACACCGCCAGATCTTTCCACATCCAAACCAAGGCCCACGCACTGCGCGATCGCACGCTCGATAATATTCACTTCCCTTACCTTGGCGTTGGAATGAACCAAAAGGTCGAAAAAAGCCCGCTTTTCCACCTCGGTCACATCAGTAGGAACCGCGATTACATATTGGGAGCCACGGGGAATCTTCCGGTCCTTTTTTAAAAGTGCCTGCAGAAGATACTGCATATCGTCAAATCGGCTGATAACCCCTTGCTGCATCGGAAAAACCACTTGAATATTGCCGGGGGCTTTCTCATACATCTCATATGCTTCATCGCCTACCGCAAAAATCCGTTTGCCGTCCTCTATGGCAATGACGCTCTTCTCCTTCCATATTAGATCCTGCTTATTATCATATACCTTGATCTCATAGGTTCCCAGATCAAGGCCGTAAATATTTCGCGCCATTTATCTTGATTCCTTTCAATGTTATGTATTCTTCAAAAATCCCTCAAGAGCAAGACTTACATAACAGTTATCTCCGATAATAATATGATCCAGAAGCTCGATTCCCAAAAGAGAACCCGCTTCTTTCACTCTTTTTGTGATCAACCTGTCATCTTTGCTGGGAGTCGGATCCCCGCTGGGATGATTGTGCATTAGTATAATATAAACTGCGTTTTTTTTCAATGCCTCCACAAAGAGTTCTCGCGGAGAAATGATCGACATATTCACGGTCCCCTTGGACAGTTCGCTCTCACCGATCAGGCGGGAACGTGCATTCAGCATTAAAAGCTTTATGTATTCCTGCCTACGGTGGCGCATATCTTCCATATAGTATTCCGCTATGGTTCCCGGCTTTGAAAAGTCCAGCATTTCCCTTGCGGAAAGCTGTGACAGCCTTTTTGACAGCTCGCACAGACAAAGAATCTGGACCGCCTTTACTTTGCCGATCCCGTGAATCTTAAGAAGATCCTCCTTTGTCCAGTTCTGCAGATGGGTTTCCCCCTTCTTTTGTGTCTCGGCTTCCGGGTACAGAAGCTTCCTGGCAAGCTCCAGGGAGTTCTCCCCCTTCGTCCCGCTTCGCAATAATACGGCAAGCAGTTCACTGTCCGTAAGACTGCCCGCCCCAAAGCGTTCGCACTTCTCATATGGCCGCTCATCCGCTGCCATTTCCTTGATCGTATATTTTTGACCCATCCTCTTTTGCAGGATTCGCCGCCCACACAATAAAAGACTCTCCAACCCTTGTAATATGGAGCGCATAAAAGCGCCCTATAAGAAACGATAAATGATCACGGAGATGATAACTCCGATGATGCCTGCGATTGTAATCTTGATATTCAAACCGAATGTAAGCACCAAAAGCCCCAGATCCAGGATGATCGGGTTCTCCAGCCCAAACGACTGTCCATAGGAAAGCCAGCCAAGCCAAGGCACTTTTGCCGCCAGAATCCCAATAAAGCCGCCCAGGACCACTCCTACCAGCATCATCAGGAATAATGCCCAGGCATTTTTGCTTCCGGCTCCTTTCATTTGTATTCCTCCTCTTCCAATCACAAACTGTATACATTCTATCACATTTTAAAAATCGTGTATAGAGTTTTCCTCCATTAAATTTTTCTTAATCTTGACACTTTGTGTCGAATGCAGCATATTTTCTGCGGATCGCTTCCGCCGTCCGCATCCCATCCGCGGCTGCGGAGACAATTCCCCCGGCATACCCCGCCCCTTCCCCGCAAGGGTAAAGCCCGCCTGCCGCCGTGCATTCCATCTCCTCGTTTCTTGGTATCCGTATCGGAGACGACGTACGGCTTTCCACAGCGGCAAGAAGGGTGTCCGGATGCGAAAATCCACGGATTTTTTTGCCGAACTGCTCCATTCCCTCGATCAGGCCGCGACGGATAAGCGGCGGCAGGACTGTTGTAAGAGAGCTAAAATTCCAATCTCCTTTCATACAGGGCATATGGCCGGAAAAATCCGTGTCCTCGCCTCGGTCTGCGGCAGGATATCCCATCTCCTCAGCATAAAAATCACCATATCGCTGTACCGGGATTTTTCCATTTCCCGCCTTATATGCCGCCCGCTCCAGCGTTCTTTGAAACTCGATCCCGGCAAGCGGGCTGTCTCCTTTAAAATCTTCCGGTGTCACAGTTACCACAATCGCGCTGTTGGCGTTCACGGAGTCGCGTGCGCTAAGACTCATTCCATTGACTGCAAGATGCCCTTCCTCAGAAGAGGCATTTACCACATAGCCTCCTGGACACATGCAGAACGAATAGACTCCTCTTCCATCTCCAGTTTTCGCGGCCAGCTTATATGCAGCGGGCGGAAGCATGCGGGGAACCCCCTCCCCGTACTGAGAACGGTCGATCAAGCGCTGCGGATGTATGGCGCGCACCCCGACTGCAAATGATTTTGCCTCCATGGGAATCTTCTGTTCATACAAGCGGAAGAAGGTATCCCGCGCACTGTGTCCTGGCGCAAGTATGATGGTATCGGAAGGAAGAATCTCCCTGCCGCAGGAGGGAGATGCAAGGATTAGCCCTTTGACCTTCCCCGTCTCTTCATCCACGATCAGTTCCTCCATCCGGGTATGAAAACGAACCTCTCCTCCCATTTTTAATATCTGTCTTCGGATATTGGGAATCACCTCTGTGAGGACGTCCGTGCCCACGTGCGGTTTGTTCACATATAAGATCTCTTTGGGCGCGCCGTTTTCTACAAAGATCTCCAGGACCTTCCGGATTCTCCCCGCAGGGTCTTTGATAAGCGTGTTCAGTTTTCCGTCCGAGAACGTCCCTGCGCCACCCTCGCCGAACTGTACATTGGAATCGGCTTTCAGGATCCCTTTCTCCCAGAAGATGCGGACATCCTCTGTACGTTCTTCCACCGGGGCGCCTCTTTCTATAAGAATAGGACGATAACCATATGCCGCCAGAAAATAGGAGCAGAAAAGTCCGGCAGGTCCGCTCCCCACAATAACAGGACGGCGCGCCATCCGCTCCTTCCCCTCCGGCGGAAAGGCATACGGGGCTTCGTCGCAGACCGACACCTGCACGGCATGCCGACCTTTGCTCATCCGTTTGAGGATCGTTTTTTCATTTTTCACCTTGATATCGACCGTATAAATATAGAAAAGTTCCGGTTTGTGCCGAGCGTCAAGGGACTGCCTTCGGATCGTGTACTCTAATAGATCGTCCTTTTTGATACCAAGCCGGAAGAGCATCTTTTGATACAAGTCTTCTTCTGTGTGGGGAATCCGTATTTTTATCTGGCTGATTCTAAGCATGAGCGGCTCCTTTCCCGGCAAGATATCCGCTGGACCACGCCCACTGCAGATTATATCCGCCGCACATCCCGTCCACATCCAGGAGTTCTCCTGCAAAATAGACCCCTTTTACCAAAAGGGATTCCATCGTATCTGGATTGACCTCCCGGGTGTCGACGCCTCCCGCACAGACCTGTGCCATTCCAAATGGATTGGGCTGCGTCACCTGAACTGTAAACCCCTTCACGATCTCCACAATATCTATAAGCTCTTGTTCTGTCAGATTCCCTGCAGTTTTTCCAAAAGGAATCCCTGCCTGCTTTAAGAGCACTCCGGAAAGCTTTTTATGGAGAACCCCGGTAAAGAATACATCCATGGTCTTTTCCGGATGTTCTTTTACACGCAGTCTCAGGAAAGAGAGCATCTGCTCCCGGGTAAAATCCGGCATAAAATCAAGAACGGCTGCGACATTTTTCTTTTCTGAAACGGCTTTTGCGGCAAAACGGCTGACCTGGAACACCGGTATCCCGGAGATCCCATAATCGACTAGCTGAATCTCGCCGGTATCCGCGGCACAGGCCTTTCCATTTATCCGAATCGTGACCTTCCCATGCGTCCGCACCCCTGCGAGCGCTTTAAAAAAGTCCTCCTTGCATCTGAGCTGGATCAGGGCTGGGACGACCGGGACAATGTGATGTCCTAGTTTTTTTGCGATGGTATACCCGCTCCCGTCAGAACCCAGTTTTTCCGCCGCCTTGGAACCACAGGCAAGAATCACAGCCTCCCCTTCGATATGGGATCTCTTTTTCCCTTCCGCTATAATACAGGAAAGAAGGCCGCGTCCTTTTTTTTGAATCTCCACCACATGTTTTGCTGTCTGCACCTGGATTTCTAGACGAGCGATTTCCATCCGAAGTACGTCAAGGACCGCGGACGCCTGTTCCGAAAATGGGTACAGACATCCGTTTTTATTTTTCGAGTAGATCCCCATCGCGGTAAAATCAGCGATTGTCTGTGCTGCCGAGTATGCGCTTATCACCTTCCAGGGGAACGCTGTATTATCACTTCGGTAGCAGTCCGGCTCCTGCTGTGTATTCGTGAAATTGCATCGTCCGTTTCCTGTGGAGAGAATTTTTTTGCCGATCCGTTCATTGTGTTCTATGATCGTGACAAAAGCTCCTTCTTTTGCCGCAGTGATCGCAGCCATCATCCCGGAAGGTCCGCCGCCAATGACAATGATCCGTTTTCGTTCCATATTGTTTTCCTCTTTTCCTTCTATTTGAGATCAAGAGAGGGGAATTCTTTTACCATGCCCGCCTCCCAAAGCTTCTGCAGGGACATCATAATTCCGAACTTTGCATGCTCCCAGGTCAGGCCTCCTTGAAAATAGACCGCATATGGCGGCTTGATCGGCCCATCTGCACTGAGTTCAATGGAAGAGCCTTGCACAAAAGCCCCCGCCGCCATAATCACTTCACTGTCATACCCCGGCATGGCCCATGGTTCCGGCGCCACATGGCTGTCCACAGGAGCCGCCGCCTGGATCCCTTTGCAGAACTGGATTACGCCTTCAGCACTTCCTAAGGTCACCGCCTGGATAATGTCATGCCGTTCTTCCTTGCCGTCCGGGATGACCGGATAGCCCAGCCGCTCGTATACATTTGCCGCAAACACAGCGCCTTTTAACGCGCCTGCCACCACAGTCGGGGCAAGGAACAACCCCTGGTAGAAGGACTGCATGACGCCCAAAGAGGCGCCGACTTCCTTTCCAAGCCCCGGAGAGGTGAGGCGATACGCGCATTGTTCGATCAGATTCCTTCTGCCTGCAATATATCCTCCAATCGGGGCTAATCCTCCTCCTGGATTTTTTATCAGTGAACCCACAACCAAATCAGCCCCCACATCGCTCGGTTCCTTTTCTTCTACAAATTCACCATAGCAGTTATCCACCATACAGATGATTTCCGGCCTAACCTGTTTGACAAACCGGATCGCCTCCCCGATTTGCTCCACAGAAAAGCTGGGACGGGTCTGGTATCCTTTGGATCTCTGAATGGTGACAAGCTTCGTCTTTTCAGTGATCGCGTTTCGGATCGCCTCAAAGTTAAAGCTTCCGTCTTCCAGAAGATCGACTTGGCTGTAAGTGATTCCATATTCCGCAAGCGACCCGCAGGAAGGCCGGATGCCGATCACCTCCTCCAAAGTATCGTAAGGTTTTCCGGCAACGGACAACAGCTCGTCCCCCGGGCGCAGGCAGGCCATGAGTGTGAGCGCAAGCGCATGGGTCCCACAGGTGATCTGCGGGCGGACCAGGGCGTCTTCTGTATGGAATACATTAGCATACACCTTCTCCAGGGTATCCCGCCCAAAATCATTATAACCATACCCGGAAGCATAATGAAAGCATTCCGCGTTCACCCGCGCTTTCTGCATAGCGTTGATCACCTTGATCTGATTCAGTTCCGCCATACGGTCGATTTGCCGGAACCGGCTGACAAGCGTCTCTTCGACCTGCGTACCGTAAGCATACACTTCCTGCGCGATCCCCATTTCCCTATAATAATCCTGTATCATCTGATCTAATTTCATTTTCCATGATCTTCCTTTCTCTAAGCTTCGCAAGCATGGCGCAAAGCATGGCGTCCTCGCTGTCATCATAATCCTTCCAATTAAGCCAGATGCAGTCCGGCTCCCGCTTGAACCATGTGATCTGGCGTTTGGCAAAATGGCGGGTATCCCGCTTTAACAGACGGATGGCCTCCTCCAAAGAAGTTTCCCCGTCCAGGAACGCAAGAATTTCTTTATACCCCAATCCCTGCATGGAAACCATCCCTTTGCGGCACCCTCTCTCTTTTAGATACGCCACCTCTTCGACCAGTCCTTCTTCCATCATTTGATCTACACGCCTATCAATTCGGTCATAGAGCCGCCCGCGGTCGTCGTTTAACACAAAATAGACAAATCGGTAGGGAGATTCCTTTTGACGCTCCTTCTCATTATGTTCAGATATCCTTGTTCCTGTCTGATGGTAGAACTCCAGGGCGCGAACGACCCGTTTCACATTATTGGCATGGATCATGTCCGCTGCTTCAGGATCAACCTTTCTCAGCCGTTCATGCAGCGCTCCGGCGCCTTCTTTCCGTGCAAATGCTTCCAACATGCGACGATACTCAGTATCCTCCTCTCCGCGTGAAAAGTCAATATCATAAAGAAGTGCCTGGATATAAAATCCGGTGCCGCCCACCAGGATGGGGATGTTCTCCCGTGCGTAGATTTCCTGGAGGGCTCTTTTTGCCATGTCCTGGAACCGTGCCACGTGAAATTCTTCTTCTGGTTCCAGGACATCGATCAGATGATGGGGGACCCCTTCCATTTCTTCCTTTCGGATCTTGGCGGATCCGATATCCATATGCCGGTATACCTGCATAGAATCCGCGGAAATGATCTCTCCTCCAACCGCCTGAGAAAGCCGGAGGGAGAGCTTTGTTTTTCCTGCCGCCGTAGGTCCGGCGAGTACAATAAGAGGTTTTTTCTTTTTTTCCTCCATATGCCTGTTCCTTTCTTTATACAATCCGTTTGAATTTCTTTTCCAGTTCTCTTCGTGTCATGGAAATGATCGTCGGACGCCCGTGGGGGCAGTGGTAGGGGTTCTCTAGGGTGAGAAGCTCTGCGATGAGCGCATCTACCTCAGACACGGAAAGCCGTGAATTCCCCTTGACCGCCGCCTTGCATGACATGGACGCAATCTTTTCATCAATGATCTCCGGGGACAAGCTACTGGCGAGCCCGCCGACGAGCGCATCGAGCATTTCCAGCAAAAGATCCTTTTTGGCAATCCCGAATAGATTATCCGGAACCGCCCTCACAGCGTACTCATCCCCTCCAAAAGGTTCGATTTCAAATCCGATGGCGGTGAAGCTGTCCATATGGCTTTTGATTACATCTATTTCCTGCATCGTCAGACTCAGGATGATCGGCGGATTTAAATACTGAGAAGTATACACCCTACTTTTCATCTGCGCCAGTGTCCGTTCATACAAAACCCTCTCGTGCGCGGCATGCTGGTCAATGATATACAGATTTTCTTGAAATTGAATGAGCCAATAGGTATCAAAAACCTGTCCGATAATCCGATACTCCTGTCGGATATCTTTTTCCAATATTTTTTCATCAAACAGGTTCAATTGTGTGGTCTCTGTGGACTTTTGTGGATTACTTTGTGGAAAGTGTGGACTATTCCCCAGACCTCGCTCTGTTTTTTTATTTTCTTCTTTTTTCAAAAACAGATTAGAATCTGTTTTTTGTGGAGCACGCTCTGTTTTTTGGGTTTTATTTGCAGAGTGCACTCTGTTTTTGTGAAAATTTTTTACACGTTCTTTCATTTTTTCCATAAAATAATCTAGATTTTTCTCTTCTCCCACCCCATATGCCGCACTCTCTTCCCGTACCGTCTGAGTTGTCTGATAATTAACCGGACCCCTTGCGGATTCCAGGGGAACAACCGGTTTGGGGATTTTGATTTCAGGAATCGTCTCCTGTTCATGCAGCGCATTGCACACAGCCGTATAGACTTGATCGTAAATCTCCTGCTGCTTATCAAATCGCATTTCCATTTTAGCGGGATGTACATTCACATCAATCCTCTCCGGATCGATCTCCATGTGAATGGCAACAAAAGGATACTTATGCTGCATTGTAAAGTCCTTATAAGCGTCTTCGATTGCTTTGGATAGGATCTGACTTCGTATGTAGCGCCCGTTTATAAAATAATTCTCGAAATTCCGATTTCCTCTTGAGATCACCGGTTTTCCCAGAAACCCCTTGAGCCGAAGTCCATTTTTTTCCCAGGAAAGTAAGATCAGATTGTTTGCCACGTCTCTTCCGTAGACATGATAAATGACGTCTTTCAGCCTGCCGTTGCCGGAAGTGTGTAATCTCACCTGCCGGTTATTGATAAACTGAAACGAGATCTCCGGGTGGGACAAAGACAGCCTTATCATCAGATCGCTCACCTGTCCCGCCTCCGTCGTCGGTGTTTTCAGAAATTTTCGCCTTGCTGGCGTATTATAAAAAAGCTGCCGGACAAGAAAGGTTGTACCGTCCGGCGCTCCTATTTCTTCTATGGACTTTTCTTTTCCTCCTTCGATCAGATAACGGGTTCCAGCCATATCGTTTTGAGTCTTTGTGATCATCTCAACCTTCGATACAGCGGCGATGCTGGACAATGCTTCTCCCCGAAAGCCCAACGAAGATACATGGATGAGATCCTCCTCGCTCCGGATCTTGCTGGTGGAGTGACGTAAAAAAGCGCAGGCGGCTTCTTCGTGCTTAATCCCGCATCCGTTGTCCGTGATCCGAATCAACGAAATCCCGCCCTCCTCTATTTCCACGACAATGGCGTCCGCTCCTGCGTCAACGGCATTTTCTACCAACTCTTTTACCACTGACGCCGGACGTTCGATCACCTCTCCGGCGGCAATCTTATCGATTGTGATTTGATCTAATAATTCAATGTGCGGCATGTATTCTCTTCCTTTCTTGCAAGTAATTCCTTTTTTCTCAAAAGGCCTACCAACGGTTTTCCAGTTTTTTCTGGAGCTGATAGAGGGTATTTAGCGCGTCCATGGGCGTCATATGGCTGATATCAAGCCCTTTGAGTTCCTCCAGGACATCGTCGTCCTTCACTGTGTCAAACAAAGAGAACTGTGCAAGGTCCACATCGTCCGGTCTCTTTTTCCGCTTTCTCTTCTGTTCCGGTCCCTGGACGGCAATATCTCTGACGCGTTCTGTGATGTCGGCCTCGGTGAGTTCTTCTACAATCTCTTTCGCCCGTGCGATGACGGAATCCGGAACCCCTGCAAGCTTCGCGACCTGGATTCCATAGCTCTTGTCCGCGCCGCCCTGGACAATCTTACGTAAGAAAACGATCTCATCCCCTTTTTCCTTGACCGCAATACAATAATTATTGACATTGTCAATCTTTCCTTCCAGCTCCGTCAGTTCATGGTAATGTGTGGCAAACAGGGTCTTTGCCCCCAGAAGACGACTGCTACTAATATGCTCAACTACAGCCCAGGCGATGCTGAGGCCGTCGAACGTGCTGGTTCCCCTTCCGATCTCATCCAGGATGAGGAGGCTTTTTGACGTAGCATTGTGCAGAATGTTCGCCACTTCGTTCATCTCCACCATAAAGGTACTCTGTCCGGAAGCAAGGTCGTCGGAGGCGCCGACTCGGGTGAATATCCGGTCTACCAGACCGATATTGCCGGAGGACGCTGGGATAAACGAGCCAATCTGGGCCATCAAGACAATCAATGCGGTCTGCCGCATGTATGTGGATTTGCCCGCCATATTCGGCCCTGTAATAATGGATATTCTTTTTTTCCTGTCATCTAGATAGGTATCGTTTGCAATGAATAAGTCGTTCGGTATCATTTTTTCGACGACCGGATGCCTGCCATCCTTGATGTCAATGACACCTTTTTCGTTGATTTTCGGACGCACATAATTATTCCTCTCAGCGATCAAGGCCAGTGAAGCAAGCGCGTCCAATTTTGCTACCGCTTTTGCGGTGGTCTGGATACGCGTCATCTCTTCGGCAATCTGGCTGCGCACTTCACAATACAGGTCGTATTCCAGCGCACAAAGCCGGTCCTCCGCTCCAAGAATCTGTTCCTCCAGCTCTTTTAATTCCGGTATTGTGTAACGCTCTGCATTCGCAAGCGTCTGTTTTCGGATATAATAATCCGGAACCATATCCTTAAAAGAATTGGTAACCTCCAGATAATACCCAAATACTTTGTTGAAACGGATACGAAGATTCTTGATTCCTGTATTCTCCCGTTCTTTGGTTTCCAATTCAGCAAGCCAGTCTTTACCTTCTGACTTCGCCTTGCGCAGCCGGTCCACTTCTTCGCTGTATCCTTCTCGTATGATTCCGCCTTCTTTCATGGCAAGGGGCGGATCCTCGGCGATCGCGGACTCGATCAGGGAGCAGAGTTCTTCCATGGGATCCATCTTTTTATAAATCTCTTTCAAAAGATCCGACTGCATTTCTTCCAGTATGTATTTCACATGGGGCAGCATGGACAGCGAGCTTTGAAATGCGGATAGATCTCTGGGATTAGCGGACCCATAGGTAATTTTCCCCATCAGACGTTCCAAATCATAGATAGGCCCCAGGTATTCACGAATCTCCTCGCGCGAGATCGCGTTCTCCTTCAACTCCTCCACGGCGTCGAGCCGGTCTGTGATCTGTCTCTTATCGATCAACGGCTGTTCAATATATTTTCTAAGAGTCCTTGCTCCCATCGCCGTCTTTGTTTTATCCAAAACCCATAAAAGCGACCCTCTCTTCTGTTTCTCCCGCAAAGTCTCGACCAGTTCCAGGTTCCTCCTTGTGGCGTTGTCGAGAATCATATAATTGCCGGTGACATAGGTGGTAAGACGGCTTAGGTGGGAAAGAGAATTACGCTGCGTCTCTTCCAAATATTTCAGAAGCGCCCCGGACGCGATGATTCCACAGTCATAATCAGAAAGCCCCAGGCCTTCCAGAGAGTTTACATGAAAATGCTCCGTGAGCGTCTGCCGGCAGAGCGTGTCGTCGAAATACCATGCATCCAGAAAATATACCGCGGTCCCCAGCCGTTCCTTCATCTCATCCAGATTCAACCCGCTCATGTAAAACGATTCGTTGCAGATGATTTCTGCCGGCGCGAATTTGTACAACTCATCGGTCAGACGATTCGGGGTATCCACCTCCGTCAACAGATATTCTCCTGTCGTCACATCCGCTATGGAAAGCCCGTAGCGGTTTGCAACATAGACAATACACATAATGTAATTATTCTTCGTGTTGTCAAGCGACTGAATATCAAGATTGGTCCCCGGCGTTACGATACGTACCACATCTCGTTTTACGAGTCCTTTCGCCATTTTCGGGTCTTCCATCTGTTCACAGATCGCTACTTTATAGCCTTTTGCTACCAGCCGGTTCAGGTAACCGTCCACAGCATGATAAGGGACTCCGCACATGGGAGCCCTCTCTTCAAGCCCGCAGCTCTTTCCTGTAAGAGTCAGTTCCAGTTCTTTAGACACCGTCACCGCGTCGTCAAAAAACATCTCATAGAAATCGCCCAGCCGGTAAAAAAGGATACAATCCTTATATTCTTCTTTTGTTTTTAAATATTGCTGCATCATAGGGGTCAGTTCCGCCATGATTTTTCTCCTTTTCTTTTGTGAATACTCCTAGTATAACACAAGGAAACAGATTTTCAAAGCACGTAAAAGTGAGGTTTTTCCTCACGGTATATATGATGGGAAAGTATGCCTCCCAGAAAGATTCCCAGCAGTATCAGCCCTGAAAACAGGATCATAAAGGGGACACAGATCTGACCCCACAGCTGGAACGGCTGATCGCTGTAGTCCCATACGTACAGATGCAGCCATTTATTTACAATAATTCCTGTGGTAAATTCCAGCGCGGTCACAAATATAACCGTGCGAAATATCTGGACCCACAGCGGTTCGCTCCATCCCATAGACTGCCCCTGGAAGGTGCAAAAACATAAGGCAAGCCCTCCAAGGACGAACATGCTCCAATGTGAAAATCCCCGGAAGAGAATTTCGAGAAGATAATACACGCTTCCTCCGAGAGTCCAGAAAAACAGGTATTCACTGATTTTTTTTGATGTTCTTTTTATTTTATCCATAAAAAACGCCCTCACTATGTTGGTATTCCCATAGTGTGAGCGTTTTAGGCCTGCTTTATACCGCTTCCCCCATATAGTAAAATCCTTTTGCCTCCGTCAGACGCACCATTATCAATTTCCCGATCAGCCCGGCGTCTCCCGGAAAATGTACTAAAATATTATTGCTCATGCGCCCAGTAACCAGCCCAGCATCCTGTTCATTGACATTTTCGACAAGAACTTCGGCGATGTGTCCTTCATGTATGGAGCATACTTCCGCCGCAATCGCCTGTACCTCACTAAGAAGCCTGTCGAACCTTTCCTTCATCACATTTTCTGGCACTTGGTCTTCCATCGCCGCTGCAGGCGTCCCGGTCCTCCTGGAATAAAGGAATGTGAACGCACTGTCATACCGTACCTTCCTTACCAGATCCATTGTCTCCTGAAAGTCTTCCTCCGTCTCCCCGGGGAATCCCACGATAATATCTGTCGTAAGGGAAATATCCGGCATTTTATCACGTAGCCTGCCTACAAGGGCAAGATACTGTTCTTTTGTATACCGCCGGTTCATCTTTTGAAGGATCCGGCTGCTTCCGGACTGAACCGGAAGATGCAGATGTCTGCAGATTTTCTTCGATCCTGCCATCACCTCGATCAGTTCATCCGACAGATCCTTCGGATGCGACGTCATAAAGCGTATTCTTTTAAGCCCTTCGATCTTCTCGATCTTCCCAAGAAGCTGCGCAAACGTAACAGGCTCTTTTAAAGTTTTCCCGTAAGAATTTACATTCTGCCCTAGCAGCATGACTTCCGCTACGCCGTCAGCTGTCAAAGCCTCGATCTCCCGGATGATATCTTCCGGGCTGCGGCTCCGCTCCCGTCCTCTTACATAGGGGACAATACAATAACTGCAGAAATTATTGCATCCGAACATAATATTTACCCCTGATTTAAAGGGATATTTCCTTTTGCTCGGTAGGTCTTCCACAATCGCGTCCGTATCCTTCCAAATGTCGATCACCATATCCCCGGATTCTATTCTGGAAGCCATCAATTCTGCAAATTTATAGATATTGTGTGTGCCAAAAACAAGATCCACAAAACGGAAACTCTTTCGTATCTTATCGATCACTTCCGGCTCCTGCATCATGCATCCACACAGGCCGATAATCATATCCGGGTTTTTCCGCTTCCTTTTCCCAAGCTGTCCCAATCGACCGTATACACGCAGGTTGGCGTTCTCACGGACAGTACAGGTGTTATAGATCACAAAGTCTGCCTCATCCTCGTTTGCCGTCTCATATCCAATAGCCTCCAGGATTCCCTGAAGCTTCTCTGCGTCACGGGCATTCATCTGGCAGCCAAAATTGACCACCGCTGCACCCAAAGGGCGTCCCAAGCGGGCGCTTTCCTCCCGCACATGCTGACGGCATTTTGCCATAAAATAATACTGCCTGGCAGGTTCCTCTGCGGGAGGTGCCGCATTTATATTTATTTTATCCAAATCAATACTACTATACATTTCTCTTGACTTTTTTCCCTTTCTATCATATAATGCATAAAACGAAGCGAGTTTTTTACCGTACAGCTTTATGGCTCAAGCGGGGTACTCGTTTCTTTTTTTATGTTTATAATGTCGTATAAATACAACTTCTTATCCTCTGCATGTCTTATAACAAGCTCCACATGGAATACATTATAACGCAAAACCTCTCCATCGTCGTCAAAAACTGGAAGAGCAAAGCGAGAATCATATCAATACCATCCAAATCTGGCATTTTTATCATGCTTTTTCGCCAGATTCTCTCGAAATCTCTTATTCTCCGCAATCTCAATCATCTCAGGAATTCCCTGTGCGGCATTCGCTTTTGCCTTTGCAAGAGCACCTTTCAACTTTGCCGTGTAATTGGAACCTGTATATTCATCAGGAAGATCATTGCCTATGTATATAATTTCTTTGCTTTCAGCTATTTCTACAAGTTCTCCAACATATTGCCTTAAATACTGCTCAACCTCATCCCAGTCAATATTTTGTCTGCCTTTAAAACGTATATCATTTATTACTACAATCTGATTTTCATTCACATCTTTTATAACACATATGTTTCTTTCCATTATCCCTCCCTTTCGTATCTTATCAGAATCTTAATTACTCATTTCTCCTGACTTTCTCCCTCTATATAAACTGATTCACCGAGCTTTCATAAGCATATCCCGCCGTTTCCAGCTTCTTCTCCAGTTCATGCTTGTCCACGCCCAGATCTCGGCAAAGTTCATTCAGCCCGGGATAAAAATCCCGGAGCTTTGTATTGACGACGCTAAGCAGAAGGATCGGATCTTTCGGCAGCCCTTCCATCATCGGCTCATTCTCCTTCCCTTTCTTTTCTTTCTCAATACGTTTGCCCTGATATAGGCAAATGTTTTCTTCTCCCCTTTTTCGGCGAGCATGACAAGAAGTTTTTCCAACAGCTTTCTCGTATCCGGATGAAGCAGTGTGTCCGCAACCCCTTTTTGATAATATTCCAGCGGAGATGCATCCGTATACGCTTCCTTCTTATAGATCTTTGACGCTGCGATTCGGTCCATGAACATCTCGACCACATAGTTCACAGGCATCTTTGATCCCACGATGCCCTTATCTTCCAGCCCATAATCCAGCCAATACTCATAATGGTGTTTATTACGTCCTTTATGATGAAGCCATGCCGTCGAACATCCAATATCTTCCCTCTCGGCATTATTCGGACTTCTTGTCCCTTGATAATATCTGCATCCCACCCAGAATTCAGCGGGCGAATACTTTGACAAGTCGTGCAGTATTCCTTGCCTGAAAAGTCCTACCTGGAAACAATGTCTCATAACCAATATTTTATGATGTGTGATCGTGCAAAAATGGTTCCAAATTTTCATGCTTTCCTCCATTCTGTGCATATTCCACAGCACAGACAGGTATGGGTGAAATGTTTTTTCACCTGTCCTCCTAAAGTCCCACAAATACCCGGATCGTACGTTCTTTTACGCTGACTTCTCTTTCCTCGATCGGACGTGCCTCCTTAAGGACGCCCTCCATGGTGTTCACTGCCTCATGCCATTTCAATTCTTTCGGGAGCTTGGGAAGAGCAAAAATATGTTCGATCCAGTGCATGTTGTACGCTACAAAACAATTGTCCTCCCTGCCGTTTGTACCATGATAAAAAACGCCGAGCTGCCGGCTCGCAATCTCGGACGGCATTTGCCACGCGTACCGTCCATGATAGGACACATCCGGTATTCCACAGCACATATCGTCCAGCCCGCGCATCTCCGTCTTAGGGCAGAACACCCTGTGTTCTCTTCTGAATACCGTAAGTCTCTTCACGAACTCAAAGAGCGAGGGATCTTTTTCCAGAGCGCTCCAGTCAAGCCATGCCGTAGGGTTATCCTGGCAGTATACATTATTATTTCCCTTCTGGGTATTTTCAAACTCATCGCCTGCCAGAATACAAGGCGTTCCCTGTGCTAAAAGCAGCAGAAGAAAGGCATTGCGTATCTGTCCCTTACGAAGTTCAAGGACCGCCTTTTTGCGGCTGGGGCCTTCCGCTCCGCAGTTCCAGCTGTAATTATACTCCGGACCGTCGTGGTTCTGTTCTCCATTCAGTTCATTATGCTTTCCGTCGTAGGAAACCACATCATGTAAAGTGAATCCATTATGGCCTGCAATATAGTTAAACGTCTCTCCTCCATCGGATAGATGCCTCAGCTGCCACGCTACCTCCCCGATCATCCCTTCGTCTCCTTTCAGGAAACGGCGCATCGTGTTCTGGAACTGATCCTGTTTCCTTAGGAGTTTTGTGTGAATCAACACAGGATCTTTGGACAGAGCCCCGATATCACAGACGTCAGGATTCACGATAAATCCGTCAATATGGTACTGCATTACCCAATACCGCAGACAGTCAGCGATAAGAAGCATTGAAGTTCCGCTTGTAAACGGCATCTCAAGAACAATCTCGATCCCCTCCTTATGCAGCGTCTTCACAGTCTCCTTGAGTTCCGTCACCGCATCTTCCACAGCGTAAGAAGCCTTCGGAGCAAAATAGCATCCTTCCCCGTATCCCCAATAATTCGTATATCTTTCCTGATTTTCCTCAAATTCATATACGGGCATACACTGGATCTGATTTACTCCCAGCTGCCGGATATAAGGCAGTTTTTCGATCAGTCCGCAGAAAGTCCCCTTATGCCGGACTTTGGATGATTTATGCTTCGTAAATCCTCGTACATGCAAAGTGTACGCGATCACCTCATCCATCGCCAGATGTGGCCGGGTATCTGACTCCCAGAAAAAATCGTCGGGAACAATGTGGGTACGTATCTCGTGATTCTGGACATCACGCTTTTTCCCCCACACTTCTTTCCCGGCAAAAGACTTTCCATACGGATCCGGCACGATCGTGCCTTCGATCCGATAATTATACTCATATTCCTGCGGTCTGTCCAAAATGACGGACAAAAAACGCAGCTCACCCGTTACGCTGTCTTCCTTTACCGGAAGAACCGTAAGCGGGCTCTTTTTTCCCTTTTTATACAGCAGCAGCTCACACTTCTTCTTTGTCGGAACTGCCACTGAAAAATTCACCTTATTTCCGCTGACCGTACATCCCTGTGGTATCGGGTATCCTTTTTCTGTCTTCATGATCTGCCTCTCCCTTACTGCCATCCGTCTGCGCCGTACATCTTAACATTCTCTGCGTCGATAAAAAAAACCTCCTCATATGTCTCACGTTCATAATCTTCTCCGTCCAGGAGCGCAATGCCGATCTTCGCGGCATCCTTTCCGGTACTGATGGGCGACTGCCCGCAGGTCCCGCGAATCAATGTATCATGCTTTATCAGCTCTTTCTTTAGGTCCGGCGAACCGTCCACACCATATATGATAAGATCCTTCCGCTTGGCCGTATTGGCGGCCACCAGGGCGCCCAGGGCGGAAGGGTCGTTCCCGCACATTACGGCTGTGATCTCTTCATTTTCTTTAAAAATCTCTGACGCCGCTTCCCGCGCATCGTTCAAGTCTCCGTGGACATCCGCGCGCGCCACGATCTCAAATCCTTGGCCTGCGATTGCTTCCTCGAACCCGGTAATCCTGTCTATGACAGAATTCTGTGACAGACTCTCCAGGATCACAATCTTTCCGCCGTCCGGATACATCTTAATCAGATCTTGGGCACAGATAACGCCTGCGTTCTTATTATCTGAACCCACGTAAGCGTCAACATAATCCATTGCCTTCACTTCCGTATCCACATTGATGATCCGAACGTCCGCTTCCTTTAGTTTCTCAAGTGCAGGTGTAATCTTCTCCCAGGAGACCGGGCATAAAAATACTGCATCGACCCCCTCCTCGATCATCTCTTCGAGCTGTTCAAGCTGTCTGTCCGCATCCAGCCTGGGATCTTTCGTGATCAGGCTATGGCCTCTGTCCTCAATCGTCTCCCGCAAGGATTGTTCCAATGTGATATAATATGGATTTTCCATTGTAATACAGCTGAATCCAAAAAGATAACTGCCGTCGATATCTTCTGTCTCTTCGTCATTCCTCATGGCATTGTCTTCGCTTGTTCCGACATTTTTCTTACATCCCGGGAGTGCAAGAATGCAGAAGATCACGGCAATCCATAAGGACATTACCCTCTTTTTCATACGAATCCTCCCTGAAAACCTTTCTTATATTGTAACTTTTTTGGGGACAATGTCAATAGTTTTCCCCTTGCAAATCCGCTCTGTGTCTGCTAGAGTAGGAGTATCAGAGGAAAGGAGTTCTTAAGATCATGGGCAGGAAACGGGACAAGCACCACAAAGATGCATCCGAAGAAGGGGGACAGACCCAGCCGGAATACGTCACCCTTACACTGGACAATGACGAGGAAGTAACATGCCGGATCCTCACCGTTCTAGAGGTTGATTCCAAAGAATACATAGCACTTCAGCCACTGGATCAAGACGGGAACGATGCCGAAGGTGGAGAATGGCTTTACCAGTTTACCAGAGATGAGACAGGCGGGGATATGCACAAGCTGAATAATATCGAAGATGACGATGAATTCGAGAAAGTACTCTATCGTTTCGATGAATGGCTTGATTTTACGGGGTTTTATCAGGACGAATTTTTCGCGGTTGAAGAGGAAGAGGGCGGGAAATTCGAGTAGGGCTTCATCGCCCTGCCCCACAGTTCTTCTACAAAACGGGACAGTTTTATGCTGCTCCCGTTTTTTTCTACGATATAAGAAATCAACAGTTCTTCCCTGGCGCGGGTCATCGCTACATAAAACATCCGGCGTTCTTCTTCGATCTCCTTTAGAGAATCAGCTTTCTGATAAGGCGTCTCCCCTTCATTGGCGTGGATCACAAAAACAGTGTCAAACTCCAGACCTTTCGCCGCGTGCATTGTCATGAGCTGTACCTTATCTCTTTGTCTTTTTCTCTGATTCCTGCGCAACTTTTCCTGTTCTAAAAGCTCTGCGGTGTATGTGCTGATATGTTCGGCAAATTCCTCATACCGCCGGAAGGGCTTGCTTCGTTCTTCCAAATCCTGTACGACACTTTTCAGGCTTTCACAGGGAATCTGGTGTTCTGCGGCATAACTTATAAGGAAAGCCTCATATCCGATTCTTTTTTTGATATATTGAATCTGTGCATACGGCGCCATATTTTCCAACATTTTGATATCCAACTCAAATTGGTCGATAATATCCTGCATCCATTCCTTTTCTTCATAGAACTTTCGTATATCTTCAAAGTCCACTTGCCCTCTGTCAAAACATGCCCTGGAAAGATAGCGTACAGGACGGTTCGCTATCTTTAGGAACCATTCCCGCCTCCGATCTCCCGAGGCGATCTTCATATAAGAGAGCATGTCCCTTACGACAAAGTGCTCATAAAAATTCGGCATATGTTCCCGCATTTCAAAAGGAATCCTGCGCTCGCTTAAGGCTTCTGACACCAGATTGGCCTGAAGGCCGGCCCGATATAGGACGGCAATCTCTCCCGCATCCTTTCCGGTATCCAGACGTTTTTGAATCTCAGACGCCACGAAACGTGCCTCCTCCATCCCATCAAGAAGCTCCTGCACATGCACCGCTTCGCCCCTTCCCTTGAACGACCGGATCCGTTTAAAATAGCGGGACTCATTGTGGTAGATCACTCTGGATGCAGCGCCCACGATAAATTCTGTAGAACGGTAATTATATGTTAGGGATATGATTCGGATATCCGGATAGTCCTGCTTCATATTCAACATCAGCTCCGGATTCGCCCCGCGGAATCCATAGATCGACTGATCGTCGTCGCCCACCACAAACAGGTTATTTTGTGGTAGAGACAGCATACGGATCACCTCATACTGAACCCGGTTGATATCCTGAAATTCATCGATCAAAATATATGTGAATCTTTCCTGCCATTTCTTTAATATGTCGGGACGCTTTTTAAAAAGCGCATAACACTGCACAAGCATATCGTCAAAATCAAATTTCTTGTATTCCTTTTTTCTGGACTCATACCGTCGAAATACCTGTGTAAACTCATCCTGGCTAAGGCGTTCGCTGTGAAAATCCTCCAGACGGTACAATCCATTCTTCACAACGCCGATTTCCTGCCTCAGCTCCCGCCAAAACTCCTCCTCTTCCCCACATTCGTCGCCGCGATTCTTAAGTGTCTCTCCCGCTGCGTCTTTCAACATGTCCATACTGTTCTGTTCGGAAAGGAGATTGGCGCCCCCAATCCCGTATGTATGTTTTAAAATCCCATAGAATACACTGTGGAAAGTACCGAACGTAACGTCCGTGTTCCTTCCACAGGTAAGGTTCCCAAACCGTTCCTGCATCTCCCTAGCCGCATAGCGTGTGAATGTGATCACCAAGATCTGCCGCGCCGGGACATTACACGATTCGATTAGATACTGTATCCTCCTGACGACGGTCAAGGTCTTTCCCGATCCGGGAGGCGCCAGTACCATACAAGGCCCATCTCTATGTCGGACGGCCTCCTTTTGTTCTTTGTTTAAATCCATGTGTACTCCTGTTTTTCCTTATCTGCTCAGCATAGCGATCGCTTTTCGGATCCGTGCAAGAGATTCTTCTTTTCCCAGGACTTCCATAAGCTCCGTCGCTCCTCCCGGCGTATTCTGTTTTCCTGATACAGCGGTCCGCACCGGCCACATGACATACCCGTTTTTACATCCCTTCTCTGCGACATATTCTTTCAGAAGTTCAAATAAAGCGTCGTTGCTGTAATCATTCCAAGCTTCTAATTTAGGGAGCAGTTCTGTGAGCACTTCCAGAGAAGTCTCCTCATTGGTCTTCATCTTCTTATGGCAGAACATGGATATGTCATACTCGGGAAGCTCTTCAAGGAAATCAATCTGCTCCGCGATATCCGGAAAGACCTCGATCCTCGTCTTCACGAGAGCAGCGATCTTCCTTAAGTCATAATCTTTTGTTATCACCTTTTTCATATATGGTTCAGCCATCTCACAGAAGCGGTCGAAATCCATTACCTTTAAGTATTCTCCATTCATCCATTTCAATTTTGTCGTGTCAAACACAGCCGGGGATTTGCTCATATGAAGGTAGTCGAACGCCTCCACCAGCTCAGGAAGGGAGAAAATTTCCCGGTTATCCTGCGGGCACCATCCCAAAAGTGCGACAAAATTGACGATCGCTTCACTCACATACCCCTGCTCCAGAAGATCTTCATAAGAAGAATGGCCGCAGCGCTTGCTCAGCTTCTTATGATTTTCGTCTGTGATGAGCGGACAGTGTACATACACCGGAATCTCCCAGCCAAACGCTTCATAAAGTCGGTTATACTTTGGCGCGGAGGACAGGTATTCATTCCCCCTTACCACATGGGTGATTCCCATCAGATGGTCGTCGATCACGTTGGCAAAATTATAGGTGGGAAATCCATCTGACTTAATCAGTATCATATCGTCAAGCTCTGCATTCGGAACCGTGATATCCCCATAAATCTCATCGTGGAACGTCGTCGTTCCCTCCAAAGGCATATTAATCCGGATCACATAAGGCTTCCCAGCAGCAAGATTCGCCTCCACTTCCTCCTTACGCAGATGAAGACAGTGCTTGTCATAGTTAACGATCGCTGTTCCATCTTCAGAAACCGATGTTTTAAGAGACTCGAGCCTCTCTTTATCACAAAAACAATAATAAGCGTCCCCCTGTTCGATGAGCTGCTTTGCGTACTTCAGATAAATGCCGGAAGCATTCCGCTCGCTCTGAACATAGGGACCTACCCCACCGTCTTTATCAGGTCCTTCATCGTGTATCAGCCCTGTTTTCTCAAGCGTACGGTAAATGATGTCAAGGGCCCCCTCCACAAAACGTTCCTGGTCCGTATCCTCGATACGAAGCATAAAATCACCGTTCTCATGTTTGGCGATCAGGTATGCATAAAGCGCTGTGCGCAAATTACCCACATGCATCCTCCCCGTCGGGCTGGGTGCAAATCTTGTCCTCACTCTGTTCATGTCTTTATCCTCTCTTTCCTTACTTTGCATACACAATATATCATCTTTGATTTTCTCAAAATATACTAGCACATTCCCCATTCCACTTCAAGTGGAAATAAAGAATGTGCCTTACCCATATGACAAACAGCGCTGGAGTCGTTTTATGACCCCAGCGCTGTTGTATCAATTATAAACGCCTAGTTGATGTAACCAGCCTTCTTCAGCTCTTCTTCTGCTTTTGCAAGGTTCGCATCCGATACACGGATGATCGGCCCTGTACAGCCCATTCCGCTCTCTGCGTAAATGTTGAGCTTCCAGAGTACCTTTACAGCGTCCTCCAAGTCCATAACTTCGATACCCGGAATCTGCGCTGTTACGATCTCCTTTGGAGGCTCTTTGACTTCCTCTTCCGCCGCTGCCGGTTTCTGGGATGCTTTGTGAGCATCCAGGATATCTTTTAATCCTGCTTTCTTCACAGCCGCAAATTCTGCTTTCGCAACCTCGAATACTTTGCCTCTCACAAGCTGCGCCGCATAACGGATTGCGTTCGCGATAACCGGAGCACCGGACGCACGGGAGACGATCATCACAAGCTGCTCGTAACCTTCGCCGATACCTGGACCATAGCCGAATCCGGTTGCCTCAAAGCTTCCGCCTGTGCAATAAGAAGACAACATCTTAACCAGAATATTTCCGGTCAAAGAGTCGGTTACCATGATATCCGGAGATGCCTGGAGCACATCGTTTCCACGCATCACGCATCCGCCGTCTGCTCTTCCCGATTCTGCGAATTCGATCGCATAGCCGTTATCTTGAAGCTGTTTCAAAGCTTTCTCTGTCTGACGTGCGCCGTCTACATTCAAGATACCCACTGTCGGGTTCTTCTTTCCGCATGCTTTTGCAGCAATGATGCCGTAAATCGCGTTCTTGATCATTCCCTCAATACGATCTGTACTGGAAGTTCCTGTCGTATTCGCAATGAACATTTCCTTTGCCGTTGCCGGCGTTACGCAGCGTCCTACTGTAGAAACACCAATCGGGAACGGGAAATGCATCGTCACAGCAGCATCCACCTCATGATTTTTCAGCATCTCTTCCATCTTGTCATGGCCTTCTTCATCGTTCGCCACTTTGACAGTCGTCACACCTTCTGCTTCCAATGTGCCGATATAATATACGTCGATGCCGTCCTTTGCCGCTTCGACTGCCGCTGCCATGGAGTTTTCTTCTCCATGCTCGCTTCCCATACCGGTTAGGGCAACCTTCGGGCGTTTTCCGAAACTACCTGTCTCCAAGCCCTGCGCCATCTGAAGGAAGGTGTCGGCAATCATTTTTTCAATTCCATTTGCCATAATCGTCCACCTCTCTATTCTGCCAGCAGTGTTTCGGCAAAATCTTTCATCGCTTTCGCTATCAGGCCTTTTACTTCTTCTTCAGAAACGCCACTGTTGTCTTCTGCACCTGTGTTCGCCTGGATTACGAAAGAGCATCCGTCGAACAGGTTCGTCATACGTCCAAGGAAGAGACTTCCTTTTCCAATAATCATTGCTTTCTTAATCTTACCTGCGAGGATATCCTCTCTTGCAAATCCAATGTACGGAACGCCTGACGGGATATGTCCCTGAGTCGGAGCCCATCCTGTGAGTCCATGCTCTGCCGGGAATGACGCCATTGCCTTTTTGTCCAACTCACCGCGTTTTACTGCCAGTGCGCCGATCATCTTGTAGTTCGCAAGCGGTACGTCGCCCGCTCCTGCCGGCTTCGTGATATCCGGATTCTGCATCTCAGGTGAGAATTTGTCGATATCCGTGATCTTAAGCCCTGCTCTCTCAAGCGGATCCGCAACAAGGCTTCCGATTACGTTCTGCGGCGCGCTTCCTGTACCTACTGTGTGACGTCCCAGGATATCCAGGTTCATTTCCGGATTTACCCCATCATTTTCTGAAAGGATAATACAGAATCCAGCCAGGCAGTCCTCGAGGATCGGAAGGCCTTTCTTGACATGGTCTTTTCCATTCATACCAAGCTTAGCGGTACATCCGCCTGCAGTTACGGCAACACACTTATAAGCACCGGATTTAACAAGAGCGGCAGCCTCGATCAGGGCATGAGCCGGTCCTGCACAGAAACCACGTGAGTCAGAACCCGTCGCGTTCATAAGTCCTGCAACTTCAGCAGCAGCCTTAGCAAAGTTTCCGCCGCCTCTCTGGTTCATATCGCCGCAGGCCTCTTCAGCACAGTCGATCACATACTCGATATCGCCTTTTTCGATACCAGAATTCTTTACCGCATATAACAACGCAAGGACACTGGTTGCCTTGCTCATAATATTCTCATGCATAACATGTGCAGAAAGGTTCACATCAATATCATGCGCACGCTTTACACAGCCTACAAGCTTTCCATCATGATAAATTCCTTCTGCGTGTTCTTCGTTCACAAAATGCTCGATCTCAGAAAGTTCGATACCTTCCTCTACTCTCGATACGATATCCTCAGAAACAATCGGATCCGCTGCAAGAGCGTCTTTATGGGCACTTACAAATTCTTTGTCAAGCTTTACGACCTCGAACATATCGCAGGTCTGCGCTAAAAGGATAAACTCTTCTTCCGGCATGATCTCGCCGTATTTTCCATACCTCTCGGCGCCTTCTTTTACTTTATCATAATAAGGAAATTCCACCTTTGCAAGATCGTCTGGATGTGCGTTCCCGATATATACCTGGTTTGGCCAGTAATTTACACAATCCTCATAAGTACGAAGATGGCTCTCCAATTCTTTTAAATACTCTGATTCCGGATTAACGACCCGCTCTGTCGTCTGAGTCGTTCCGTTATATACCACCATCTGCGGAGCATGTGCTAATACATAGCTGGCTCCTTTAATTACACTGTTCATCGCAAGTGTCCACCTTTCTTTCGATTTCCCCAAAAACAAAACCGTTACTAAAAAAGTGGTGAGGTAAGTGTTTACCTCACCACTTTTATGATCCGAAACCTTTTCGGAAGCATCTTATGCTCCCATACATCCTATAAATACTTACAGAACTCGTCACGGATAGATGACATTTCGCTTATGATATCGTCAACATCGAGTACCATTTCCATCATACCCACCTGCTCATCATAAACTGCTTCATCAAATTCTTCCTTCAATTCTGGTTCACATACGTGATATGTCGTAAGTCCAAGCTGGACTCCTGTCAATGGACCTGCAAAAGTCGGGTCGCCTGCTGTTACAGTCTCTGCTGCAAGACCTGCAGCTTCACCTTCTGCGGCACCTACGATAACTACTACGTTCTCTGGGCCGAATTCATCAGCAAACTCCTTAACCCTTTTCTGGTTCTCCAGATCCATTGCGCCTGCGCTTGTTCAGACGAAACACTCTGTTGAAGAAAAAACAACTTCTCCGCCGGCTGTCTTAACACATTCTGCTATAGCCGGTCCCGGAACACCATCACGGTCGCCAATAATTACAACTTTTTTACCTTCTAAAATTGCCATGATGTTTTTCCTCCTTCCCTTCATTTTATTTCATTAGTTTCTATATAGAAATGCCTGACGGCATTCCCGTAAAAAGCCCTAAGGCCTTATACGCTTGATTAGATATATTTTTTAATCATTGCTTCGATGCTTTCCTGCGTAGCATCATCTTTTACGACTTCTTCTACCTTTTCTCCGTCTTTGTAGATTGCCATTACCGGAAGGCCTAAGATCTTCTGTCCGATTGCAAGACGGCGTGCCTTCGTTGTGTTGAGGGATGTGAATTTAAGCTTGTCCCCGTACTTGTCCGCCATCTCGTGTACGAACGGCATAAGAGCCTGGCAGGGTACGCAGCCATCGCCGAAGAAATCTACGAAAACGTATCCCTCTGCCTCTAATACTTCTGACTGAAATGTATTCTTATCTACTTCTAACATTGGTTAAGTTCCTCCTTTTAATTAAGATTGATCGAAAGATTAAAGCTCATTTAAATATTTCTCGCACTGAGTCGCAGCAATCGCTCCGTCACCCGCTGCCGTAACAACCTGGCGAAGGCTCTTTACACGGACATCACCCGCTGCAAATACGCCCGGAATATTCGTATGCATATCCTGATCAGTCGGGATATAGCCCTTATCCAGCTCCAGCGCGGTTCCTTCTAAAATCTCTGTGTTCGGAACTCTTCCGATGAATCCGAATACACCGAACATGCCGTCGTCCTCATCCGCTTCAATCTTGGTGAGTTCGCCCGTCTTTACATTCTTTACTGTCATCTCTGAAAGGATGCCGTCTCCAGTTACTTCTTCTACTACAGTATCCCACATGAAATGAAGTTTCTCATTCTTGAACGCTTTTTCCTGAATGGATTTTGCCGCCCTGAGTTCATCACGTCTATGAATAACTGTAACTTTTCTCGCGAACTTTGTCAAGTACATTGCTTCCTCTACGGCAGCATCTCCTCCGCCTACCACATATACTTCAAAATCTTCAAAGAAATTGGCGTCACAGGTAGCACAGTAGGAAACACCCTTGCCGAGAAATTCTTTTTCGCCTTTACAGCCGATCGGTCTCGGGAACGCGCCCGTCGCGATAATCAGGGTCTTGCCCTCATATTCAGCCTTTGAGCTGCAAAGTTTCTTAACATCGCCTTCAAGCTGTACACTGGTAATCGTATCCGATACACGGTCGACACCAAATTTTTCGCACTGCTCCGTCATTCTCGCGATGAGTGAAGGACCGCTCTCGCCCTCTACGATCTGGCCGGGATAATTCTCAATCTCATCTGTGATAGCGATCTGTCCGCCATCCTTGCCTTTTTCCACAATCAAAGTGGAAAGGCGGCTCCGTCCTGCGTACAGACCGGCAGCTAAGCCTGCCGGTCCCGCACCCAGGATAATTACGTCATAAATCTTACCCATAACGTCATTCTCCTTTTTTACTTTTTATTTATCAAAGATCGTCTGACCTTCAACTTCTGTCGTCAAAGCATTGAGCGCTTTTTCAACCAATCCCTTACGAAGCTCATACTCTTCTTCCTTGGTAAGAGCGGGATTACCCAGCGGGTGCGGAATTGCGATCGTAGGAACGATTCTGTTCGCACCAACCGTCATGGAAATCGGAGTAACCGTACACATATGAACTACCGGAAGTCCAGCAGCCTCGATACCTTTAACCATCGTTGCACCGCAACGTGTACAGGTACCTCATGTGGAAGTCAGAATAACCGCATCCACGCCGTCTGCTTTTAACTTCTGCGCATATTCATCAGCAAACGCCTTAGAAGATGCAACAGCAGTACCATTACCAACTGTTGTATAGAACTTATTGTGCAGTTTTCCGATTACACCGTTCTTCTCCATCTCGCGCAGAACGTCAACCGGAAGTACACGGTCAGCATCTTCGTTTGCATATACAGGGTCGTATCCGCCGTGAGCTGTCTCATATGTCTCAGCCGTAAGATCCATAACGCCGTCAATGTCGTACTCGCCATAGTGTGAAGCATTAGAGCTTTCAATATGATCCGGATTTCCTTTCGGAACGATACCGCCGGAAGTAACAAGCGCGATCGTAGCTTTACTCAGATCCTTAACAGCCGGGTTTGGCTCTACTCTGTCGAAAGAAGGCATTGGATACTCTGTCTCAAACGGCTTATCAGCCAGTTTCTTAAGAAGCATCTTAACCGCTCTCTTTGACCCGCGCTCCTTCTCGAAGAAGTTGACACGGACACCGTTCGGCATATAACCTTCCTGGCAGGAAGCCCCGATCTTCTCACCTTTCGCAAGCTTAAGAGCGAGAGGAGCCAGTTTACCGACCGCATCCCTCATACCAGCCGCGCTGTTCTTTGTGGAAACCATATAAACCTTGCTCTTGAACATATCAGCGCCCGGATTCTCAACGTACATACCGGTCACTGCAGGAATACCTAATTCTTCCTGTACTGCATCTGCTATTGTACCACATGCAACCCCATAACGTCCAGCATTAAATGCAGGTCCGGCAATAAAAACATCTGGTTTGTGCTCTTTAACCATAGCAAGGATGTCTGCTTTCGCCTTGTCAAGATTCTCATTAAAGTAAGAGTCTCCACAGATAATCGTTGCAACGATCTCTGCCTCGTCCCCGAATTTCTGTGACAGTGCAAGTCCCGGTCCAACAACTTCGCCTACGCGGATCTCTGCCGGGAAATCTGCCTTCTCCTCTCCGCCGATATTAGCGAAGAACTGATTGATATAGTGTACTACTTTAATTTTACTCATTGTTGTTTCGTCCTCCCTTCCTATCGTGCGCTCAGGCAGTTGAAGCCAGTTTCGTTCGTTGCTCCTGTAATAGCCTGGATTTCCACTTCGATTGTGCCGTCCTCACGCAGTGAGTGTTCATTACCGCCTGCGATTGTGTTGACGTAATCCAACATACCGATCACCTTGTCCATCTTTGGAAGTATGATGACCTGGTTCGCGTTGCCGCCTGTAACAACTGCATCTGCAGCCGGATCCGCATCTGCAAGCGACTGAGACTTTCCGTCACGTCCTGCATATTCGTCTGTAATAATTACTGTCTTAACGCCTTCTGCCTCGATCTTCTTGCAGTTCATAATAAGATCCGTATCTGGGTTACCGAAACCTTCCTGTGAAACGATAACTGCATCTAAGTCGAGCAGGCGGCACAATTTAGCCGTCCAGTCAGAAGAACGCATCTTATCTGCAAGATATACATTTTCATTCGTCAGAATCTGACACACAAAATTGATCGTCTTTCCATGTTCTTCAAACAGATCGTGAACAACCGGATTGTTCTCATGCACATAGGTCGGGTTCTTGTCGCATGCGGATACACAGTTTCCGGAAACGATCGCGCCGTCCATTACCTCGGTCGGATTCATGATCGTTGACAGCGTTTTCTTTGCGTCAACGCCGTACACATACGTGTCATGGAGAAGTCCCTGGCTCTGGAGCATCTGTACATAAGCGACTCTCGGAAGATTCGGGAATTTTTCTTTTCCTTCCATGATGCCGTAAGTTTCATAAACCTTTGTCTCGTCCGGCGTCAGTTCACGTGCGAGTTCTCCAAGGTAAACAGCCACCCTGAATCCCGCGAAACGAACAGCCTGCTCATAGTCATGCTGTTTGATATCGTCGATCGGCTCGCATACTACTACCAGATTGTTCAGCTTAGAGAACGGGGTGTAGTCTGCTCCCGGACCACTCATATCGATGATACCTTCCTGGAAACCAACGATCTTTCCTGCTGTTACGACCGCCATTCCCTTCAGAGCATATGTCTTGCCGCTTCCTACTGTATCGACCTTAGCGATGACTCCCGGGAAGATTCCTCCTCTTCCTTCCACTTTCACACGCGGTTCGATGACATCCTTAACCGGCGTAATGCGAACGCTCTCTCCCGGTTTTGCAATGTCAAGCTTTACGCTTTTGATCTTCTCATCCTCGAGAACGATCGCTTTTACAGCTTCTTCAGACACATAAAGAACTCCGTCTTCGATTTTAGACTCAGCTCCGAACTGAATGTCCTTGATGAAAATGTGGCCAACTTCTAATTTCACTGTAAATTCCCTCCTTCTTAAATATGTTTGTTTTATTGCCTGAAAGTACCTCCGTACTTCTACAGCCGATTGTGTTACCAGTATTCCACCGATGGGATCGCACTTTCGATCAACGTACAGTCGACTACCTGAAAATCTTTATACACTTCCGGTTTATATTTATCGGATCTGAACTGGAACTTTCCGCACGCATGGATCGCGCTTTCGATAATTTCAGCTGACCTAAGGTCCAGCGCGCCGGCTTGTTTTGAAACCATCACAGATTTGTACGGTGTTTCGTTGGGTTTCACACTACCGGATAAGGGATGGGTCAAAAGCCTGTGTCCCAGATAGATCCGATCGCGTACTTTCTTTAAAGTTTCTTCAAAAGAAAGATTTTCATACTCGACATCCTGATCTTTGCCAAGTTTTTCCTCTACCAGAGGATTATTTGTGATGATTACGAAACCGCCCTTCATATCAGATATCCTTTCGTTTACTTCAAAAAAAGGGACGATCAAAACACTGTTGCTTTGTCGTCCCTTCTGTCTCCCGGATCATATAATCTGGATTCAGAGAGTAGTCCATTTCCCGTTCCTTTTGCCTGAAAGTTTCACCTTAAGTCTTTCCGAATATCTATCTAATCTCCGGCTTGCATCTTCGGCGGTTCGCTCAAATCCACGAACTCTCTCACTGGAAATATCAACCTACTTATTTAATTACCTTGTCTAACATTGTAATAAATGTTCTCTTCAACAAAGCCATTGTAGCACATGTCTATGCAAAATGCCAGTCTTTTTATAGATTTTTTTTGATTTTGTTATTGTTTTTTTGTATAAGTCCTTCCCTACTTTAATGTGCTGAATTATCCTTTTTTCTGCCTGGGGAGGAAATTCTTGTAATAGTCGTCCATGACCTCCTTTACCACTTTTGAAAGCGCCAATAGAGCAATGATGTTCGGGATAACCATTAGGCTGTTGAAGCAGTCGGCAAGAGTCCATACAAGCTCAACCTTCCACATAGCCCCTACCGCAACACAGATACAGACGAGCACCGCATAGACTTTTACCGCCTTTGCGCCGAACAGATATCGGATATTTGCTTCGCCGAAGAAATACCAGCCGATAATCGTCGAAAATGCAAAGAACAACATACAGATCGCGATAAATATCTCTCCGCCTTTTCCATATACGGTAGAAAATGCATACTGGCTCAGCTCAGCGCCTGTCAACTTGCTTTCTCTTGCGCCGGTCGTGATGATAACCAATGCCGTCAGGTTCAGAATAACGAATGTATCGATGAATACGCCTACCATTGCCACAAAGCCCTGTTCCACCGGATGTTTTACCTTAGCGACCGCGTGTGCGTGCGGAGTGGAACCCATACCTGCTTCATTGGAGAAAAGCCCTCTCGCAACACCTTTGGTGAGCGCAAGCTTAACCGTCGCCCCTAACGCTCCACCGGCGACTGCCGACGGATTGAACGCTCCCACAACGATATCACGAAATGCTGCTGGCACATGTCCGATATTCGCAATGATAACGATCAAAGAACCTACGATATAGAATGCAGCCATAATCGGAACGATCAGTTCCGTCACTTTCGCGATACGGTTCATTCCTCCGGTAAATACGAAAAGCGCTACGACCGCTACAAGGACTCCCATAACGATCTCCGGAATCCCGAACGCCGTCCTCCAGGATGCTGCGATGGAATTTGACTGTACAATGTTGCCCATGAAGCCAAGAGCAAAAATGAGAAGAACGGCGAATATTCCCGCCAGGACTTTCCCGAACGCACCTTTGAACGCTCCTTTGATATAGTAGACCGGCCCTCCTGTCACCGTCCCGTCGGAACCAATCTGTTTATACTTCTGAGCCATACATGCCTCGGCAAAGATCGTCGCCATCCCTAAGAACGCGCTGACCCACATCCAGAAGATCGCTCCCGGACCTCCTGCCGCGATCGCACTTGCCGCTCCGGCGATATTCCCGGTTCCTACCTGCGCGGCGATGGCTGTCGCAAGGGCCTGGAAGGAAGACATTCCTTCTTTCCCCGCTTCCCCTTTCTTCTTAAATAGGTCGCCAAAGGTCATCTTCATGCCCTGCCCGAATCCCTTCACCTGAATGAATCCAAGCCTCACTGAAAACCAAAGCCCTGCACCCACCAGCGCTACCAACAAGACGGAACCTGTCAGCAGATCATTGAGATCTAATGCCATTTGATTAATGTCCATAGTTACCCTCTCCTTTTCCTATAGATATTTTATATGATACTATTTATATGTTATATGCTACATTATTTGGCAATTTTGGTCAATGGTATTCCCGCGCTTATGTATATTTTTGTTCAATATGCCAGTTCTCTACTTACTTTCCGAATTTTTTTCGGCATTAAAAAAACGCCGGGCCTCACAATATGCAAGGGTTCCGGCGTCTGACGCATTTTTAACAAAATTTTCCATTTTCAGCATTTTACCCAAAGTTTTATACATTGATCTCCGCTTTCATGCCGAGAAATTCTTTGTTTTTGTCCAGGATGGGACGGATCACGTCCGTCAGGAAGCGCTCTACCTGCTCTTTGGCGCGTCCGATATAGCGCGACGGTTCCATCGTCTTCCTCAAATCATCCAGAGTCAGATTAAAAGAAGGATCTTTTGCGATCAGTTCCAGAAGGTTATTATCCAATCCCTCCACTTTCACACGGCATCCTGCTTCCATCGAGAGCGTACGGATACGTTCATGAAGCTCCTGCCGGTCGCCTCCCGCCTTCACAGCGTCCATCATGATATTTTCCGTTGCCATAAAGGGAAGCTCTGCCAGCAGATGCTTTTCCACTACTTTGGGATACACCACAAGACCATCCACCACGTTCAGACACAAGTCAAGGATCCCGTCCACCGCAAGGAATCCTTCCGGAATACTGAGACGCTTGTTCGCAGAATCATCCAGCGTCCGCTCGAACCATTGTGAGGCGGAGGTGATTGCTGGGTTCAGCGCGTCCGCCATCACATACCTCGAGAGGGAAGCGATCCGTTCACTCCTCATCGGATTCCGTTTATAAGCCATCGCCGAAGAGCCGATCTGCGTATCTTCAAATGGTTCCTCGATCTCTTTTAGATGCTGGAGCAGACGGATGTCATTGGAAAACTTATGTGCGCTTGCCGCGATTCCGGCAAGAATATTCAGAACCCGCGTATCTACCTTACGGGAGTAGGTCTGCCCTGAGACTGGGTAGCAGGCCGCAAAACCCATTTTTTCTGCGATCATAGGGTCGATCTGGTCGATCTTCTCCTGATCCCCCTCGAACAGCTCCAAAAAACTTGCCTGTGTTCCTGTCGTCCCTTTAGAGCCGAGCAGCTTTAAGCTTCCCAGCACATATTCCAGATCCTCCAGATCCATCGCAAATTCCTGCATCCAAAGTGTAGCGCGCTTCCCTACTGTCGTGGGCTGTGCCGGCTGGAAATGCGTAAACGCAAGCGTTGGAAGACTCTTATATTCATCCGCAAAACGTGACAGCGTATCAAGCACATTCACCAGCTTTTTCTTTACCAGGCGAAGCGCTTTTGCCATCACAATGATATCCGTATTGTCACCCACATAGCATGAGGTCGCCCCAAGATGGATGATCCCCTTTGCTTTAGGGCACTGCTGTCCATAGGCGTATACATGGGACATTACGTCGTGGCGCACGATCTTCTCCCGCTCCTTCGCCACGTCATAATTGATATCATCCGCATGCGCCTTTAACTCCTCGATCTGTTCTTCCGTGATATCCAGGCCCAGTTCCTTTTCCGTCTCCGCAAGAGCGATCCATAGCTGCCGCCATGTCCTGAATTTCATATCTGGCGAAAAAATATACTGCATTTCCCGGCTGGCATACCGCTCTGAGAGCGGACTTACATACTTATCCTGACTCATATCTTCCTTCTCCTTTACCTTAATCTTACATCGCCGAATAGGCGATTGCGTTCAGGTATCCCGAATGCACCGCATGAGGGGTTACCTTAATCTTACACCGCCGAATAGGCGATTGCGTTCCGTTATCCTCTCCGATATTCCCGTTTCCACTCTTCAAGAAGCTTCCGGGACGGAAGGATTGATACTTGCTTCTTTCTCTCGGCAATTTTCTGGTTCAGCTTATTATCCACATCCAGCAGGATGTTGTTCTCCATAACCATCTTTTGATATTCGTCTGCCGGAAGATACCGATAGCACGCGTACAGATATCCTTCCAACATACTGTTGTCCTCGCAGATCTTATATGCTTTCTCATACATTTTGGCAGACTCTTCGTAAAGGAAGGCCCTGCCGTATGTGGCCGCAAGGCACGCATACACCCTACCATAAAAACGCTTGTCCACGGAAGGATCCCTCTCGCCATTTACAATCGACATATACACCAAAATGGCAGACTCCAGCTCCCCGCTCTCCATCAGGCAGTCCGCTTTAAATTTCTGGCGTTCCACTTCTTTTTGGTTCCTCAGCTTTTCCAGCACATTCTGGATATGCGCCAGCTCGACCTGGGTATAAATGCGGGCGTCGTTTAAGACGTCCAGTACGAACTGTTCCACAGAACTGTTATTTTTGATCAGGTCCATCAGATTCTCAGCCAGATCCTCCAGTTCCAGTTCTTCAGCGATCCAGCGGCACAGCTGTTCATTCATGATCGTATAATCGATCAGATAGAGATTGTTGCAGAGATAATAGCACAGCTCCTCTATCGTATAAATCCGCTTATGGACCCTCGCTATCTCATAAGGATGCTTTGCCTTTTTTTTATGACAAAGAATTAAACTGCCCATTACTTCCTCCCAACTCGATCACCTTTTCCACGCTAAAACCCGTGGAGGAGAAAAACTCTCCAAAGCCTATGTCCTCGAATAAAATGTGGCATGTCCGCTCATCCGTGAACATCGTCCGGATCCGGATGCGCAGCGCATAATTTTTTCGCTCCGGAAGCCCTGCCAGAGATACCGTCTCCACCCGCAAGCTTCCTGTAAGGAGAGACTCTATATGAATCTCAATATCCTGCGTGTCCTCCAGGAGTACCTCGCACTGCTTGTCCGCCTCGTACCAATGGGATCCCCATGCCACCAAAGGATACCACCCGTCTTCTCCGCGTATCCTCATCTTCAGACAGATCTGTTCCGTCATCTTCGTCTCGTCAAGGTACACCGGACCGTCGATCTGCTCCAAAGCCCGTTTCTGCGCCGTATAACAGGCGCCTTTGCTGTATAGGTTGTTCCCCATAAACGCGCGCCGTCCGTTACAAAGTACCCGCAAAGAATTGGGATACCAGTTATTCTCAAATCCGTCTCCAGTAAGGAACACGGAAGAAATCGTCTTTCTGTCAAATACACTTTGGATAAAGCTCTTGAAATGCTCGTCCGCCGCCTTCGCCTTATCGACGTTCAGAACCGGATACACGGATTCAAGTTCCTCCATCTGTGCATCCGCTACTTTTTCCACTGTCACAAAGCTTTCTTTCCCTTTCCGGTACTTGATCTTAAGCTCCCGGAGCATAAAAGCTCGGATCACATCCTCGTCGCAGTAAAACAAAGCGGATTCATACTGCCACAGCTCTTTCGGCTGATTAAACATATAATGGCAGAAACTCTCCTTATAATCCTGTACATAAATGTATTCCTTCGGAACCCCCAGACGCTGTCCGATTCCTTTCAGCAGATATCGGATATCCTCGTTCATCTCCGGCACAGTGAATGTGATTGTCTCGATCTCCGGAAACGAGGTGAGCGTCTGGCGGATAAACTCAGCCAGCAGCCAGACAGCCTCAAATTCCTCTCCGGCAACCTGAAGACGCTCCTTCTTTAACGCGCTGTGCCAAATATTACTGACCGGGATGCTTCCCCGCACACTATTCATCCTTCCCGCATTCTTTCCGTACGTCCACGTATCTTTATAATAGGTCATCTCCAGAGGAATCTGATTGTTCTCCATGCCCGTCTCAAGGGTATCCGGTTCCTGTGTTTCTTCGTTAAAATAACTAATCTGGCAGACCTTTGGGTTGATATCGTATCCGATGATACTTCCACGTAACATAAAGAACCTCCCCGTTTAATAAGCAACAAAAATCTCTTCTGCAAGCTCTTTTTCCGCCTCATATTCCCGCATGGCGCCCGGAAGAGCTGTGTCGTCCAGCTGCGCCATATCATTGAGACGTCCGTATCTTCCGATCGACTTTGCCTCCTTCGGCTCATAGAGCTGCTTCTCGGTAACGATCACATTGTTTCCCCTGGCCTCTGTAAAATAATATCGCACCGTCTCGTCGCCGAACAAGATCAATGTCTTAATGTAGGTATCCTCATAGGCTGGGAGCAGAACTTCATGCTGATAATTCAGGCTGTCGCTCTCCCCTTTTAGCACCTGGTAAGAAATCGTGACTTTGCTCCCAGACTTCGCGTGGTACTCGATCATACTCTTATCATAGAGCTGAACCTCCCTGAGCCACCCTTCCGGATAATCCAGGTAGAAAGAAAAAAACAACTGCTTCTCACACATCTCGCGCAGAAATTCCCTCAGCATGGGCTCAAGCTCCTGGTGTACGTCGCGGGATGAATAATATTTTAAAAGAGCAATCTTACAGATATCCGCAAGCTCCTCCTCCTTGCGGTACTCGTTAGCAATAATCGTGAACACACATCCGTTCACCTGTCTGCCGCTCACCACGTACTCGCGGGACACGTATGCAAGATACGCCTGTTTCAGACGGAAATAGGTTCTTCCTTCATAATAGTCTGCAAAAATCTCTTCCTCCCCGAACATCATCTCAGAAAAAAGCATTTGCGTGATGATCCGTTCTGAAAGCTTATAGGTCGTCACATCATAATCCTGCGCCACGTGCCAGAGTTGTTTCATATTCGCTGTCGCACCACAGTAATACTCGGAAAGATACGTTAAAGTCACCTTATCGTACTGTCCCTTTTGGAACAATTCAAAACATACAAAACTAAGGAAGTCGTCCTCTTCATAGCCTTCCTCCCGGATCCGCATACTGCACAGACGGAATACGTCCTTCTCATCGAACGCATCCAGCCCGTACTCTCGGATACTCTTCCAGTTCAGCTCTTCCTTCTCCCTTTTGCGCTCTTCCTCCTCATTTTCTTCCTGGTATTTCCGGCACATGTCTATATACCGGCTCTCATAGAACAGGCGCATGGTATCGTAAGGGATCGAGTCCGCATAATGCCGTCCATCTTTCGCTTCCCAGACAATCCGCGCATCCTTACCATAGAGATACACGATCGTACCTGCAGGATTATACGGAATCCGCTGCGAAATAGAACCGTCCGCCTCCAACACCAGAATATACGACATATTCGGCATAGTCGTCTTGATCTCATAGGCGTGGCAGATATCATACATCGCTCGGATCCTCTCCGGCGTCATATCCCGCGCATTACAGCAGCGTTTATAGATGATCCTGAGCGCCTCGCTGATTCTTCTTTGCTCAAGCTGTTCCCACGCGAATCTCTCCATCTGCTCCCTATAGGACGCATAGAGTTCCCCCGTCTCATCCTGATACGAAATCATATTCGCATAGAGAACCGCCGCCTTCTTATAGTTCAATGTATTTCCATGCATAAAATATAAATACACGGACTTCGGAAATTCCTTTTTCAGGTAATGATCGTCGATCGTCATCATGTAATACTCATAGAGCTGGGCAATCTTAAGATCTGCTTCCACCGCCTTTTCATAATACGGAAAACAGTCCTCAGCAGTACGGTTCCCGCGGATCAGATGGGCGCAGATCGCCGTTAGGATCATCGTATCGGGATATATCTCATATAATTTGCGCAGAACCTCGTCCAAATGCCGGTCATATACCCTCTGCTGTGTCGCAAGGTTCGCAATATAGAGCGCGAGTTCTTTTGTAACCAGCTTGTATTTGACAGCAAAATTCATGATCTGTATTTCAAAAGAGGTCAGTTTTTTCAGACAGGTTGGATAGTCACGGAAACACCGATATGCCTGCCAGTACAAAATAATCTGGTTGGAACCATTATAATAATGGCGCTCCAGCACATGCAGGCGCTTGCTATGATTTTTATATTCCGGATCAATATCAACCAGCATACAGACAAGCTGCCAAGATCTCGGGCGCTTCATATATGCCTTGTTCAGTTCCTCCACCACCCGGTTCACATGACTTCCTGTCTTGCGCACCCGTGCGGTCAGGTATAGATAATACGAGGAAATAATCGGATCTTTACCAATCGAAAACTTACTGTAATTATAATTATCCAGGATATCGCTTGCACCACTCTCATCACCGCACAGCAGATGCATATGCGCGTCGAACAGAGGGTATACATCCCCATCTCCAGTGTAAATGTCAAGCGCCGACAGCCTGTGCCTTGTCTCGGCCGCCCACTTTTCCACCGGCATCTGGCCCGACATAGCTCTCAAAAATCCCCTCAAAGAGGATGCAAGGATCGAATCCGCCTCTCTGCGGTTCTCCTCGTGGTCTTTATGCACCGCTACCATGATCTCATAGGAAAGCGTCTCATAAGGACTTTCAAACAGGATCCTCCCATAGTTATTCCCAGCGTGCGTCTTCTCAGGATGGATGATATAGCTAAAATCAAACAGATTCCCTACGAAATCATCCGTAGAAAAACTATCCCTTGCAATCTGAATAAAAGCGCCGTCCACATGCACCTTGACCGGCATATATCCCCATGTATTTTTCGTAAAATGGATGATCTCCCGCGTGGCCTCCTTTAGGTTACGGAATGTTCTCTGGGTCTTCCCCATGGTAAGGAAAATGCATTCCTTCTGCTTGATCCCTACAAGGAATTCTTCCATAGCCTGTTCTCCCAGCGACCACTTACGCATATTATCATATAGGGACCGTATCCTGGGTTCCTCGTACTTAATCACCTCGTAAAAATCCCTCGAGCGGAACAGACGCTGCGCCTCCGTAAAATCCTGCAGCGCCAGCTTCTTAAAGTCCCTCGCATTCTGCACTCTGCCATAAGAAGTCATGACATAGGGGCGCTCGATCAACGCGGTAAACGCAATACGGAACTCGCCGCCATTACAGACGACAGAAAACCCCCCCTGCTCCACATGACCGGGACGAAGTCCCCTGCCGTCATATGTGAACTGGATCACGTTCTCATTCCCCTCAAATCCCTGTTCGTTTAAATGAATACGAAAAGAAGAAGGATATACAAGCCCTCTGATATCCCCTTCTTTTCTATTCTTCACTATGAAGCTTCCCCGGTAGACTTCCCCTTCGCCGATCGACATAATCAGATGCGTCTGAGGAAATACGATATCCGGTCGAGCCGTACGAAAATCGCCTTTAGAAAACTTTTTTATTTTATTCTTCAAGCCACGCCACCTACTTCAACCATTGCTTTTCAAAACATACTATGGTAAATTATATCATCATTCTATTACCTAAGCAATGCAGAAATATTATTTTTTTAAGATGAGACGATTCCGAAACTTATTTCACAATCCTATAATATTCTTTTGCTGTCATCAGGTAGACCGCCGCATAGATCACTGTAAAGACCCCGACTGTGGCAATCGTGCATCTGCAAAACAATTCCGCGTTCGTCAGGTTCATGATGGCGAGAAGCCTTAGCATAATCGGGAACGCCACGCACACATGTACGACTGCCGCCGCGAGCGGCAGGGCAAATACCACGACGATCTGGCTGTGGATCGCCCGTTTTACCTCTTTGCGGCTCATCCCTACCTTCTGCATGATCTGGAACCGTTCTTTATCGTCATACCCTTCTGAAACCTGTTTATAGTAAATGATGAGAACGGTCGCCATCAGAAAGAGGCTTCCAAAATAGATCCCCAGAAACAGGAATCCTCCGTAAAATCCATAAAACTCTTTTCTGTTGTCCTCACGCACCTCGCAGTAGTCGCCTGCTTCACTTCTTATTTCCATGAACCTTGCGGCCGCCGCGTCTGCCAATTGTTTCGTTTCTTCGCGTGTGCCCTTAAAATCCATACCGATCGTACCGTCGATATGAAGCTTTTCGCTGCCCGTGACTTCTGTTATTTTTTCCAAAAAGGTGGTATCCAGATCGGGGACGACCAGATACAGGAAGTCGATCGCTGTCATCTGGGCGTCTCCAGAGTCTATATCCCAGTCCACGATCTTTTTTACCTCAAATTCGATATCTTCCAGATAAAAACTTCCCTTTCCAACCTCAATACTCATATTTTTATCTGGCTTGTAGATCAGGAGCTCATTGTCTCTCAGGACTTCATTTTCTCCCACGGATGCATTATAGTCCGCAAGGGGAATGATCTCCACGACCATCGCTTCCGAATAATCAACAATATCCTGGACTTCTACTTCCAAATGGTTCTTTTCTCCCGGAAGCACCGTCAGGGCCAGGGAACGGTACCCTCCGATGTACTTGACCTCACTCCCCATATCTTCCGCTTTCTTGGTAAGTTCCTTCATGATGTCTTCCATCTCGCCCTCGGACACATTCCGCATGGTCGCCTCAAAATCATGCGGAAACCGGGTCGCAAGGACATCCTCTACTCCTATATACAAGGAAATCGTGGCGGAGAGCATAATAAGAACCATGGTACTTAAGATACAGATATTGGCAAGCCCTACCGCGTTTTGCTTCATCCGGTAGATCATCCCGGACACGGAAATAAAATGGTTTGTCTTGTAATAATAATTCCGGTTCTTCTTCAAAAGCTTCAGCATGGCGATGCTTCCTGCCGTGAACAGGCAGTATGTGCCAATGATAACCAGGATCACCGCCACAAAGAACATGCCTAACGCCTGCAGGGGCGTCTTTGTCGTAAGGGCCAGGAAATAACCAACTCCCAGCGTGATAACTCCCGCCAAAGCCCAAAAGACCTTCGTCTTTGGCTCCTTCTCTCCGTGCATGCTTCCATGAAGAAGATCAATCGTGTTGACATGGTATACCTGCCAGATATTGTAAAATGCCATGGCAAGAAAGACCGCTCCGAACAATACTCCTGTCTGCACCATTGCCGACGGTTCTATCATAAATTCCAAAGGAGAATCCATCCGCACGATTTTCAGAAGTATCAGGAAAATCAACCGGCCAAGCGCAATGCCCAAAGCAAATCCCAACACAAGCTCCGCCGCCGCAATAAGAATTGTCTCCACAAATATCATCTTCATAAGATTCCCTTTATCCATCCCCAGGACATTGTAAAGACCCAGCTCCTTTTTCCGCCGTTTGACAACAAAACTGTTGGTATAAAACATAAAAATAACGGAAAAGAATGCCACGATACCTACGCCCATACCGATGAGCGACCGGATGTCGTCGGTGTAGGGTATCTTGGAAAGCCCACGGTTTTGCATGATCGAAACAATAATATAATACATAGCGATTGTGATGATCCCTGTCAGCATGAACGGAAAATAAAGCTTATCGTTCTTCCGGATATTCGTGACAGCCAGTTTGGGATAAAAAAGGCTACGCATGTTTCTCACCTCCCGCCTGAATCACAGTCAGGGTATCTGTAATTTTCTCGTACATTTCCATTTCATTTAAGTTTCCACGGTAAAGCTGATGGAACACAACCCCGTCCTTGATAAAAAGGACTCTTCCCGCATGGCTCGCCGCCTTGACGCTGTGAGTCACCATGAGAATGGTCTGCCCGCCTTCGTTAATCTCCCCAAACAGCCGCAGAAGATCGTCGGACGACCTGGAGTCCAGCGCCCCGGTTGGTTCATCCGCCAGAATAAGCTGGGGATTCGTAATCAGCGCGCGGGCCACCGCCGCCCGTTGCTTCTGTCCGCCCGACACTTCGTATGGGTATTTCTCCAAAATCTCCGTGATCTCAAGCTGCTTTGCGATCGGCTGCAGCTTTCTATCCATCTCGTCGAACTTTCTGCCTGCCAGAACAAGCGGCAGGAAAATATTATCTTTCAGGGAAAATGTGTCGAGAAGATTAAAATCCTGGAACACAAACCCAAGGTTCTGCCTGCGAAACGCCGCAAGCTCCTTCTCCTTCACGGAAGCCATATCCCGCCCTTTTAGATACACCCTTCCTCCCGTAGGCTTATCAAGCGCCGCTAAAATATTAAGAAGGGTTGTTTTTCCTGAGCCGGATTCACCCATGATCGCTACGAACTCCCTTGGTTCTACTGTAAAATTCACATCCGTAAGCGCCTGTACCTGATTTCCCCCGAACCGCGTTGTATAGATTTTTTTCACATTCTGTACATCCAGTAAAGACATATTTATTTCCACCTTTCTTTTTTGCCTGTCTTCATCTTACAGGTACAGTATAAAAAAAAGAGAAATGTATTGCCATTGATTCAGCTTACATTTCTCTGTTGTAATCTTACAATCTTGAAAGGTTCACTCTGTCCAGAGCGGTTCTCTTGCCAGGTCAAGGACCACCTTTGTCCCTTTCCCCGCTTCAGATGTGATCGTCAGACTGTGGTTCAGCTTATCCATGATACTCTTGCATAGATACAACCCGATTCCTGTGGACCGTTTTTCCTCTCTCCCGTTATACCCGGTAAACCCTTTTTCAAAAACACGGGGAAGGTCTTCCGCGCGGATCCCGATCCCGTCGTCCTCAATGACAAGCTTTTCTTCTTCCAGATAAATCCACACATGGCCGTCTTCCTGCGTGTATTTCAGCGCGTTCATCAGAAGCTGTTCCAATACAAGCGACAGCCATTTTTCATCCGTCAGCGCGGTTGCGGTAAAAGGCTTGATCGTAAGGCTCACCTTCCGATAGCAAAATTCCCGGGAAAACCGTTTTGCCGTCTTTCTTACCACAGCGTCAAGGCAGCATTTCCTAAGTACCAGATCCTTTCCCATATCCTCCATCCTGAGATAGGATAAGACCAATCCCACATACTGTTCCACACGGGTAAGTTCCAGCCCCATCCGGCTGTTCCAGTCCATGGCATCCTTTGTCTCTTCTTCCTTATACCCAGCCTCCCCGGCGGCCTCTGCAAAAAAACCGTCGCGCTGTGCCTGCAGAAGGAGACGCATCCCGGCGATCGGTGTCTTAATCTGATGCACCCAAAGACTGTAGTAATCCAACTGGTCTTTTTTCTGCAGAGTAAAACTGTATTCCTGATCTTTCTTTCGTTCCAGCAGCTCGGATAATAGTCCCTGGTAGCTTTTTTCCAACGGAGAATCGGTTTCAGGGAGCATGGAAAGATCATATCCAATGGCTCCGTCCGCGCGCATAAGCTGTTTTCTTTTCCTAAAATAACGGACAAATCCCGCTGCTCCTGCAGTCCCCCAGATGGCAAGCTCCAGAAACACGATATACCAGCTGTCGCGGACGGAGAACCCTTCCGCCCACAAAGAGAGGAACAGGATCAGCATAGAAACAGCCATCCAGCAAAAAATACGGATATTTTCTTTGAGATAATCCTTGAAGATCCGCATATTCCCCCCTCTTTTAAAGAATCAGATATCCCAGCCCCTTTTTCGTCTGGATCAAATCCGTAATCCCAGCCTCCTCCAGCTTTTTCCTGAGCTGGGTCATATTCACCGTCAATGTATTGTCATCAATAAAGTTATCGCTCTCCCAAAGCGCTGTGATCAATTCGTCCCTTGGCACAATCTTCCCGGCGTTCTCAAAAAGAAGCTGTAGAATCTTGAGTTCATTCCTGGTAAGATTTGCAGTCTTCCCCGCAAAGGAAGCGGACGCATCGCTGAGATTCAGCATAACGCCCTTGTGCTCCAGTATATTGATCTGGCCTTTATGGGAATACACGCGCCTAAGGATGGCCTGAAGCTTGGCGGTCAGCACATGCAGGTCAAAGGGCTTTTCGATAAAATCATCCCCTCCCATGTTCATCGCCATCACAATATTCATATTGTCGGACGTCGAAGAAAGGAACACAATGGGAACCTGGCTGAGCCTGCGTATCTCCCTGCACCAATGGAAACCATTATAGAACGGAAGGCCAATGTCCAAAAGGACCAGACTTGGCTCCATGTCCCCGAATTCGCCCAGTACATTCTGAAAGTCTTTCACGCACTGCACTTCGTAACCCCATGCCTTAAGATGCCGCTCTACGGAGCCCGCAATGGTCCTATCATCCTCCACGATCAGAATTTTATACATGTCCACTCCTCTTTACTTACTGAACCTGCGCAATATCGATCAGCGTCAACTTTCTGATATCCGTATTCTCCAGACTCAGCACCAGCGCCCTTGCCGTATCCATCGCCGTTAGGACATTGACGCCTGTCTCGATCGCGTTTCTTCGGATAATAAAACCGTCTTTAGAACGGTCTGCCCCCTGCGGAGGAGTATCGATAACTAAATCGATCTCATGTCCTAAGATCAAGTCCATCAGGTTCGGAGATTCCTGTTCGATCTTATTGATCGGAATCGCTTTTACTCCGGCAGCTTTTAGAGCGTCGGCTGTACCCCGTGTTGCAAAGATGCGGTATCCCAGCGCCTCAAAACGCCGGCCGATGTCCACGGCCTCCGCCTTATCCCCATCGCGTACCGTCATAATCATATTCTTATATTTGGGAAGGTTGATTCCCGCTCCAAGGAAGGCCTTGTAGAGAGCTTCATTAAAGGTCGACGCGATTCCCAGACATTCGCCTGTAGACTTCATCTCCGGTCCCAGGCTGATATCTGCGCCCCGAATCTTCTCGAAGGAAAAGACCGGCATCTTGATCGCAATATAGTCCGCGGGTCTTTGCAGCCCCGGCGTATAACCAAGCTCTTTGATCTTATGCCCGGTGATGACCTTTGTTGCAAGCGGCACGATCGGAATCCCGGTCACTTTGCTGATATAGGGGACCGTCCGGCTTGACCGCGGATTGACCTCGATCACGTACACTTCCTCACCGGATACAATAAACTGGATGTTAATCATGCCGATGACGTGCAGAGCCCTCGCCAGCCTTCTCGTATACTCTTCAATCTTGCGTTTCGTCACCTCGGAAATGCTTTGTGCCGGATATACGGAGATGCTGTCGCCGGAATGGATGCCGGCCCGCTCGATATGCTCCATGATCCCCGGGATGAGAATGTCTTCCCCATCGCACACCGCGTCCACCTCAATCTCCTTACCCACCAGATACTTATCTACCAATATGGGATGATCCTGGGCAATCCGGTTGATAATGCCGATGAAGGTATCTATATCATTGTCATTAATGGCGATCTGCATACCCTGCCCGCCCAGTACATAGGAGGGACGCACCAGGACGGGATATCCCAGACGATTCGCCACTTCTTTTGCTTCTTCCGCTGTATATACTGTATCGCCTTTTGGACGCGGAATCCCGCATTTGGCAAGAATCGCGTCAAAAAGCTCCCGATCCTCCGCCGCGTCCACATCCTCTGCAGCAGTGCCAAGGATCGGCACACCCATCTTCATCAGGGCTTCCGTCAGCTTGATCGCCGTCTGTCCTCCAAACTGCACGACCGCACCGTCCGGCTTCTCCAAATCAACGATACTTTCTACATCCTCCGGAGTCAGCGGTTCAAAATACAGCTTATCCGCAATGTCGAAATCCGTACTCACTGTCTCTGGGTTGTTATTGATAATAATCGTCTCATACCCTTCTCTCGCGAACGCCCAGGTACAATGCACGGAGCAGAAATCAAACTCGATTCCTTGTCCGATTCGGATGGGGCCTGAGCCAAGTACCAGAACCTTCTTCCGGTTCTGAGTATGTTCCGCCTCGTTCTCACTTCCGAACACAGAGTAATAGTACGGCGTCTCCGCCGCAAACTCCGCCGCGCAGGTATCTACCATCTTATATGCCGCCACAATTCCATTTGCATGGCGCATGTCGTGGATTTCACGTTCCTCCTTGCCTGTGAGTCTCGCGATCACGTTATCTGGGAACTCGATTCGTTTTGCTTCCTTTAGAAGCTCTGGCGTCAATTCCCTTGTCTTCAATGCCTCTTCCATCTCCACGAGAATCGCGATCTTGTCGATAAACCACTTGTCGATCTGCGTCAGTTCATAGATCTCGTCATAGGAAATCCCCTTCCGCAAAGCCTCCGCGATCATCCAGATCCGGCGATCGTCCACCTTGCGGAGTTCTTCCTTTATCTCCTCACACGAAAGATGGGAAAAATCATAAGAGAGCAGACAGTCCACATGCTGTTCCAGCGAGCGGATCGCCTTCATAAGCGCCCCCTCAAAATTATCACAGATGCTCATGACCTCTCCTGTCGCTTTCATCTGCGTCGTAAGCGTCCTTTTTGCGCTGATGAACTTGTCAAACGGAAGCCTGGGCATCTTCACCACACAGTAATCCAGCATGGGTTCAAAGCTGGCGTAAGTCTTCTTCGTCACCGCGTTCCTGATCTCGTCCAATGTATAGCCGAGCGCGATCTTCGCCGCGACCTTGGCGATGGGATACCCCGTCGCCTTGGATGCCAGAGCAGAAGAACGGCTCACACGCGGGTTCACTTCAATGACGCAGTATTCAAATGTATCTGGATGAAGGGCGTACTGTACATTACAACCGCCCGTAATGTTCAGTTCACTGATGATATTTAAGGCTGAGGTCCGTAGCATCTGGTATTCCTTATCGCCCAAGGTCTGGGACGGCGCAACCACGATACTGTCCCCTGTATGTACGCCGACAGGATCGACATTTTCCATATTACAGACCGTGATACAGTTTCCCGCGCTATCGCGCATTACCTCATACTCGATTTCCTTCCATCCGGCAATGCACCGTTCCACAAGCACCTGCCCGACACGGGAAAGCCTGAGGCCATTGGCAAGGATCTCTTCCATCTCCACCACATTGTGGGCGATCCCGCCGCCGCTTCCTCCCAGCGTATACGCGGGACGAAGTACGACAGGGTATCCGATCTCTTCTGCAAACGCAATTCCATCATCCACGTTTTCCACCACAAGGGAGGGCGCCACCGGTTCGCCGATCTTCTCCATGGTAGCCTTAAATTCCAGACGGTCCTCCGCCTTTTTGATGGTCTCGGCCGTTGTCCCGATGAGGCGTACATGGTTCTCCTTCAAAAATCCCGCCTCTTCCAGCTCCATCGCCAGGTTCAGTCCAGCCTGCCCGCCAAGAGTTGGCAGCACGCTGTCCGGCCGCTCCTTCAGGATGAGCTGTTCCACCACCTCCACTGTCAGAGGCTCAATATATACCCGGTCTGCGATATCCTTATCCGTCATGATCGTTGCCGGATTCGAGTTCAATAATACGACTTCAAGTCCTTCTTCCTTCAAAGAACGGCATGCCTGTGTGCCCGCATAGTCAAATTCCGCCGCCTGCCCGATCACGATGGGGCCGGAACCGATCACTAATACTTTTTTAATCTCTTGATTTCTTGGCATTATTTTGTTCCTCCCATCATATCCATAAAACGGTCGAATAGATATCCTGAATCCTGCGGTCCCGGACAAGCCTCCGGATGGAACTGGACGGTAAATATCTTCTTCCCAATATAGGTGATCCCCTCATTCGTACGATCGTTGACATTCTCAAACGCCGGCACGGCAACCGCCGGATCAAGACTTTGTGCATCCACTGCATACCCATGATTCTGTGAAGAAATATAGACTCTGCCTGTCTTAAGGTCCTTCACCGGGTGATTGCCTCCCCGATGGCCGTATTTTAATTTATAGGTCTTCCCTCCATTCGCAAGCGCCATCAACTGATGCCCCAGGCAGATTGCAAAAATCGGGATGTCCGTCTGATATAATTTTGCAAGCTCTTCGATGATGGACGTACAGTCCGCCGGGTCTCCAGGACCATTGGACAGCATGATCCCGTCCGGATGATCGGCAATGATCTCTTTTGCTTTCGTATACGCAGGATATACCGTCACTTCACACCCACGCCTGCTTAAAGACTTAATAATATTGTTCTTTGCGCCAAAATCCATCAGCGCCACCTTCGGCCCATTGTTCTCTAGTGTATATTTTTTACTGCAGGTGACTTCTGAAACCACGTCCCCCATACGGTATGTATGAAGCTTGGGAAGGATTTCTTCCAGATCGTAAGACTCGTCCGTAGTGATCATTCCGTTCATGGTCCCTTTTTCCCGAAGAAGCTTTGTGAGCGCCCGGGTGTCGAGCCCGGCGATCCCCGGTATGTCCTGGCGTACAAGAAATTCCTGTATCGTCCCTTCGCACCGGAAATTACTCGGCATTCTTGACAGTTCCCTCACAATATATCCGTCCGGCCACGCCTTTTTGGATTCCATATCCGGCGTTATCCCATAATTGCCGATCAGAGGATACGTCATTACCACAGCCTGTCCGGCATAGGAAGGATCGGTCAGCACCTCTAAATACCCCGTCATCGATGTGTTAAACACGATCTCGCTGATCATCTCCCTCGCAGAGCCGATACTTGTCCCCTGAAAAACAGTTCCGTCTTCCAAAATCAGAAACGCTTTCATCTGTTCACCTTATCCCTTCGCAGTCATAGTTGTCAATCCGACAAAACGCGTCACTGTTTTGACGGATACTCCGTAAAAAAAGAGCGCTCCCGGAGCTTTTAGCGTTCCAGAGCGCCCGTGTACTCAAATTGTAAAAATTCTACCATATTTGAGACGAGTTTTCAACAGGAAAAATTGTGATTATTCACCGTAAAGCATTTTTATGCATCATTTTCCTTGAAATATTAATATTTATTCCCTCAAAGCAACGAACCAAGTAGCCATGCTAAGTGCCCTTTGGGTATACATGGATATTTGACTCACCTTATCCATATCTCCAGTAAATGGTTATTTTGTCAAGTCCCGGGTCGTCCTCACATGAATACCATGCTTCCCTAAGGCCGTACCACTGCCCCAGGTAAGATGCCCCTTGCTTCACCAAATCGTACACCACCGCGTCATGCGCTTCCCAGTAGAGGTCGTCGCTGGCAAACTTGAAAACCGTATATCTCTCTCCGGCTTCGATGGAGGCATACATGGAATTCAGAATCCTCTCACTGTCATAAAATTCATAATACATGCCGTTCATCCGGTAATAATTCAATTCTTCCGAGGTGCACTCCGGATAATTGAACCCCTCTGTCAATTCATGGGTCCTAAATAATTCCCGCCCACTGCAGCACAGGTAGTCGTATGTCATGGCACGTTCATCCGGGTTTCCTTCTTCCTGCTGGAACACCGGGTCCCCCCAGGTCGCATCCACAAAATAGTAGGAGTCGCCGCATCCTACGATATTCCACGCATGGATCTCCGTACTTCCGTCGCTGTTCGTCGCCGTTCCGGTCACATAGGTACAGAAGATTCCCATCCGTTCCAGAAGAAGCTGCATGCTCTTGGCATATCCTGCACAGACGGAAGTCTTCCCGACCAGGGCGCTGTAAATATTCTGGTTATCCGGCGCATCCAAATCATACTCTACCGTATTGATCAAATATTCATAAACATACTTGATCTTCTCATACTCTGAATATTCCTGTGGGATCTGGCTTAAGCATTCCTGCACAGCGGCCTCGATCGCTTCCTGGCGGGCCGCTTTTTCCTCCCCGCTGTAAGCATAGTCTGGATTGGTGATAACGTATGCCTCCGAAGACATCGTAGCCGGGTAGGAAGTGGAGCTCGCGCTTCCCTCGCACCAAAAAAGATCGGGATTATCGTCCAGCACACTGTGAAAAACCTCGTTCGCCTGGTCGGGATCCGCGCAGTGTACATAGATATCCGCCGTATTCTCCCTTAGCCCCTGCAGAAGTTCCCGGTAAATCTTCTTCTCCTCATCCGTTGCCAGCTGTTGATAGTAAAATTTCTGTGCCAGGCTGACTTCATCGATCGTATCCGGCTGAAAAGGAATCATCTCTTTTTCTTCCTCCTGGATAACGCTCTGAACTGCCTCACGCATGAATTTTCCCGCCGCGCTGCCCTGTTCTTTAAATGCCATCATAATGCAGACAGCTCCCGCAGCGATACAGGTAAACGCCAGAAATCCCGCGATCTTACGGGAACGCCGCTTTCTTCTCATATTCTTCAAATCCTTCCGTCTCAATGCAAATCTGAGAACATTTTACCATATTCTTTTTTCTTTCACAATAACAGATTCTAATGAATACTATGTTAATAACAGTATGCACACGAGGTCTTCAAATGAATTTTCTTAAATCCATGCAGGATTCCGATTATCATGGGAAACTCCAGGTACAGGTCACCTCCCAGGTCACGTCGCGCCCGATCGAGGACGCCTCTATCCGGATTTCCTACACCGGCGTGCCGGACAGCACACTGGAGGAATTAACGACAAATTCCTCCGGCATGAGCGAAGCCATTGAACTTGCCTCACCTCCTCTGGAATACAGTCTGAACCCTGAGATTGAGGAGCAGCCTTATTCCGAATATACCCTTCAGGTCACCGCTCCGGGATTTGAACCGGTAAGCGTGGCGGGGACAGAAATACTGCCCGACGTCACTGCTTTGCAGAATATCAGGATGCGCCCCACATCTCCGGAAGAAACGCCGGAAATTTTCGTCATTCCAGCACATACCTTGTACGGGAACTATCCGCCCAAGATTCCGGAGGCTGAGATCAAACCGGTTAATGAAACCGGCGAGATCGTCTTAAGCCGGGTCGTAGTACCGGAGTACATTGTTGTCCATGACGGTTCCCCCCGCGACACTACCGCTCGAAATTATTACGTAAAATACAGGGATTATATTAAAAATGTCGCGTCCAGCGAAATCTACGCCACCTGGCCTGCAGCCACAATCCGTGCGAATGTGCTCGCCATCATGTCCTTTACATTAAACCGGGTCTATACGGAATGGTAGCGACGCCGCCGGATACCTGTATAGACTTGCCCAGACCATCTATTCTCCGAATACCATACCGCCCCATTCTATCACCGTCTTTTGCATGTCACGTTCCATGACAAATGGATCCGGCTCTTGCAAATGCTGTCCGTCCTCCTTCTCGAACACAAACCAGATCCGCTCGATATGCTCCGGCTTTGGAGTCACCGTCATCGGCATTGCCAGATCAACACGTTCGGTACTCTGAGGATACATCCGGTAGTCGACGCCCGCAGAAAGCCTCCTGCTCCAAAAGTCCGTAAAATCGCTGATCTCCTGCTCATTAAAGCCCATGTTTCCCAAAATTTTATGGAAGGATTCTTCCCTCTTTTCTGCAGGGATCTGATATCCTTCGTTGCGCTGGAAAAGCCCTTTTGAAGTCATGGACTCATAGAACAGATAGTCATAAACATTTCCATCCTTTTCTACAATCTGCCCGTCTCCAAGGCTTGTCACATCCCATCCGCCGCTGTAATCCGGGATTGATGTTGTAAGAAGCCTAGGATAAGTGAAACGTACCTGGACGGGGGTTCCTGAATCCGCATAGTATATGTAGATATTCGGTTTGAGAGCGTTCACACCGTCCGGCGGTTTGATCCGCCCGCCTCCCCATTTATCGGCAAACTCCACGCTGTGAAGGATCGCCGCGATAATCCCTACGATAAAAGCTAAAAGAGCCAGAAGCCATCCTCCTCCGATCAGCCCGATCGCGGCTAAAATAGAAAGAATCGCCAGAATGGCATCCGCCAGCAGCGCAAGGCCTTCCATCGCCCGCCAAAATTCATTCTGGTTATTCAAATTCTCCATTTCCATCATATCGCTCACAATCGTAAGCGCATTAAACACACCTCCGATAACAGACAGAATTTTCCCGCCGATATTCGCAAAACCTTTCATCTCCGGCAGAGTTTCCGCCACCTTTTTGCTGGCTTTCTCGACGAATTCCAAAGCGGTCTGTGCGAAACTGTTTCCCGCACTGTCCAAACCTGGTCCCATCACACTGGGCTGGTTATCCTCATGGATCTCCCGGATCGGCTCTACCGGCTCTACCGTCTCTGTCTTTAGGTCATCCAGCCATGCGTAGGTATCTTCCCTCTCCTGATTCCCGCCGGCTGCGCGCGCCATGGCTCCGTTCAGGTAAGTAAAGCACAGGTTCTCAGTCAGAAGTACGGCCGCCAAAAAAAGCACGGTCATCCTTTTTCCCATCTTTTTCCATAGCCTTCTCATTCTTCCTTACCCCCTTTCTCAATTCTTTCCATATACCAGGCGATATAGCCCTTTGTCTTGTCATCCGCTTCTCTTTTGAGCACTTCATTAAAATAATACCGGCAGTTCTCATAATCTGCCTGATAATAATTTGCCGCGCCCAGGTAATAGTATCCCTTGTAATCCTCGTTTTCCTGATCCACAGCCCGGAGCAGGTAATAGACGGCATTCCCGTATTTCTCCTGCTCGAACAGGGAAATCCCCGCATAAAGCTGCATGTGGGTCCAGTCCGGCCAATCCTTCGCGGCTTTTAGGTACAGGTCATAAATGGCTTCCACGGATTCCTCTGAAGGATCCTCAATATAGATCTGCTCCATCAAAGCATAATACGTCTGGGAATGCTGGTCTGAAAATCCGGACATCTCCTCATAAGCAGATTCGTAATCCCCCTGGGACAATTCTTTGACCGCCCTCAACATACGGAGGTTATCATCTTCACCGTAATCTTCCTCCATATCCTCTGCCAGCTTCATCGCCCTGTCAAACTTCCCCTTTTGGAGCGCCTCCTTCATATCCTCTAACCGTTCTTCATAGGCGGAAAATCCATTTTCCTGAACCTTCATCCCGCCGAAACCAAGTAGCACGAATCCCGCGGCAAAAGCCAGAACAGCCAGCATCTCACCGAGCTTTCCAGGTAACTTTTTTCGCAGAAAGTACAGTATGATACCCGCACTTAAGACCGCCAGAGACAAAATTCCGAATAGCGTCACACCCTGGAACAAAAACATCGTCAGTATCGCAAGTGCCAGTCCCAGGAGCAGTAATACAAGCAGCATATCAATTTTCCCCCTTTACTTTTCCCTCTAACGCTCTCATCAGGTTCCCACAGTGAAAGGATACCCCGTACCAGTCTGAACCGTGATCCTGTTCCGGCAGAAGGGCCATCGTCCTCTTACACGCTTCATACGCTGCCTCGTATTCCTCCATACCATCGTACGCATTCGCCAGCGCATACCAGACGGTGGGCGAATCCTCCAAAAGCGCTAGTGACTTTTGAAATGCCTGGGCTGCTTCTTTATATAAATCTTTTCCAAAAAGAATTGCACCTTTCAAATACCAGGCTTCTGGGAGATTTTCATTCTCATCGAGCACTTTTTCGATCAGGGAAAGCGCCGTATCCAGATGACCGTTCTCATTGGACCCAAAACAATAATAGACCGCATCCAGATAGTTTGCAAAAAACGCCTCTTTGTCGATCATCTTACGTTCTTCCTCAGTAAAGTCTTTATAGACTGCATACTGATACCCGGTATACTCCGAAGAATCGTTAAAAGATATCATCTGTAGCAATGTATAGAGAGAAACGTCCGCAGAGAAATCCGAATCCTCCGAGTGTTTCTTTGCCAGCCTGGCAAGTGCCTGCATCTGCTCCAGCGCATTCTTGACATCTCCAGATTTCAACGCGCTTTCCGCGGCATAATATCTTGCCTCCACCAGATCTGGATCGTCCTTTTGAACTTGAAGGCAGAGATCGTAACACTCTTCATACTCTCCCAGCTCCATATAGCAGTGGGACGCCATCTCAAATGCATCCTTAAGTCCGCCTTCTTCGATCGCCTTTTCAAGATAAGGTACTGCTTCTTCATATCCATAGCAGTTTACCATCATGCTTGCTGTCTTCAGTTCCAGAAGGCAAAGATCCTCCTCGGACAATTCCTCTTCCTCCCGGTATAGACGTTCATATTCCCCGGCCGCACGAACCGTGGCCTCATAATGCCCGGCATGATCATACGTAAGATTGCTTCCCGTAACCGCGGCTATGTACTGTGCAATCCAGTTCTTAGGATATTTTTCTGCCAGAGACAGCGCGTCGTCCACCATCTCCCGTGTTACGGATCCCTCTCGCAGAATATCGGCCGCCTGGTCCATAAGCTCGGTTTGCTCCGCCAGTCCTTCGTATTTGCCAAACGCAGTTTTGAGCTTCTCCCTCTTTGCCGCCACATCCCCCGGAACCACAAAGTAATTCTCATAAACGCCTTTTGACAGGCAGAGCGAAATCAGATCGCTTTGATATGCCCTCTGTTCCTTGGACAGCTTCCCCATCTCTGCGTACAGGTCCAGGAGAACTACAGCGTATTCAGGACTTGCACCTGCGATACGCATAGACTCCTCAAGCAGACTCGGATCTTTGGTGTCAAAGCAATAAAGATACTCGGCTAGAGTGCTGTCCGGATACCTTTCCAGCATATCCTCTTCCGTCTCTTCTTGTTCCATTCCCAGAACCGTACTCCAGATCTCCACGATCGACCGCGCCTTCTTTAGGTCCTCCAGACAGCCTTCCACGTCTCCTTTTGCCATCCGGCGTCCAGCGCTCTGTATTTCTTCTTCTATCTCCTCGCAGATGGTATCGACCGGATCCGGCAGCGCCGCCACGCAATGTCCAATGAGGAGCGCCGCAGCGCATACGGCAAATACCGCCAAAAGAACCGGCTGCACCCCAGGAGCATTCTCCTTATGCTCCATCGTCTCCCCCGGCTTTTTCCTTGTCATGGAAATAATCATCCCGAACACCAGCAACAATAAAAGCGCCTGCAGAAGGCCTCCGGCAAAAGGTATGATGAACGGCCAGGAAAGATACTCCTGAAGAACGGGAATCCGCGCCTTTCCCAAGGCCAGGAGATCCGGCGCCCCCTCGGCCAGTCCCAGCACAAGCGTGATCCCCAAAGCATAGAGCGGGTGCTTAAGAAATTCTCGGAGCGGATGTACATAACGGCAAGCCCGACAGCCTTCGATCCATGCATAAAAACTATATCCTTTCAGTATCAAAAACAATACCGCCGCCACCCCTGCAGTGATGATAAGAAGAGTCGTACGCCCGCTGCATTTTTCCGCAAGTAGGGGAAACGCAGTCTCCATCAGCAAGGCGTAGATCAGGTAAAAACACCCTGTCCTCGCCATTCCCTGACAAAAACGGATTCCTGCCCCTTGGTTTTTCCTATTCTCTTCCCTGAACGAAAAGAGAACGGCCGCCATCAGAAGTGCCATCCCTAACGCAATTCCCAGACCGATACATATCCCAATCATCCAGGGCTTCAGACTACGACCCAGGATCTTGAAAACGATGGCCTTAAATAGATCCGGCAGAAGTTGGAAGGACAAAGCTGCCAGAAGGATAAATATCCTGGACATTTCCTTTCTGTTTTTCTCTCGTTCCATTCGATTTTTAGAACTCCTTTCTTGCATGCCATTGTCATATAGAACTGTTCATGGCATCATCTGGTTTATTTTACCACACGATCAATGTAAAGGCTACTTTTGGAATGTTTTTTCTGCAAATCCATAAGAATATAAGGAAGAAATGAAGACAAAGAGGAACCTTTATGGCACATCCTGAAATCCAGACCATGCCCTTTCACAGCAAAGCGGCTCCCTCTGTGACCGTGGTGCTGGAGTTTACCGGAACCGTGGAGCATTCTTTTGCAGAAGATCAAATCATTGAATCCCTTGCCGAAAAATATCTACAAAATTTTTTTAAAAATTCCGTTCAGGAAGGGGGTTCTTTCTGTGAATAAAAGAGTACGGACCTTACTTCGGGTCTCGTCAAAACAGCAGCTCCATGACGATGATATCCCGATTCAAAGAGCCGAAGCCGCAAGATATATCGCCTCAAGGCCGGATTGGACGTTCGATATGGAATATATTGAAAAAGCCGTGTCTGCCTATAAAAACAGTGTCGAGGACAGGATCATACTACAGCAGATTCTCTCGGACGCCCAAAAGAACGAGTTCGATATCCTGCTCACCTACATGTCCGACCGGATCGGCCGCAAGGAAGAATACAGCGTCTATGTGGCCGCTTTGAACAAATTAGGGATCGAAGTGTGGACGATCAAAGACGGGCAGCTAAAGACGGAAGAACATATCGATAAATTATTAAATTTTATCCGCTTCTGGCAAAATGAAGGTGAGAGCAAAAAGACCAGCATGCGTGTGCGTGATGCACAAAAGGAGTTAGTCCGGGCCGGAAGATTCGTGGGCGGCAGCGCGCCCTTTGGGTACAGACTCGTCCTCTCCGGCGAGTTCAGCAGCCATGGCAGGGCTTTGCATAAACTAGAGGTCGTCCCGAAAGACGCTGATGTGGTGAAAAGAATCTATTCTCTTGCAATCCATCAGGGCATGGGTGCTGGGAAAATAGCAAAACAACTGGACAAAGAGGGGTTCCCAGCCATCACGACCGATACCTGGAGAAGCGGAACCATATCCGGCATATTGAAAAATCCGGTCTATATGGGATATCCTGCCATCGGACGTCGTGTAAAGCAGGGCCGCTTTACACGGCAGGACCGGGAAAAATGGGTCTATTCTAGAGAACAGCAAAAAGAACTTGTCGTCATCTCCCCAGAAGAATGGTTGACCGCGCAGAAAATTCGGGAAGCAAGAAAGCTGCGCCTCGAGACCTCGAAAAATCATACGCAGCAATTGCAAGTCCTACAGAAGGATCCATTTCCATTTTCCACCTCCGGAAAACTCCCTCTCATCGGCATCGCTTACTGTGGATACTGCAAAAAAAAATTAAAAAATGCCAGCTATTACAATCGATGGTACAGTAAAAAGGAAGGAAAGGAAAAAGTCTCGTTTGCCGGACGATACCAATGTCCAGACAGATGTCCGGACCGTTCTTCCTATTCTCAGAAGTATTTAGAGGGGATTGTATTTGAAGTTCTGGACGGATATCTGGAGCAGTTAAAGACCATAGATATTTATGATAAAATAAACATGATTCAATGCGAACGGGAAAAAATAATCAAAACCGAACTTAAGGATCTGGAAAAGGAACAAGAAATACTCCGAAAAGACATCCATACTTTGACAGAGCATATTCCTCTGGCGCTGCGCGGCGCTTCTGCTTTCAGCGCTGAAAAGCTTTCTGAACTCATAGCAGATAAAGAAAAGAAACAAGAGGAACTAACAATACGTATCAATAAAAAGCAAGAGAAGCTTGCTTTGACAAACGCGAGGAAGCAAAAAGTACTGGAGTCCTTTCACATGGTTTTGGATTGGAAAAAAGAATTTCATGCAGCCGCTCCGTCGACACAGCAAATGCTTCTGGCTTTATTGATCGAAAGAATTGATGTAAAGAAAGACAGCGTCAGGATCCGGTTTCGCATCCGCCCTAAGTCTCCTTTTATCCCATGGTAACCGGTGACAGCCCTGTATCGAAACCAAGGATACGACTTTACCATTACCTCTTCCACCGCCTTTGATCACAAATGGATACCGGAACGTAATTATTATGACAGTATCTCCGCGATCGTGGACGAATTATTTTCCAATTATCTTTCCCGTCCGAACGTTCGTCAGCCCATTCTGACACAATACTGCGACGGCCGTCAGGTTCAGTGTCCGAACTGGATGGTTCAATGGGGTTCTAAATCTTTGGGAGATCAAGGGTACAGCGCTATCGAAATTCTGCGCTACTACTACGGAGAAGACATATATATCAATATCGCCGAGGAAGTCTCCGGCATTCCCTCATCTTGGCCCGGATACAATTTAAGCCAGGGTTCCAGAGGAGAGAAAGTACGTCAGCTTCAGGAACAGCTCAACACAATAGCGGGCGCTTATCCGGCTCTTCCTCGAATCGCCGTGGACGGCATTTACGGACCCGCGACTGCAAACGCTGTTTCCACCTTCCAATCCATCTTCGGCCTTCCTAGGAATGGAATTGTAGATTATCCTACCTGGTATAAAATATCGGAAATCTATGTCGGAGTTTCCAGGATCGCGGAACTGACCTAAACAAAAATGCCATCTGTGCGGTTGGAACCGCAATTCACGGCCGCACACCACACAAAATTCGCAAAACCTGGCAGCAAGCTGTCAGCCGCGGTAAAAAACCGCTTCTGTTTTGCTCATTTGGAGGTGGGCTGCCTGATTTAGGCAGGTTCAGTAAAGAAATATCCGCTTATATGCAAGCATAACGCATCTATTTCTTTACTGAACCTTGCCGTAAATCGCAACCGCACAGTTGGAAAAAATGCTAAAATTAGCAAGAATTTCTAGTGTAAAGAGTCTTTTTCTCCATATACTACTCTCGTAACATCAAACACAGTTTGTTGTTACAAAAAGTTACAAAAAGGAGGAAACGAAAATGGCAAGTCGTTCATCAAACAGAACAGCCGTACCAGAAGCGAAAGGTGCATTAGACAAATTCAAATACGAGGTAGCAAGCGAGCTTGGCGTGCCGCTTTCTGACGGCTATAACGGAGACCTGACTTCCAGACAGAACGGTTCTGTAGGCGGATATATGGTTAAGAAAATGATCGAGCAGCAGGAAAAGCAGATGGCTGGAAAATAACCGATCATCTGAACTGAAAACGTGAAGATAAGAAAAAGCACCGGTGCATTTCATGCCTGGTGCTTCTTTCTTGCTTACATTTTCTTGCGATTTTTTAAAAAAACTGTTGCAATTTCCCAGATATTTGTTATAATAATACTCGTGGCTGTCACAGACAGCCGATTGCCGGAATAGCTCAGTCGGTAGAGCACTTCACTCGTAATGAAGGGGTCGTCAGTTCAAGTCTGATTTCCGGCTTTTGTTTTATAATGTCGCCTCAAGTCCACTCGAGGCGGCATATTCTTTTATATGATCCCGGAGTTTTTCGTGTTTATCCATGGAAAGCTGCGGGTCTTCTTTTAGGATCTTTTCCGCCGCGCTGCCTGCTATTTTCAGGATGTCCGCATCCTGGAACACATCGCCGATCTTAAAATCCATCAATCCGCTTTGCCGGATACCAAACAAATCGCCCGGACCTCTGAGCTTTAAATCTTCGCTTGCAATATAGAAACCGTCGTTGGATTTATTTAATATCTCAAGGCGCTTTTTCGTCTCCTTTGTCCGGGAACCGCTCATAAAGATACAGTAGGATTGGTGTGTTCCTCTTCCTACCCGCCCACGGAGCTGGTGTAGCTGTGCCAGGCCGAACCGTTCTGCATTTTCCACCATCATGACCGTGGCGTTCGGGACATTGATGCCTACCTCAATGACAGTGGTAGAGACCAGAATATGGGTCTGCCCGCGGGAGAACTGCTCCATGATCTCATCTTTTTGCGCTTGCTTCATTCTTCCGTGCAGCACCGCCACACAGATATCCTTCCCCATCTCTTCCTGGAGGTTTCGGGCATAGTCTATCACATTTTCCGCCTCCACAGCCTCGCTTTCCTCCACCATAGGACAGATGACATAGCACTGTCTGCCTTCACGAACCTGTTTTTCCATAAAACGGTACGCCGTTTGGCGATATCCGGTATCCACCACACAGTTTTTAATAGGAAGGCGGTTTGCCGGAAGTTCGTTGATGACAGAAATATCCAGGTCGCCATACAGGATAATGGCCAGTGTCCGGGGAATTGGCGTGGCGCTCATCACCAGGATATGGGGCGTCCTGCCCTTGCCTGCGAGTGCCTCTCTCTGGCGCACTCCAAATCGATGTTGCTCGTCTGTCACGACCAGCGCCAGATTTTGATACACTGCCTTTTCCTGGATGAGTGCATGCGTCCCAAGAATGATCGAAACTTCACCGGACGCAATCCTTTCATAGGCAAGACGCTTCTCCTTAGCCGTCATAGAACCAGTCAAAAGTTCCGCCTTAAGCGGTATCCCATACGTAGCAAACAGCTCTGTGACTGAATCATAATGCTGTTTTGCCAATACCTCTGTCGGCGCCATCATCGCGCCCTGATATCCGTTAAGCCCAGCAAGCATCAAGGCCAGGACCGCGATGATCGTTTTCCCGGATCCGACATCGCCCTGTATCAGGCGCGACATCACATAATCACCGCACATCTCCTCCCCGATCTCCCGCCACACCTTTTTCTGTGCGTTCGTTAGCTCATACGGAAGTAAGCCAAGGAATTCGTCGATCTTTTGCCTTGGCTTCATAGAAAAATGATTTTCTGTTCGTTCGTTCTTTTCTCTCGACTGGCGCAGCGCAAGGATAAACGTCAAAAATTCTTCAAAAACAAGGCGCTCCCTGGCATGGAAAAATTCCTCTTTATCCAGCGGAAAATGAATCCCATGGAGCGCATAATTATATTCGGCAAGATGATACTCCCTCCGGATATCCGATGGAAGGAAATCCTTTTCCAAGTCCAAACATTCCAACGACTGACGCATCGCCTTCACTACCATATTGTTCGTAAGGCCCGCCGTCAGCGGATACACCGGCTGCAGTGTATCCAGCTTCTGTTCATAATTCTCTGGCGGACTGTATATTTCGGGGTGTTCCATGACAAACTGCCCCTTTTTAGCCACCGCCTTGCCCCGCAGGATGACGGCTTTGCCTGCCGCCAGGCTGTTCCTGAGAAAAGGCATTCGATACCAGACAACTTTCAAGGTCCCCGTTATATCCTTAAGATATGCCGTCGTCACCTGCATCCCCCGGTTTCCGCCAACCTGCACACGCCCATAGATCACCCCGGAAACAGCAGCCGTCTTTCCTTCCTCTAACTCTCCAATACTGACAGGAGCTTCATAGACGTCATATCCCCTGGGATAGAAGCGCAACAGATCGCCGACCGTAGAAATCCCCATTTTCTGGAACAAAACTTCCGTCTTCTCACCGATTCCTTTTAATTCTCTGATTTTAGACTGTTCGTTCATACTCGTCCGGGGTTACTCCACAGCCAGAATATAATAGTAAATCGGCTGTCCTCCATAATGCGCGTCAATATCCATATCCGGATAAAATTCTTCCATCTCAGCGACAAATTTCTGCGCTTCTTCCTCCGGGACCTCTTCACCGTAATAGACGCTGATCAGTTCAGAATCTGCGTCCACGAGTTTTGAAAGCATATCCTTTGCCGTCCCACTGACTGAAGTCCCCACAGAAAGGATCCCGTAGTCGCCGATCCCCATAATATCGCCCTCATGGATCTCCTTACCGTCAATATGTGTATCTCTGACTGCGTACGTCACTTGTCCTGTCTTGACATTCTGGATCTCCTGGAGCATAATTCCCTCGTTCGTCGCCACATCCTCTTCTAGATTATAATTGATAACAGCTGTCACACCCTGCGGCACCGTCTTCGTCGGAATCACCACGATCTCCTTATCCGCCGTTAAGTCCCTCGCCTGATTTGCGGCCAGAACGATATTTTTATTATTCGGGAGGATAAAGATCGTCTCCGCGTTGACCTGCTCAATCGCATTCAGCATATCTTCCGTGCTCGGGTTCATCGTCTGCCCGCCTTCGATAATATAGTCAACTCCCAGCTCACGGAAAATATCATTCAGCCCCTCGCCGATCGATACCGCGATAAACCCGACCGGCTTCCTGGGTTCTTCTTTTGCCTTCTTTTCTTCCCTTGCTTCCTCCGCCTGGGCTTTCGCAAGCCTCTCGGCATCCTTAATCAGCTTTTCCTGATGCTCTTCCCGCATATTGTCAATCTTCATGCGTGAAAGCTGCCCAAAGGTCAGCGCCTTCTGGATCGCGAGACCCGGGTCGTTGGTATGGACATGCACTTTCACCACGTCATCGTCGGCAACGCACACGATGGAATCGCCGATCGAAGAAAGATATTCCTTAAATTCCCCCTCATCCGTCTCTGTAAATTCTTTTTCCGTCAATATAATAAATTCTGTGCAGTATCCAAACTTGATCTCCTCCGAGGAATCCGCACTGACCCTGATCTCTGCAGAAGGAGTTCCTGATGGAATCCCGGTATAATCCACCTCTTTCCCGAGAAACGCGTCATAAGCGCCCCGCAGTACTTCCAAAAGTCCCTGGCCCCCGGAGTCCACAACACCGGCGTCTTTCAGCACCGGAAGCATATCCGGCGTTTTCGCCAGAACCTCTTCCGCCTCCGCAATGATCTTAGGCAGGAATACTTCCAGGTCATCCGTCTCCTGGACGAGCTCCTGCGCCTTATCCGCTATTCCCCTCGCCACGGTCAAGATCGTCCCCTCTTTGGGCTTCATGACTGCTTTATATGCCGTCTCTTTGGCACGGACGGCCGCTCTTGCAAGTGCCGGGACGTCGATCACGCTTTCCTCCCTTATGGACTTCGTAAATCCACGGAGGAGCTGAGAAAGGATCACGCCGGAATTTCCCCGCGCGCCGCGCAAGGAACCTGAAGAAATTGCTTTTGCCAGGGACGTCATATCCAGTTTCTCCAGGGCTGTGACTTCTTTCACTGCCGCCATGATCGTCAGGGACATATTCGTACCCGTATCTCCGTCCGGTACAGGAAAGACATTCAGTTCATTGATCATCTCTTTTTTTGCTTCAATATTTTGCGCGCCCGCCAAAAACATGCTGGCAAGCATCTCCACATCGATCGTATTCGTTGCCACAAGAATTTCCTCCTTAATTAATCGATTACCCTCACGCCTTCGACATAGATATTGATCTTATCGACAGACATTCCGAAAAATTCTTCAACCTTATATTTCACATTACTGATCAGATTATCCGCAACGGCGCAAATACTTACCCCGTATGCCACGATCACGTGAAAATCCAGGGAAATCCTGTTATCTTCACTGATAGAGACCTGGATTCCCTTTGTCAGGCTCTCTTTCCTAAGGAGCTTCACCAGTCCGTCCTTCACACTTACCACAGCCATCCCGACGATCCCGAAACACTCGACCGCCACAGAACCCGCGCACTTCGCGATCACATCCTGGTCTACTGTGATAATGCCAAGATCCGTGCTTATACTTCCCTTCATATCCCTACCTCCATTCTATCATTCAAAAAAGCAAAAACCTCACTAATTGTCCCCTATTATACTCTATTTCCCTGTATTTTACAACAAAAAAACCGAAGTATGAAACTCCGGTTCTCTCATCCTTCATCATGCCTTATCCTTAAGCTCTCTCAACACGTCCGGACTTCAGGCAGCTTGTACAAACATACATCTTCCTAACTCCACCATTCTCTGTTTTCACCCGGACAGACTTCACATTCGATTTCCACATCTTAGATGATCTTCTATGAGAGTGGCTCACATTGTTCCCGAAATGAGCACCCTTATTACAAATAGCGCACTTAGCCATGACTGCACCTCCTAACGATCTAAAATGTCCAAATATACGGACTCACAACATGATTATCTTACCAGAAATTCCGTAATATTGCAAGAGAAAAATATAAAATCATCGGCATAATTTTACAATCTGCTCCACAACTTCCTCAATCGTCATGTCAGAACTGTCAATCAGCACCGCATCCTCCGCTTTCTTAAGGGGCGCCGTCTTTCTCGTCATATCCCGTTCATCCCTCTCGCGTATCGCTTCCTCGATCTCTTCAAGACTGCATGAGGTCCCTTTTGCCGTCAGTTCATCATAACGCCGCTTTGCCCGGCACATAACGCTTGCGGTCAAGTAGACCTTTACATCCGCGTTAGGCAAAATGTTGGTGCCGATGTCCCTGCCGTCCATAACAACATCCTTTTCTTTGGCAAGGCTTTTCTGCAGTTCCAAAAGCTTTGCCCGTACTTCCGGGATCGGCGAACTCATGGATGCCATCTGCCCCACGGCTTCCTCACGTATCTGGGAAGTGATATTCTCCTTGTTTAAATATACCTGCTGAACGCCGTCCTCATAACAGATGCCTACCTGGGCGTCCTTGACCGCTTCTATGATCTTCTCTGTCTCCTGGGGCTTTATCCCTCTTCGCAGGAAATGAACCGCAAGAGCCCGGTACATCGCCCCAGTATCGACATAAATATATCCTTTTTCTTTTGCCAGTAGTTTTGCAATCGTACTTTTCCCCGCTCCGGCGGGTCCGTCTATCGCCACATTATATCCCATATGATTCTCCTCCTTCAGTCCCGCGGCATCCTTTGTGCCCATCGTCCGCTATGTTCTACCATATACCGCTTCCTGCAGCATGTCCAGTGGACCACGCGACCTGCAGGTTAAAGCCTCCCGTCAACGCGTCCACATCCAGCACTTCCCCGGCGAAATAAAGTCCCTTCACTTTTTTGGACTCCATGGTGGAAGGGTTGATCTCTGATGTACGGACGCCGCCTCTAGTCACGACCGCCTCGTCATAATCCCGCAGCCCTGTGATTGTCATCCGTATATTTTTGATGAGCGAGGCAAATCCAAGCCGTTCCTCCCTGGAAACAGTATTTACTTTCTTGTCCGGATCGATTTTACTTTTCTTTATCATCACCGGAATGAATTTGGATGGGAACAGATCCGACAGTGCATTTTTAAACTGCTTATTGTGCTTTGTCTCAAATTCCCGCAAAAGCCTGGCGTCAAGTTGTTCATGGGAAAGCGCAGGCTTCAAGTCAATGGCAAGCACAAGCTCCTTCCCTTTATGGAGATAGTTTCCCACATATGCGCTGGCGCTGAGCATTAAAGGTCCGCTGACTCCAAAATGGGTGAACAACATTTCACCAAAACCCTCATACAGCATCTTATCCCCATCATAAATGGAGGCGCGTACATTCCGCAAGGACAGCCCCATCAGATCCGACACAAAGGCATCCTTTATTTCCAGTGGAACCAAGGATGGGGAACACTCTGTCAACGTATGCCCCAAAGCCTTCGCAAAACGGTATCCGTCTCCCGTTGAACCGGTAGAAGGGTACGACAATCCTCCGGTCGCCACAATGCAGGCATCGCCTCGTATACGCTTTCCATCCGCCAGTTCGAGGAATGAAAAATATCCCTCCTCTGCCCCCACACGTTTCACCCGGCTTCGCAAATGCACGTGAACGCCAGCGCTCTTCATCTCCTTCTCCAGTGTTCGGATCACATCCGAAGAATGATCTGACACAGGGAATACTCTCTGCCCCCGTTCCGTCTTAAGCGCAAGGCCCGCGGACTGAAAAAATTCCATCACGTCCTGGTTGCCAAAGCTATAAAAACTACCGTACATAAATTTGGGGTTAGAAATGACGTTTTCAAAAAAAACATCTGTATCGCAGGCATTTGTCAGGTTACATCTCCCTTTACCGGTGATATAAAGTTTCTTTCCCAGTTTTTCGTTCTTTTCATATAAATGTACTTCATTTCCGTTCTTTGCCGCAAAGACGGAAGCGAACATGCCCGCGGCGCCGCCGCCTGCGATCAATACTTTACTCATCGATTCTTCCTTCTTTGCATCCTAATCTTTTTCTGCCTCCTCTTCCTGCTTCAGCCGAACCTCATCTTCCACAGGCTCCAGCTCGTCCCGCGAATATACCTGATACTCGTCCCAAATATCTTCCAGCATCTCCAATGTCTTAATGACTTCATCCTGCTTTTTCATGCAGAGCGCCACCACCAGAGCATTAATCACGCTTAAAGGAGCGACGAGAGAATCGACGATCGACGCCATATCGCTTCTTGCAATCAAGTTGCAGGAAGAATAGATCGTCATCGGCGAGTGGATACTGTCGGTGATCGTGATGACCTTTGCCCTGCGGTTGCTCGCAAACTCCAGCGCCTTTAACGTACGCATGGAGTAACGCGGAAAGCTGATCCCCACAATGACGTCATTCTCATCGATTCGGATCAACTGTTCAAAGATTTCGCTGGCGCTGTTCGTATGCACGCTAACTACATTATCACAGATCAGATTCAGATAAAAGGCAAGAAAACTGGCTAGCGGAGCACAACTCCGGATCCCTATAATATAAACCTTCTTGGCCTTCAGTATGGTATCCACCGCAAGCTGGAACGCATGCTCGTCCACACTCTCCATCGTCATCTTGATCTTCTCTATATCGGACTGGAGCACCGAACCTAATATCTCTCCCTGGGCGATCCTACCGTAGGTCACTTCCATACGCTGGATGGAATTGAGCTTCGTCCGTACCAGTTCGCCCAGCGCTTTCTGAAATTCTGGATATCCTTGATATCCGAGCTGCGTGGCAAAACGCACTACTGTGGATTCGCTGACCCCCACTGTCTCGCCGAGCTTCGATGCAGTAAAGAATGCTGCTTTGTCATAGTTTTCTCTGATATAATCCGTCAGCTTCTTCTGTCCTTTGCTGAGTTTCGGATATTTCTGATCCAGCCTTGACAATAACTCGTTTTTTGTCGTCACACTTGCCTCCTCGCGAAAAGGGACGGTTCCTTATGAAAAGAACCGTTCCTTCTCTTTGATCCATCTTCTCTATTATACCGGATAACTTCCGTTTTCCGTATCTGCGATCGTCGTGTCGACCTTCTTCTGCTGTGCGTCGCGATATTTGAAGAAATCGGTCGCAACCTGTGGGAAAAGCGCATAGCTGAGGACATCCTCATCCTGTTGTTTGTACTGCGCCATCTCACTCTCTAAAGTCTCCAGTTCATCCGGAATCAGGTCTGCCGGACGGCAGGTGATAACCTCCGCATTCTCACCGAGGACTTTCTTCTTAACCTCTACATTGAACGGTTTCACAGTAGCGCCGTATTTTCCGCTGAGTACGTCCTTCGTTTCCTTGGTTGCCATCTTGTAGCGCTCGCCCATGATGACGTTAAACACTGCCTGCGTTCCTACAATCTGTGATGACGGTGTAACGAGAGGCGGCTCTCCTAAATCTTTCCGCACCCGCGGAACTTCCTCCAGCACGTCGTAGAACTTATCTTCCGCACCCTGTTCTTTCAACTGGCTTGTAAGGTTGGAAAGCATACCGCCCGGAACCTGATAGAGAAGCGTCTTAATATTGACGCCCAGATTCTTCGGATTCAGAAGTCCGCTGTCCAACGCTTCATCACGAATCGGACGGAAATAATCCGCGATCTCTGCGAGCAAGTTCTGGTCAAAACCGGTATCGTACGGGGTTCCACGGAACGTCTCCACCATAACCTCTGTCGCCGGCTGGGATGTACCAAGAGCAAACGGAGACATAGCCGTATCAATAATATCCACACCTGCCTCTACTGCTTTCAGATAGGTCATGGACGCCACGCCGGAAGTATAGTGCGTATGAAGCTGAATCGGAAGGTCTACGGCTTCTTTCAGTGCTCCTACCAGCTCGGTTGCCTTATAAGGAAGCAGAAGTCCCGCCATATCTTTGATACAGATGGAATTCGCTCCCATATCCTGGATCCTCTTGGCGATCTCTACCCAGTATTCCAGCGTATAGGCGTCTCCCAGCGTATAAGAAAGCGCCACCTGAGCCTCGCCTTTTTCCTTATTCGCAGCGCTTACCGCTGTCTGAAGGTTCCGAAGATCGTTCAGACAGTCAAAAATACGGATGATATCAATTCCGTTCGCCACAGATTTCTGGACGAAATATTCTACAACATCGTCCGCATATGGCCGATATCCCAAAATATTCTGACCGCGGAACAACATCTGAAGCTTTGTATTCTTAAAGCCATCGCGGAATTTGCGGAGCCTTTCCCATGGGTCTTCCTTAAGGAAACGAAGGGATGCGTCGAACGTCGCGCCGCCCCAACATTCCACAGCGTGATACCCCACCTTATCCATCTTATCTATGATCGGAAGCATCTGCTCCGTCGTCATACGGGTCGCGATTAGGGACTGATGCGCGTCACGCAGAATTGTCTCCATGATTTTAATCGGTTTCTTTTCAATCTCTGCCATTCTTTCTTCCTCCATATCTATTATCCATTCCGTTCACTGTCACTACATCACGCCAAAAATTGCCATAAATGTTCCGGCCGCCACTGCAGTACCAATAACGCCTGCAACGTTCGGTCCCATCGCATGCATCAAAAGGAAATTGGTTGGATCCGCCTCCGCCCCGACTTTCTGTGAAACACGCGCCGCCATCGGAACCGCGGACACTCCAGCAGAACCAATCAGAGGATTCACCTTTCCATGGGTCGCCTTACACATGATCTTACCGAAAACAACGCCTGCCGCTGTACCGAATGCAAATGCGATCAGACCCAGGGCAACGATCTTTAACGTATCCCAATTCAAGAATGCCTCGGCGCTGGTCGTGGCGCCGACAGAAGTTCCCAGCAAAATTACTACAATATACATCATGGCGTTAGAAGCCGTATCCGACAACTGGCGCACTACGCCTGACTCCTTAAACAGATTGCCCAGCATCAGCATACCGACGAGCGGTGCGGTCGTCGGCAGAATCATACATACCACGATCGTGACAATGATCGGGAAGAGGATCTTCTCCAGCTTTGTGACCGGACGGAGCTGCCCCATCTTGATCGCGCGCTCCTTTTTGGTAGTCAGAAGCTTCATGATCGGCGGCTGGATGATCGGAACAAGTGACATATAAGAATACGCCGCCACCGCGATCGGTCCCATAAGTGCGGTCTGCTGTAACTTACCTGCAAGGAAGATCGACGTCGGTCCGTCCGCTCCTCCGATAATAGAGATGGCCGCCGCCGCTTTGTCTGAAAATCCCATCGCCATAGCAAAAAGGTATGCGGCAAAGATACCAAACTGGGCCGCCGCTCCCAGAAGGAAGCTTGCCGGATTGGCAATCAAAGGCCCAAAGTCCGTCATCGCACCCACCCCCATAAAGATCAGGGACGGCAGGATCGACCATTCGTCCAATTTAAAGAAGTAATATAAGAGCCCTCCGGTTCCGTTCGCCGCCTCTTCGGCATGGAGCATGATGTCCGGATAAATATTTACCAGGAGCATACCAAAAGCGATCGGAACAAGAAGAAGCGGCTCAAAGCCATGCTTAATCGCAAGGTAAAGGAAAAAACATGCCACCGCGATCATGATATAATTCCCCCAAGTGAGGTTGAAGAACGCGGTCTGATGCACGAGGTTTTCCAGGGTATTTGTTATATATTCCATGTTATGACCTCCTGTTTGTCAAAAGGGTACTGTTTCTTAATTTAAAGTAGCCAACACCTGGCCTGCCTCGATCGCATCTCCCACTGCCACATCAATGCTCACAACAGTTCCATCTTCCGGAGCCACAACAGGAATCTCCATCTTCATCGCTTCCACGATCACTACCGTATCCCCTTTTGCCATCTTCTGGCCGACGCTTGCTTCGATCTTAAATACTTTTCCTGCCGCACCGGCCTCTACCTTGATGCTTCCTGCACCGGCAGATGCTTTCGACGCCGCCTTAGGAACCGCCTTCGGTACGGATACCGGACGAGCCGCCGAAGCTGCCGTCTGTGCGCCTGCTCCGTTCTCTTCTACTGTTACATCGTAAACATTTCCATTCACTGTGATTGTATAATTCTTCATCTTCCATTTCCTCCTGATTCACTGGTTATGCATTCCATTTGTTCGATTTTCTTCTCTTAATTGAACGGACCACAAATCCGTCTGCTCCTTCGCCCTCATATGCCGCGATCGCCGCCGCGATGACTGCGATCAGCTCCGCGTCGTCAAGCTCCTCTTCCTGGACCGGTTCCAAAGCGGCAGACACAGCGGATTCTGCAGCCGGCGTGTTCTTCGGCGTGCTCTTTTCCGGTCTGCTAAACCATGCCGGAACATACTTTAACATTGATATCACAAAACACATGAAAATCAGCATTACAAATACAGTGCCCATTCCCAGCAGTGTATTCATTCCTGCCTTCTCTAGAATCTCCGGAATCGTATAATGTGCAGAAACCGTCACTGACTCCAGTTCCAGATCTTCATTAAATTCAAATTCCAGCTTTGCATCCCGGTCTGAAAAATCTGCCTCTGCGGTCACCACCACGCCGGTGCTGTCTGCCTCGTACTGATAATCCTCATGGGAAATATACTCGCCGCATTCATCTCTTGACGCTTCCCAGCCTTCCAGAGCGTTGATCAGAACAGAAGCTTCCATCTTCACACCGACCTGCGCTTCCATCTGCGCCATCAAGGCTCCCTGGTTCCACTCCGACATTCCGGCGATCTGTTCTCCCGTCACACCACCGTTTGCGACAACGGAAAGCATATACTCACAGGTACTCTCAAGATCCGACTCATTATATTTCACAGATTTTACATTGCCGCAGCCGGCGAGGACAAGCATCAGTACCGGAATCCAAAGTAATAAACTAATTTTTTTCTTCACTTTGCCTCACCTCGCTAAACTGTTCCATGTTTTTTTGACGGACGCTCTTCCCTCTTAGTAAATAACATCTCAAATGCTCCAATGATATATTTTCTTGTCTCAGCCGGCCGGATGATCGTGTCCACATATCCTCTTCTAGCCGCGGAAAGCGGGCTGGACTGCAGCTCTCTGTACTCGGCCGCTTTTTTCTTCTGGGTAGCCGCGTCTGCGTCTGCATACATGATCTTCGCCGCCATATCGGAATCCATCATCCCGATCTCTGCATCCGGCCATGCATAGACCATATCCGCTCCGATAGATTTGCTGTTCATAGCAATATAAGCGCTCCCGTACGCCTGTCCTGTGATAACATTGACCTTCGGTACGGTCGCCTCCGCAAAAGCACAGGTAAGCGCCGCCATCGCCTTTGCCAGCGTCTTCTCTGAACATTTGGAAGCTTTCAGGCCTCCTACGTTCGTCAGGGTCAGGACCGGAATCCCGAAAGAATCACAGAATCTCACGAACTCCGCCGCCTTCCTGCAGCCGCGTGCTGAAAGGGAACCGTCAAACTCTTCCTGAACACCCCCGTCTTCTGCATACACTTTGGAACGATTTGCCACAGCTCCCACCGTCAAACCGTTTAGACGGATAAATCCGGTCACCATGTCTTTTGCATATTCACTCTTTGTCTCAAAAAATATATGATTATCGGAAAGCATCCCCAAAACAATGGAGGAATCCTCAGCCGCATTCTCGATATCACTGCAGATTCGGTTCAGGTCATCCGTACATTCCTCGTATGCTGTATTATCTTCATTATTCGCCGGAAGAATGCATACCAAGTCGCGAATCTTATCCAGAATCTCTTCCTCCGTACCTACCGCGTCTACCAGGCCGGACTCGTGGCTCTGGAACTTGGCGCACGCCGTATCGCACTTCTTCACGTCGTTCCCCAAAATGGCGTTCGGAGAATTGACAAACAATCTGCTCTTTGTCTCCATAAAAGTAAAATCATTGAGCGCCGCCATCGTTGCAAGTCCGCCTCCGCAGTTTCCAAAGATTGCCGCGATCTGCGGGATCACACCGGACGCCATGGACTGCTTGTAATAAAGGTTTCCCAAAGCGCTAAGCGCATCCGTCGCTTCCTGGAGACGCAGCCCTGCACAGTCGATCAGTCCAATGACCGGAGCCCCCATCTTCAGCGCCATGTCATAAATATTCGCGATCTTTTTCGCGTGCATCTCGCCGACCGCTCCCTTTAAGACCGCTGCATCCTGGCTGTACACATAGACAAGGTTGCCATCAATCACCCCATAACCAGTGATAACACCGTCGGCCGGAGTCTCCTTCTCCTGCATGTTGAAATCTGTAGTTCTTGCCGTTACCGCGCCGCCGATTTCAACAAAGCTCCCCGAATCAAGCAAAGTGGCTATTCTCATGCCTGCCGGGTTTGATCTTGTTGTGTTGCTCATAAAAGTCACCCTCCGTTTTTCTATAAATTAAATGGTAAACCAAATTTCTGCCGAGTATAATTATAATCGCTTTTCAGGAAATCTGCAACCATTTTTGCCATTATTTTGTTAATATTTTCACATCAAGTTCAGCCGGACCGCTGAATGTCAGTTCTTCATAAGTATTCATTCAACCACTCTATTTTCTTGTGGGCATAAAAAAAGCCGCCAGTAAGCGGCAGATGTGGAGGTATTTGTGAATAGCGCCCTGATTGGCGGCTATTCACCCTTCTCCCCTCCGGTTTGATATTCAGATATGCCACCCTGTAGAAATGCATGTTAGAATTTGAGAACTTCCTGCCTTTTCATTAGGACAAGGCTGTTTGTGATCTTTATTATAACATGCATTTCACAGCATTGTGATATCGTTTTTCGTCGAAATTTATCTTTTTTTATCGAATAAGAACTGCGCCTTTATTTCTGGTTCCGGAACTGGACCGGCGTCATCTGGTACGCTTTTTTGAAAAGCCTGTTAAAATGCTCTACATTCTGGTAACCTACAGATATTGCGATGTTCTCCACCGTCATGCTGCTGCTTTTCAGAAGCGCCCTTGCCTTTTTCATCCGCACCTTCTTCACAATATCGCCAAATGTCATACCCGATTTCTCTTTGATATATTTGGAAAGGTACGGTTTTGAGAGGTAGAATTTTTCAGAGAGGTCGTCCAGGGACACATCCAGATAATTCTCCTGTATATAGTTCATGATCTCAATCAGCCGTTCATCCTTACATTCCTCGGAATTGTGGATTTCTTCTATTTTATTCACCGCAACCGCAAGAGCCTGGATGGAGGCTTTGATAATATCCGCATCAATCCCCACTCCCCAGTAGACCTTTCCTTTACAGATGACTCCCACATAAGCGCAGGCCTTGGAAGAAGAGCCCTTCGTCAAAGAGTGCTCCTCGTAGAAGGTCAGCTCATAGCTGACGCCAAAATACTGCTTGATCGCGTTGCTCACAGCATCCAGGCGTCCATTTCCGGTTGCTGTTACGACCCGCTTTCCATTTCCATGGGAAATGGTAGCAGATGCCAGGATCCCATCCTCCTGTTTAAAATGGCACTCATCGATCGTAAATACTCCTCTGCAGTTCACGTAATGGTCTTCAAAAATGTGATATACCAATTCTGGGGTGAGCTCTTTATGCGCTTTGTCAGATACATCCTTTACCAGATATCCGACCTCTTCCTTCATCTTTTCCGGCAGGCTGACGCCAAAGTTCCGCTTCAGAATATAGTTGACGCCTCCCTTTCCGGACTGGCTGTTGATACGAATCACATCCTTGTCGTAAGTCCTCCCCACATCCTTGGGGTCGATCGGCAGGTAAGGAACCGACCATTTTTCGGTTTTTCCTTCTTCCCACCAGGCCATCCCTTTTGCGATCGCATCCTGGTGCGAACCAGAGAACGCGGTAAATACTAAATCTCCCGCGTACGGCTGCCTCTCGTATACGTGCATCCTCGTCAAGTGCTCGTAGGTCTGCCGGATTTCCATCATATTAGAGAAATCGAGTCCCGGATCCACTCCATGGGAGAACATATTCAGCGCCAGCGTGACAATATCCACATTCCCGGTACGCTCTCCATTTCCAAACAACGTCCCTTCAATACGTTCCGCCCCGGCAAGCACTCCCATCTCCGCCGTCGCCACACCGCTTCCCCGGTCATTGTGCGGATGGAGGCAAAGCGTAACGCCGTCCCTATATTTCAAATGCTTATCCACGTATTCTACCTGAGCGGCAAATACATGCGGCATCGCATTCTCCACTGTTGTCGGTATATTGATGATCGCCTTCTTCTCCTTTGTCGGCTTCCATATATCCAAAACGGCGTTGCAGACATCCACCGCATAATCTACTTCCGTTCCCGGAAAACTTTCCGGGCTGTACTGGAATGTAAAATTCCCGTCCGTTTCATCCGCCAGCTCTTTCAGGAGCTTCGCCCCTTCCACAGCGATCTTCATAATCTCTTCTTTACTCTTTTTAAACACCTGTTCCCTCTGGGCTACCGAAGTCGAATTATAGAGATGTACCACCGCATGAGGCGCTCCTTTGACTGCCTCGAACGTCTTCTTGATGATATGCTCTCTGGCCTGTGTCAAAACCTGCACGGTCACATCATCCGGTATCATATTCTTTTCGATCAGTGTCCGCATAAACTGGTATTCCGTTTCAGACGCCGCCGGGAATCCTACCTCAATCTCTTTGAATCCCACCTTCAAAAGCAGTTGGAAAAATTCCAGTTTTTCTTCCAGACTCATCGGTTCAATGAGTGCCTGATTACCGTCGCGCAGATCCACGCTGCACCAGATGGGCGGTTTTTCAATGTGGTCTTTTTTTACCCAGTCATGGCTGACCTCGGGCGGCATGAAATATTGTCTTTCATATTTCGTATAATTCTTCATTTGCTTCCTCTCCTTCTATCAAAAGCAACGGATACGTATTTGATAAATATCCGTCAACTTTCTTGTCTTTTTTTATTTTCCTCACCTATACTAGCACATCAAAAATAGAAAGTCCAGCGATAAATTTAAGCAATTTCGTTGATCCTATTTGTTCCAGAGACGAAACTTCAAATAGATTTCCGTCAGTTTTTTACCAACCCACTGCACTGTACGCTCTTTGATTTCCTCTGCTGTTACAAGCGGATCCTCCCGGATCACACGACCTTCCAACGAGTAACGTACGCTTCCTACGCTTTCCCCTTTTGCGACCGGGGCGCAAAGCCAGTCTTTTTCCGTCACCTCCACCGTGACCTCTTCATCCTCCCGAAGCAGTACGTTAAAGGTATCTTCTTTTGTCCCCTCTATGACCTGTACATTTACTTCTTCAAAGAGCTGCCCGTCCGCCGTGATTCCTTCTAGAACCGGAATCGGAGAAGTCTCCGGCTTTATGTATACATCGCGGTATTCATAATTTTCCAGCGCGTAAGCCATCAGTTTTTTGGTGTCTGCCCATTTATAACTCTTATTATTCGGCCAGCCGCATGCAAGAAGCGCCACGACAAACGTTTTTCCGTCTTTTCTGAGCGCTCCCACATAGCAGTATCCTGCGTCTCCCGTAAATCCTGTTTTTCCCGAAAGTGCGCCTTCCATCATGTCCAGAAATTGATTATGATTCGTACAGGAAAAATTTCTTTTCCCCGAAACGTCAGAAAATCCATACTGCCTTGTCTGGGTGATCGCCAGAAATTCTTCTGATTTCGGCGATTTTGCAATACAATAGCTCATGATCTTTGCAAGATCCGCCGCTGAAATACTGTGCGTCCCTCCTTCATCCGTTCCGTCCAGCCCGTTCGGAGTGACAAAATGCGCATTCTCACAGCCGATCTCCTTGGCCTTTGCATTCATCTTATCTGCAAATTCCGGGACAGATCCTGCGATGTGCTCCGCGATAGCATAAGCGCTGTCATTATGGGATTCCAGCATCAAAGAATGCAGAAGATCTTTAAGGATAAACTGTTCCCCCTCTCTCATTCCCAAATGTACTTTAGGCTGAGACGCTGCTTTGCCGGAGGCTGTCACCACATCCTCCATATTGCCCTCCTCAAGGGCCAGGATGCAGGTCATGATCTTCGTCGTGCTTGCCATCGGCCGCATCGTGCCGCCATCTTTGGAAATAAGGACTCTCTGGCTGTCCGCATCCATCAGGACCGCGGATTTAGCATACAGGCTGCCCAGATCATCCGGAATCTTTTCCTCTATGACGGCTGTTGTCCCATCTTCTGCCTGAACTGGCGGCTCCTCCTTAGCCCGCGCCCTTTCTATACCTTGGCTTTCTCCAGGCGCTATGCAGATACAGACTGCGAAAACTACAGCAAAAAGGAATGCCGCTCCCCTTGCCACCCATCCTTTTGGCCGCTGGTAAGGCACTCCCTTATACCCTGTCTTTTTATCATCCCGTTTTTTTCTGTCTGCCATAGTACAAAATCTCCCATTTCTCCACAACGGATCTGTTCATTCTAAAACCATCCTATGAAAAACCCGGGATAACTATGCCATTTCTTTTGCGCCTAATACAGCATTGCGGATATAACGGTGCTGTACTAGTTACACTAAACCTCCAGCTTGAGCTGCACTTCATCCTCCGCCTCTTCCTTCAGTGTCTCCATCTTTTCTGCATCGATTCCGGGGAGATCTTCAAGCGACTGTACGCCGAACCTCCGGAGGAATTCCTCCGTCGTGCCGAAAAGGAGCGGCCTCCCCGGCGCGTCCAGTCTTCCCTGCTCACAGACCAGGTCATATTCGATCAGCTTATTCACGGCATGATCGGATTTAACTCCCCGGATCTTCTCAATCTCCAGCCTCGTCACCGGCTGTCTGTACGCGATAATGGAAAGCGTCTCCAGCATCACATCCGTAAGGATATACCGTTTCGGCTGTTTGGCGACCCGGATCAAATATTCATACATCTCCGGCTTGGTGCACATCTGAAAAGCATGGTCCAGCTCAATGATACGCACTCCCCTGTCCTCGCTTTGGTAGCGATCCATCATATTATGTATGATCTTTACCGTCGTCTCTTCATCGTGCTCGATCGCCGCGGCAATTTTTTCCACCTGGACAGACTCTCCCATTGTAAAAAGGACCGCCTCTATGATACTTTCCAGTCGTTTGATTTCTTCACTCATTCTTCTTCCTTTTCTATCGACATGATCTGAATCTCGTCAAAAAGATTCTCCTGCTCGATCTTCACCTTACCCACTTTCATTAATTCCAGGACAGCCAGAAAGGTAACCACTACCTGTACCCTGGACGCCTGTACTTCGAGCAGCTCGCGGAACGATATTCTCCCTTTTCTGCGGGCATAGTTCTCCACAAACTCAAGTTTTTCAGGAAGAGTCACCTCTTCTTTCTCAATCTTTCCGTATTTGCTGCGGATCGGATCGATCTTATCCGTCTGCCTGCGAAGCACTTCCTTAAATACGTCGTTTAGTTTCGACAAAGTAAGATCCTTAAGCAGCTCGTCCAGATCAACGGGTTCGACATATTCTTCTACTTCCTTCGGCAGGGTCGGCGCCTTATATAAGACGCGCTGTCCGTCTACCTGCCTGTCCCTTAGTTCATAAGACATATATTTGTACATTTTATACTGAAGGAGCTGTTCAACCAACTCTTTACGCGGATCTTCCTCCTCCCCCTCCTCGTTTACCTCTTTGGGAAGGAGCATCCGGCATTTAATGTCCAGGAGGGTCGCCGCCATCAATAGAAACTCACTCATGATATTGAGGTCTTCCCGTTCCATGGCCTGGATATATTCCATATATTGATTCGTGATCTCCACGATCGGAATGTCATAAATATCAATCTTATTCTTATCGATCAAATGCAGAAGCAGATCTAAGGGTCCCTCGAAGACCTGCAGTTTAACCGGTATTCCCATGTCATCTCTCCTGACTATATTTTGGGGATGTCTGCTGTTTCCCCTTGGACATTATACTAGAAAATACCTGTCATCACAAGTGGAATCTTTCCTACCCTTTTCCCTGCACATGAAGCACGATCAGTTCAGCAGGATTAAAGAGACGAATATTCACCGTGTGCGTCCCCAGCCCTTTGCTTACCACAATGACTGTCTCTTCCTCCTGATAGCAGCTTCCGGAGTATCGAGGAAACATCCCTGCCTGCGGATCAATGAGTCCGCCCAGGAAAGGGATGCGCACGATGCCACCGTGCAGATGGCCGGACAGAACCAGATCCGCACCCCATGCTTTATATACCCTGGCGTCTGCAGGATTATGGGCAAGCACAATATTATAGTTCTCTTTATCCGCTTTCCCCAGCCTATCCTCCACATCCTTTATCTGCATCCTGTATGCTTTGCGCCTTGCATAGCACTCCATGGGAACCTCAATCCCGTAAATCTTCTCCGGGCTTTTGTACCATATTTTTTCACAACTTTCATTGACTAGAAACGTAACTCCCGCTTCCTCCAGCTCTTTTTTATAATCTCTGTACATGTCCCCATACCAGTCCTCGTACACATGGAGCCGCTGCTCATGGTTTCCATTTGCATAATAGACCGGCGCAATCCGAGGCAGCCGCTTCATCAAAGCGGCCGCCTCGGCAAAGGAACCCCCCCGTTTCCCGATCAGCATATCGCCTGTCACCAGGATCAGATCCGGTCTCTCCCTTTGAATCGCCTCTATCAATCGTCCATTCTTTTTGCCATATTCGTGATTGTGCAAATCGCTGAGAAATACAATTTTCTGTTCCTTCGTACACTTCTTAAATTTGGAAGTCTTGATCTGATAGTGGACTACTGAGAAAGACAAAAGTTCACGTATCATTTCCAGACAAGCAAAAACCATAGCCGCAAGAAACATGACTCCCACTGTTTTTTTCATCTTTTCCTCCATTTTGTATATATTTTGCAGCACAAACCTATACGGTCATCTGTTCCAGTACTTCAAGCAGTGCGCTGAAATACGTTCGTTTTCCCACTTCTTTTTTTGCCAATACGGGGACCTCTCCAATCTGCTCTCCATTCAATGTATATACCACTTTCCCGATTACATCCCCCTTTTTGACCGGAGCTTCTGTCTTTTGCATTTTAACCGTCTTTTTGATATCACTCATCTTTGCCCCTGTCACATCTATGTATTGGAATATTTCATCTGCCTCTCCTTCCACCTGTTTTTCGACCCCCCGGAATACATCGGCGTACACGGTCTTTTCCAATATTTTTTCATCACTGTACCGACTGCATTTTCCGAACCCGTAATTCAGCATAGCAATCGCGTCTTTAACGCGGGTCTTGGAATCCGGCTCTGCCATCACCACCGCGATCATTTCGATTTCATCCTTTTTCGCTGTGGCGGACAAGCAGAATTTTGCTTTACTCGTAGAACCTGTTTTTAGACCAGTCGCATATTCATACTGCCGTATCAGTTTATTCGTATTTGTCAATCCAAACTCACTGGAACCTTTGGCTGTCGTGTGGGTGATATTTTCCATCCAGATCATAGAGTAATCGTGGATCTGCGGGTATTTCGTGATCAGCTCCCGGGACATCAGGGCAATATCCTTTGCAGTAGTCAGATGTCCGTCCGCATCCAGGCCGTTGCAGTTGACAAAGTGTGTATTCTCCATCCCCAGCCCTTTGGCTCTTTCATTCATCTGCTCTACGAACGCTTCCTCGTTTCCGGCAATCTGTTCCGCCATAGCCACACAAGCGTCGTTAGCGCTTGCGACTGCGATACACTTCAGCATTGTATCCACCGTCTGCGTCTCTCCAGGTTCCAAAAATACCTGCGACCCTCCCATGGAGGCCGCATACTCGGACACAGTGACGGAGTCCTCCAGCTTGATCTGCCCTTGATCGAGCGCGTCAAATATCAAAAGCATGGTCATCACCTTCGTGACGCTGGCGGGTGGAAGCTGCCGGTCCGCCTCCTTTTCATAGAGCACCTGTCCCCCGGACGCCTCCATAATGATGCCTGTTTCCGCGGAAATGTCCGGTCCCGCAGAAACGCCGGGCTCTCCTTTTTCCTCATTCCCCTCGTTCTCTTCTGTCTCCTCGTTCTCTTCTGTCTCCTCGTTCTCTTCTGTCTCCTCGTTCTCTTCTGTCTCCTTGTTCTCTTCTGTCTCCTCGTAAACGACCGTATCCCGAAGAGGCATAGCATAGACTGTCTGTGTGCAAAGAAATGTGCACAATAATACTGCCAGAAATTTCCGCATGGCGTAAGCTCCTCTTTTATTTCGTCTGTTACTAATTATAGTACGGAGCAGACAGGAATATGAATCCTTGTAAAAAACCACGCAAAAAAAGGCCCCTTATCCATATAGATGGATTTTCTGCCTTTATTTTGCTGTACAACATGCTATACTTTATTATATTCATTCCCTTTTTCGTTGAACCAATCCAGCGCCTTGCAGATGCCTTCCTCCGAAAATGGGAATTCCTGTACCACGAATTTCTCCCTGGGAGTCTTATCATAGCAGAAAGGCCCCTCCCATACGGTTCCGAGTAAAATACTTTCCGTCTCTTTTTTCACCTGTTCCAGCCGGAAATTCATGTTTCCGATACTGCCATTAAACTTCTGTTTTTTATAGAAATTCAGCGGAAAGAGCTGTACCCGCTTGAGCATGCTTTTCACACCCTTGTCTGTTTTGCTTTCTCGAACAATTCGATCAGATAGTTACCCACAATCACCGAGAGTTCCACCACATGACTCTTCAGCTCGTTGGGAACGTATCTTCCAAACTCCTGTATCTCATAAGTAAGCTCGCCTTCGTAATTAATATCCGCAAGACCTGCCATCGCTTCCGCCCAGTCCGTGTTCCCGAAAAACGGGAGCAGATGGTCGTCGCTTACCCCATGATTATCTTGAACATGGACTGCTTTCAGACGGCTTCCGATGCAGTTCAGGTTCTTTCTGTGAAAACCGCCTGTGAGATTGGCATGGCCGAAATCATAGCACACACCGATATTATCGGAATGGAACGCGTCCGCCAGTTCACAGAGTTCTCCCATGGAAGAACAGAAAATCCTTTGATATGGTTTCACCTTGTACTCAAAATCATTCTCAAGCGCGATTCCGATTCCCGCTTTCACGGCTTCTTCTACATGGGGAGAATAATATTCCACATTTCTTTTCAGGGACACGGACATATCCTGCCCCGCATCGTAGACAGTTCCGGGGTGGGTTACAGTCCATTTGACGCCAAGCATGCCGGATGCTTCGATGGAACGGCGTATCAGCTCTTCCATCAAGTCGATCTTTCCCTGATCTGTGGTTCCGAATATATCATAATAAGGAAGATGGGACTGGGTGTATCTCACACCCAGTTTTGCTCCCAATTCTCCCAGCTCATCCACATAGCTTTTCCAGTCGTCATCCCGCATCCGGGACGCTGGATTCATCGCTTCGCAGAAGTTCAAATCCATCACGCGGTAACCAGCCGCCGCGCACATCTCAATTCCGTAAGCCATGGGGTTTTTCTTTCCCCCGGGGCAAAAGGCGGTTATATTGGTTGAGGTTGAAAGTTCCATGGCTCTCCTTTCTTTTTCAAGGACTTTTAGTTATTTGTCCGATTATACTGCTCCAAAAGATCATTCAGCGTTGCGCTCATTTCTTCCACAGCATCGTCCACACTCATGTTGCTCTCCAACATTTCGGTAACCACATCCTGAATTGCCATATAGAAGTCCTGGCTGGGTCCTACCGTCACGCCGACCATGTCTCCGCTGGTCTTTTCAAGCTGGTCGATCCCCACCTTAAACTGCGGATGCTCCTCAAGAAACGCTTGATATTCCTGCAGGTCGTTCGCTCCAGTATTCACTGCAAAGTAGCCTGTTCCCATGGAAAGCTTTGCCTGCGCTTCCGCAGAACATACATATTTTACGAACTCCCAAGCTGCTTTCGCTTTTGCGTCATCTTTCTTGAACATACACAGGGATGCGCCGGATACGGTAGCGCCGTAATTCGCATCGTCGTTCACTCTCGGATAATACGTGCATCCAAGCTCGAACTTGCCATCGATCGTGGTGAGCAGCGTATTCAGATTCGAGGTGGATGTGGTATAGAACACAAGCTGTCCGGCAAAGAACATGTCTGACAGGCCGCTTCCGTTATTCGCAACCGCGCCCGCATCGTACATCTTTTTCCACTCTGTCAGGAAGGTTGCAAGGGTTCCGTCCTCGTCGCAAACCAACTGTGTAGCCGTACCCTTTCTTCCGTTCATGTTATCTACCACGTAAGAAGCGTCCGCGTCTTTTCCTGGAATCTGTCCAATCCAGTTTGCAAGCGTCGGAGTATTCGGAATCTGCGCGTAAGCCACAAGGTCAGCCCCGTCCGCGTTCTTCTCCGGGAGTTTGGAAGCCACATCGGTGATCTCCGCAAAGGTCGTCGGAGCTTCCGCAATCTTCGCGTCGTCCAGGATCGTCTTATTGTAGTACATAACAGTCGTAGAAGCCGGGAATGGCATACCTACCTGCACATCATTGAAGTTCCAATTCTTAAGAGGCGCCGACATAATCTGGGACAGATCATAGTCTTTGTCATCCTTCAGCGCGTCGTCTACCGTATATGCCTGCTCGGCATTCTGGAAATCCACGATACCTGTCGCGTCTACCTGGATTACATCCGGAAGTTCATCATATTGTTTACTTTGCAGGACGGTACGCAGTTTCTTGCTGCTGTCCGCATAAGCCCCCTGATAAACAGACTCTACTGTAATCTGTTTCTCCTTGCCCACGCCCTCGTTGAAATCTTTGACGAGTTCGTCCATGACTTTCCCAGCGTCGTCGCTCATGGAGTGCCACAGAACGATCGTCTGCGGTCCCGCCGCCTCTTCACTTTCTTCTGTTTTTCCGTCATCTGTTTTTTCAGGCCCCTTTTCTTCTTCCTTGCTCCCGCAGCCTGCAAAAAGTGCAGCTGTCATTGCCAACACCAGAATACACGCCAGTAAGTTACGTTTTTTCATAATCCTTCCTCCTTTTGTTTTATCCTCTTAATTTTATCTATGCCTAACCGACGATCGCGCCGGCAGTCATCCCTTTTACAATATTCCGCCTCAGGATCACGAACAGAATGAACGACGGTATCAGCGTCAAAGTCACCGCCGCCAGAATCAGATGGTAGTTCGTCCCGGTAACGGAAGTCAGCATCGTGATTCCGACCTGCACGGTACGCATCTCTTCCCTGTTTGTCACAAGCAGAGGCCACAGGTATGCATTCCACAGGTTGATAAAGGACTGAACGGACAGTGTCATCAGTACCGGTTTTCCAATCGGGAGTACTACAGACCACAGGAAACGCAGATGCCCGCAGCCGTCCATGAAAGCGGCATCCCTAAGCTCCCTCGGGATCGTCTTAAAATTCTGCCGCAGCATGAACATCTGCGACGCCCCCACGAACGAGGTAATACACATACCCAAATATGTATCCAGAAGGTTCAGCCTGGAAACCGTTAGGTAGTTTGTGATGGTAAGCGTATCCCCCGGCAGCATCATGGTCGCCAGGATTACGAAGAACAAGACCGTCTTGCCCCGGAAATCGAAAAACGCAAACGCATAAGCCGCCAGCACCGCGAACGCCATCCTCGCCACCGTCCCCATCAGGGATACGATGAACGAGTTCATCATAAACCGAAGGAGCGGCGTCTTCTCCAGCGCTTCCTTAAAATTATCCAGATTGGCGAAACTTTCCGGCAGGAAGGTCGGGGGGTAATTCCCGAACTCCACACGTGCCTTGAAAGCGCCGAATATACAATAGACCACAGGTAAGATGATAAGGCATCCCAACGCAACCGCTATGATCGTCACAATAATACTGATAGCACGTTCTTTCTTATTCCGCATATTTCCCCCTCCTTTACGAATAATCGTCCCGTTTACTGTCGAACCAGAACGCCAGCGCCGTCATACCGAATGTCAGGGCAAACGTCACGATACTGATACACGCCGCCAGACTATAGTCGGAGGACTGATAGCCGGAAGTAAACATCATGTAGATCAGCGTTGTGGTGGAACGTGACGGTCCGCCTTCCGTGATAATCATGACCGGTCCCGACGTCATCATCGCGAGTACCAGATTGGTACAGACCACGTACAGGATCGTCGGCATCACCAGCGGAATCTGCACTTTAAAAAGCCGTGTGAAAAATCCTGCCCCGTCAAGCTGTGCGGCCTCCACCACCGACTCGGGAAGTCCTCTTAACGCTGATAAAAACAGCAGAAAATCAAACGCCATGCCCATCCACAGACAGACGATCAATATTCCAAACATTGCATATTTTCTATCTTCAAACCATCCGAGATTAATACCAAGAAAATAATTGACATAGCCCACAGTAGGACTAAGCAGAATTTTAAAGATCATCGCCACCGCTGACATCGGAACCGCCATAGGAAGTGTAAACATCGTCTCATATACGCTGCTCAGTTTTCTCTTTTTATTTGCAAGCAATGCGCATCCCATAGAAAAGCACAAGTTCAGGGGAACGAACATAACCGTCAGCTTCAATGTATTGAATAAAGCTTTCTTAAAGTTACGATGGCCGAACAGATAGGCAAAATTCTCGAACCCAGCAAATCCTGTGATCTCCCCGCTTACATTCACTTTGCTGAAACTGTAAAGAAATGTCTTAAAAAACGGATAGTATACAAATGCAACGGCAAATAAAATGATCGGAGCCAGGAAAAGATATGGTTCCAGCCGCTTAAAGCCGCTCTTCTTTTGTGAAACGGATACTTTACTTGAAGCCAATGTTGATACCTCCCTTGTACTTTCCAGACTTTACTGTTATTGAATGACTGCCATCATTCTACATTAATTTATTACTTTTGTCAACATTTACAGACAAATGTCGCAAATAATTGTGCAAAAAATCAATTTCCATCTGTACAAAAAGTTTTATCACATTGCAACTTCGCTTCGGCGGGATACAATATCATCAAATTCCTTTCCGCCCCGGGCGCACTAAAAATGGGGTGTCCCTCTTGGAACATCCCATTGTCTGCACAATTTAATTATATTTGCGTTTTCTGGCAGCTTCGGATTTCTTTTTACGTCTTACGCTCGGCTTTTCGTAATGCTCTCTCTTACGAATCTCCTGCTGAATTCCTGCTTTTGCGCAGTTTCGTTTGAATCTGCGTAAAGCGCTGTCCAACGTCTCGTTTTCTTTTACGACTACATTTGACATTCTCTCACACCTAACCTCCCCTCCAGTCCGGTATTGTGCATCATACGGCTGTTCGGGTAATATAATTGCACTACTGCAATTATAGCATATTTTTATTTTACGTCAAGATTTTTCTAGGAAATTCTGGCGAAATCCTGGATAAACCCACCATTTTTTATTTTCCTTGGTTTTGACGGCACAGTTTACCCTTTGATCTGACCCGCAAGTACTTCTTTTACCTTAGCAAGTGCGTCTGGAATTCCATCCGGATTCTTGCCACCTGCCTGCGCCATATTCGGTCGTCCGCCTCCGCCTCCTCCGACGCAGGACGCGATCGCCTTGATAAGGTTTCCTGCATGGGCGCCCTTCTTCATCGCTCCGTCCGTAGCTGTAGCCATAAGACTAACTTTCCCACCGGATGTGGACGCGATCACAACCATGCCTTCTCCTATCTTCTCTTTCAGCTGATCGCCCAGATCACGCAGTCCGTTCATATCCATATCCGGCACGCTGACTGCCAGGAACTTGACTTTACAAACCTCGTCTACCTGATCCATCACATCTCCCATGGCGTCCTTAGCCATCTTACTTTTCAGGCTCTCGATCTCGCCGCGCAGCTCCTTGTTCTCTGCCTGAAGATGGCTGATCTTGTCCGCCACTGTCTCCGGCGTTGCTTTTAAAAGTTTTGCCGCGTCGTTTAATCTTTCCTCCAGAGTATTATAATAACGGATTAGTCCTTTTGACGTCAGCGCCTCGATACGGCGCACGCCTGCCGCCACACCGCTCTCAGAGAGAATCTTAAAGGCCCCGATTTCTCCAGTATTTGGCACATGAGTCCCGCCGCAGAACTCGATGGAGTAATCCCCCATATTCACGACCCGCACGATATCCCCGTACTTCTCGCCGAAAAGCGCCTGCGCGCCTGTTTTCCGTGCTTCTTCAATCGGCATATTCTTGATTACGACTGGGAGGGACTGGGAAATACTGTCATTTACCAGGTCTTCCACCTTTTTCAATTCGTCCGGCGTCATCGCGGAAAAATGGGAAAAGTCAAAACGCAGCCTTTCTTCATTCACGCTGGATCCCGCCTGCTCTACATGGGTTCCCAAAACGGTCCTGAGCGCTTTTTGAAGCAGATGGGTCGCGCTATGGTTTCTCGCCGAGAGGGCGCGTTTCTCCGGATCTACCTGCAAGGTCACCTGGTCCCCTGTCTTTATCATTCCCCGGCTCATCCGTCCGACATGGCCGATCTTCCCGCCGAGAAGTTTTACTACCTCTTCCACGACAAACTCGCCGTCCTTACAGACAATCACGCCGTGATCCGCTTCCTGTCCGCCGCTCACCGCATAGAACGGTGTCTTTTCTACAAAGACCGTTCCTTTTTCACCGTCGGAAAGAGCGTCCACGACAGCCTCTTCTGTCGTCATGACTGTGATTCTCGATTCATAGGTAAGGTTGTCATATCCTACAAATTCCGAAGTAATATTCGGGTCAATGGACTCGTATACCGTCGCGTCCGCTCCCATATAGTTGGTTTCTTTCCTGGCGCTGCGAGCTGTCTTACGCTGTACTTCCATTGCTTTTTGGAAGCCCTCTTCCTCCACACTGATCCCGGCTTCTTCAAGAATCTCTTTCGTCAGGTCCAAAGGGAATCCATACGTGTCATATAATTTAAACGCATCCTCCCCTGGAAGCGTTTTTACCCCTTCTTTGTCCAGCTTTTCTTTCATCTCGCCCAAAATAACGAGTCCCTGATCGATCGTACGGTCAAACTGTTCTTCCTCCTGACGGATCGCCTTCATGATAACATCCTTCTTCTCTTCCAGCTCCGGATACCCGTCCTTGGATCCGTCAATGACTGTCTGCGCCAGTTCAGTCAAGAAACTTTCTTTTATATTCAACAGTCTTCCATGGCGGCAGGCACGGCGCAAAAGTCTTCTCAGCACATAGCCTCTCCCTTCATTGGAAGGCATGATTCCATCAGAGATCATAAAAGAAACCGAACGGATATGGTCCGTGATTACCCGGACGGATACATCTGATTCTTCTCCCTGCCCATAGGAAATTCCCGCCATACGGCACACATGTTCCCTCAGTTCCCGGATCGTATCCACATCGAACATAGAATCCACGTCCTGCACAATACACGCAAGTCTCTCAAGCCCCATACCGGTATCGATATTCTTCTGCTCCAGTTCCGTATAGTGGTTGTGGCCGTCATTATCGAACTGGGTAAAAACATTGTTCCAGATCTCCATGTACCGGTCGCACTCACAGCCTACTGTGCAGTCCGGCTTACCGCAGCCGAACCGTTCTCCTCTGTCATAATAAATCTCTGAACAAGGACCACACGGACCGGAACCATGTTCCCAGAAATTGTCCTCTTTCCCAAACCGGAAAATCCGCTCTTTTGCGATCCCGATCTCTTTATTCCATATCTCGAACGCCTCTTCATCGTCCAGATAAATGGACGGATACAGCCTGTCCGCGTCAAGTCCCACTACATCTGTGAGGAATTCCCAGGACCAGTGGATTGCTTCCCGTTTAAAATAGTCTCCAAAAGAAAAATTACCTAACATCTCAAAGAACGTGCCGTGCCGCGCCGTCTTCCCAACATTATCAATATCCCCGGTCCGAATACACTTCTGGCACGTCGTCACCCGGCGCCGCGGCGGAATCTCCTGCCCGGTAAAATACGGCTTTAGCGGAGCCATCCCTGAATTAATCAGCAACAGGCTGTTATCATTATGCGGTACCAGGGAAAAACTTTTCATCTTTAAATGTCCCTTGCTCTCAAAAAAATTCAGGAACATCCTCCTTAATTCGTTCACTCCATACGCTTTCATCTTTTCCTCCTCGCATGTCTTTCTGCCATCCGGAACACCCCCGGATGCGAATCAGCTAATCATTTATTATAATGAGAATCCCGGGATTTGTCAATGTATCCCGGGATTGAAAAATGTTATTCTCTTATGCTGTGTCCTGCTATTTCTTTGCATCCGACCGCTCTCTCAGCTTCTTGCCGGTTACTACCCCTAACACGGCGAATACTGTGATAAAGAGCATTTTTAACACAGTACTGATTAATGTTGAAAAAAACGCCATACCTGTTCCTCCTGTTTCTAGTATCTGAAACCTCTGAATTTCTATATATCATACCATAATGGGACAAAGATTGCAAACATAACATTCATGTATTCCATTACATGTATTCCATTACAACAACAATTCCTGTGCATAGCGCACAGACTGCATCGCATCCTTCCCGTAGAAATCCGCGCCGATCCTATCCGCATACTCCTGATTCAACACAGCGCCTCCGACCATCACTTTACAGTCCGGCTTCGTTTCTCTGAGAATCCGAATGGTCTCCTCCATACTGGCTACTGTTGTCGTCATGAGGGCGCTTAAGCCCACAAGGCGGATATTCTCCTTCACCGCCTGGTTTACAATCACTTCTGGCTCCACATCCTTTCCCAAGTCGATCACCTCGAACCCGTAGTTTTCCAAAAGGACTCGGACAATATTCTTTCCGATATCATGGATGTCTCCCTTTACGGTGGCAAGGATGATTTTCTCCTTCTTCGTCTCTTCCTTTCCCGACACTGTAAGCACGTCTTTTATGACGGCAAACGCGATTTTCGCGGCGTCGGCACTCATCAGGAGTTGAGGAAGGAATATTGTTCCTTTCTCAAACCCTTCTCCTACTATATTCAATGCTGGTATCAAATCAGACTGGATGATATCAAGAGGCTCCTTTTCTTTCACAAGCTCTCTTGCAATCCGGTGCGCCTCCTCTTTAAGTCCACGTTCAATCGCATAAGAAAGTGTCATTCCCGAGCCTGCTCCTATGACAGATGTTTTTTCTTTTCCCTCCATCTGCGGCGCGGCCGCATATCGTTCTATATAAGATACACAGTTTTCATCATACCCCATAAGGGCGTTATAAGCGTGGTACGCCTGCATCATTTCTTCCGAAGAAGGGTTGATGATCCCGGCGGTAAGTCCGCTTTGCAGCGCCATGGTGTAGAAATGGCTGTTGATTACCGGACGCCTGGGAAGCCCGAATGAAATATTCGACACTCCGAGCACCGTCCTCACTTTATATCGTTCCCTTACCCCCTTAAGCGCCTCTAGTGTAACCCTGGCCCCGTCTTTCTCCGAACTGACCGTCATCGTCAAAACGTCGATCACGATATCCTTTTTCGGTATTCCATACCGGGCCGCCTCTTCTATGATCTTTCCCGCGATTGCGATCCTAGTCTTAGCATCAGCCGGTATCCCCTGCTCGTTTAGGGTCAGCCCCACGACTACGCCTCCGTATTTCTGTACCAGAGGAAATACCCTATCCATGGACTCCTGCTTCCCACTGACTGAATTCAGCATCGGCTTCCCGTTGTAAATCCGCATGGCGGCTTCCATTGCTTTTGCGTCAACGGTATCAATCTGGAGAGGAAGACTTGTCACGCTCTGTAGTTCCTGTACCACGTCCTGCATCATCGCCGCTTCGTCAATATCCGGGAGTCCCACATTCACATCCAAGATATGTGCCCCCTTATCCTGCTGTGTGATTCCCTCCCGCAGGATATAGTCCATATCATGGGATTTTAAGGCTTCCTTGAACCTTTTCTTCCCGGTTGGATTGATCCGCTCTCCTATGATAAGTGGCTTCTCTGCGAGAATCACCGCTTGTCCATAAGAGGATACGATCGTATCCTGCTTCTCTTCTGGAGGAAGCATGTTCAGATTCCGACATATTTCCACCATATGTCTGATATGCTCCGGGGTCGTCCCACAGCATCCCCCGATTATATTGGCGCCGCTCTCCACGATTTCTGACATTGTCTCCGCAAATTCCGTTGGCCCCACGTCATAATAAGTTTCCCCGCCTCGCTGCCTTGGGAGACCTGCGTTTGGTTTTACGATAACGGGAAGGGAAGTGTATTTGCGCATCTCTTTCAAAATCGGAAGCATCTGCCTGGGACCTAGTCCACAGTTTATCCCGATCGCGTCTACCTTAAGTCCTTCCAGGAGAGCAACGACAGAGGGTACGTCTCCTCCTGTCAAAAGTTTCCCTTTCTCGTCAAAAATCATGGTGACGAACACAGGAAGATCCGCATTTTCCTTGGCGGCAAGCACCGCCGCCTTCACCTCATAGGTATCGCTCATCGTCTCAATATGGATGAGATCTGCTCCGTATCTCTGTCCGCACCGCACTTCACGTACAAACGCTTCATAGGCGTCCTCAAACGCCAGATCCCCCATAGGTTTTAGCAGTTTTCCGGTAGGTCCGATATCCAGAGCTACATATGTCTCTCTTCCCTTCGCCGCCTTCTTCTGCGCGGTCCTGGCTGCGTCAAGTGCCGCTCTTACCGCATCCTCCGGCAGATATTTGTCATGGTGAAACTTACAGGCATTCGCACCGAACGTATTTGCAAGGACAATATCGCTCCCTGCTTCGTAATATTGTCTGTGTATTTTCTCGATTCTGTCCGGGAACTCCAGATTCCAGACCTCCGGAAGCTCTCCAGCCTTTAGGCCTTCCGCCTGAAGGAGGGTTCCCATCCCACCGTCAAAAAACAACAATTCTCTGCCTAACCGTTCTTTTATGCTCATACTGCGCCGTCCCTTTCATTCCTTCTGTATTTACAATCTGTTTTATCGCACTCTTCACAGCCTTTTCTATGACAGTCCGCCTTTTCCCTGCTGATCCCAATGACCGCTGTCACCGATTTCGTAGGCGTAAGCATATACCTCTCCGTCATGGTAAGCCCAATTTTTTTCGGTGCATCCAACATTCTTAGTACCTCTTGCTGGTGATGAATATCAAAATCCCCGTATCCCGGACTGAACCGGGGACGCAGCCATTGTCCCTCTTTTGCCTTTTCCTTTGCAAGCTTATCCTGTATCTCATCACAGTACTCCTCCAGGTACGCCGCTGCGCATGCCTGCAGTACAACTGCTTTCGCCATATCGGTCAGGGAATACTTTTTCAAAAGAAAATCAACCTCTGCCCCCAATGTTGCCCCAAATACCGCCGTCTCCCGACATCCCAGAAGATTCTTCGCAAGATTTTTGCTTGCAATATTCATTGTGCCAATCATAATTCGCCCGTGCTCCGGGAAATGGCATTCAAAAATGCGATAGACGGATTTCAGCCGCGCACATGATTCCAGCTCCTTAAAGGAATCTGCAACAAGCGCCAGCGTCCTCTCATCTACCGCATGCCTTCCATATCCCAGATAGCGGACCGCTTCCAGCGTTCTCTCGTCTGCCATGATCCGTTACCCCTATTTAATAATCTCTGATAAATTTGACATGATCGCCGCCGCAACTTCCGGCTTATTCATGGAATACACATGGATATTCCGGATTCCATTCGCAATAAGATCAATAATCTGATCCGTCGCATAGGCGATTCCGGCCTGCTTCATCGCCGCGGGATCGTCGCCAAAATAGTCGGCGATTGCCTGAAATCTCTGCGGCAGCGTCGCACCGGAGAGTTTGCAGCTCTTAATAATCTGTTTCTGGTTCGTCATCGGCATAATGCCAGGCAGCACTGGAACTGTAATCCCTTTCTCACGGATGCGGTACAGGAAATTATAAAAAATACTGTTGTCAAAAAACATCTGTGTGGTGAGAAAATCCACGCCGCAGTCCACCTTTTCTTTCAGATGCAGAATATCGTCGTTCTTGTGCGCACATTCCACATGGCCTTCCGGATAACACGCCGCCCCGATGCAAAAATCCGCCTGGCTCTTTATGTCTTCGACAAGCTCCGACGCATACCGATATTGGCCGGGCATCGGAAATTCAGAATTGTCCGGAATGTCTCCTCGAAGGGCAAGCACATTTTCAATCTGCCGCTCTTTTAACTGGTCTATGACTGCTTTTACCTCCTCCCTGGTAGAGGATGCGCAGGTGAGATGGGCGAGACTTGGCACATGTAGATCGTCTTGAATGTGAGATACGATCTTGACCGTATTTTTACTCGTCCCACCGCCCGCGCCGTATGTAACACTGACAAAAGAGGGATTCAGGGCAGATATCTCGTCCGTCGCTCTTAAAACGGATCCAAATCCTGCGTCTGTCTTGGGCGGAAACACCTCAAACGATACGTGAATCCCTTCTCTTTGTAATATATCTCGTATTTTCATCCTATCGCTTCCTTACATGCTTTCGTACAATTTCTCGTATAGACGGGCTGAATTCTTCCAAGAGAAGTCCTTCTGCATTCCGCGTTCAACGATTTTATTCCAGTCGCGCTTTCTGTCATAATAAATCTGTTCGGCATAACGAACAGACGCCATCATCTCATGCGCATTATAATTCATAAAACTGAATCCAGTTCCCGTCTTCTCGTATTCATTGTATGGCTCCACTGTATCCTTAAGTCCACCCGTCTCGCGCACAATCGGAACCGTACCATACCGAAGGCTCATAAGCTGGCTCAGTCCACACGGCTCGAATAAAGACGGCATCAGGAATGCGTCGCAGGACGCGTAGATCTTATGTGACATCGGCTCTGAATAGTATATGAGCGCTGCCACCTTATCCGGATACTTCCATGCAAAATGTCGGAACATATTCTCGTACTGCTCTTCTCCTGTACCCAGCACTACGATCTGAATCGCGTCCTGGCACAATTCGTCCATCACACAGTCGATCAGATCAAATCCCTTCTGATCTGTCAGCCTGGATACCACGCCGATCATCATGGTGTGCGGATTCTTCTCAAGCCCCAGCTCTTCCTGGAGCGCCGTCTTATTCTTCACTTTTTCTTTGCGGAAAGTCTCCAAATTGTAATTTCTTGCAATATGGGGATCTGTCTCTGGATTGAAATCCTCGTAGTCAATTCCGTTCACAATCCCTGACAGACAGTTCGCTCTCGCATTCATAAGCCCATCCAGCTTTTCCCCGTAGAAAGGCATCTTAATCTCTTCCGCATACGTATTGCTCACAGTAGTCACACGGTCAGAATAGACGATTCCTCCCTTCAGGAAATTCGCGTCCTTGTAGGCTTCCATCTTATCCGGCGCAAAATAATATTCCGGAAGGCCGGTGATATCCCGTACGGTCTTCTTATCCCAGATCCCTTGGAATTTCAGGTTATGTATCGTAAACACAGTCTTAATGCCGCGGAAAAATTCATTCCCATATCGGAAATTATCCAGATATACCGGCACAAGCCCGGTCTGCCAGTCATGACAATGGATAATATCCGGCCGGTATCCAAGAAGCGGCAGCGCGCTTAAAGACGCTTTTGAGAAAAAAGCAAACTTCTCAATGTCATACGCAACATCCCCATACGGTTTCGGACCGTTAAAATAATATTCATTGTCAACGAAGTAAAAAGTGATGCCTTCATACTGCATCGTAAGAATTCCTACATACTGCTGTCTCCAGTTCAAATCCATGTAAAAGTGAAGGCTATACTCCATTTTTTCCTTCCACTCTTCTTTCATACAAGCATACTTAGGGAGCATAACACGCACTTCATATTCTTTGCTGTTAAAATATTTGGGAAGTGAACCTACAACGTCTGCAAGTCCTCCGGTTTTGATAAATGGTACCGATTCTGATGCGATAAATAAAATCTTCTTCATGATGTACCCTCCTTGGTCTCACGTTCCAGACCATTATACCGCAAAAAATGTATTTTGAAAAGATTTATCTAGTTTAGATTTTCCGTTTAGACTTTAATCGAATTGTATCTGCGACAAGAGCAATAAATTCTGAATTTGTCGGCTTGCCTTTTCCATTACTCACTGTATATCCGAACAGTTCATCCAATATATCGATCTTTCCTCTGCTCCACGCGACCTCTATTGCATGGCGAATTGCTCTTTCCACTCTGCTGGCTGTGGTTTGATGCTTCTTTGCCACTGTGGGATAGAGTACTTTTGTGATCGCATTCAGTACATCCATATCCTCCACCGCCATCATAATCGCATCCCTCAAATAGTGATACCCTTTGATGTGCGCTGGAATCCCGATCTCATGTATCATCTCTGTCACCAGGGCCTCCAGGCTCTCTTGTCTTTGTTCTTTACTATCGTCCTTCGTCTCTCTTCTTGGCGGATCCCGCCGGACCCTTTGTCTGGTATTTTTTATCCTTTGCAGCACGGTCTCATTGTTGAACGGTTTCAGGATGTAATACGCCGCGCCCTTTTGAAAAGCGTCTTCCGTGATCCGCTCCTGTCCGATCGCGGTTACCACGATAAAGTCTGGATGCTTTTTCACTGTTTTATCCGTGCCTATCATTTCCATAACACTGAGTCCATCCATTTTCGGCATGATCAGATCCAACAGTACAACATCCGGCTCTTCGCTTTTGATAATGCGGTACATTTCTTCACCATTATTTGCCCTACCAACCAGTTTCAATTCGTTATCACTTTCGATAATTTCACCCAGAAGGTCCAGCATTCGCTCATTATCGTCGGCAATCGCTACATTCAGTTGTTCCATAAAGCCTGTCCTCCTTACTATTTTCGCCAGCTTATTTTACGTGCTGTCACGGCACATTATAAGCGTCGCGATTTTACGGATTCAAGGAAACGGGGTCGTAATAATGTGACATTCTCTGCATTCGTGGCTATGTGACAAGATTCCCTAGCATATTTTCAATAAAAATGCCGTAACCTTTCGTCGAATCCTGCACAAATACATGCGTAACGGCGCCAATTAGCTTTCCATTTTGAATAATAGGGCTCCCACTCATGCCTTGGACGATTCCTCCTGATATCGCCAAAAGCCTTTCGTCAGTCACCTGAATCTCAATCCCTTTATTTACCTCCCTTGGTGTTAAATCTACTTTTGTGATACGGATCGTATACTCTTCTACCTGGCCGCTCACCGCACATCTTATGACTGCTTCTCCGGTCTGAATTTCTTCCTTTGCCGCTGCCGGCATAGCCTCCTGGTTCTGGAATACCCGGTCAATCCGGTCTATTTTCCCGTAGATACCGGACTCTGTATTTTGGGTAATACTCCCCAGGACATTGTAATGATTGTACACAATGATCCCTTCCATTCCGCCTGGATTGCCGTTTTCTCCTTTTTTGATATTTTGGATGCTTGTATCGTAGAGCGTCCCTCTCGATATTTCCAGCAGTTCATTGGTGTCATTGTCATGAATTCCATGTCCTAATGCTCCAAATTCACTGTTTCCATTTAGAAATGTAATCGTACCGAGCCCTTGCGCATTATCCCTCACCCAGATACCAAGTTTGTATTCTCCTTCCTCGTCCATGACCGGATGAAGCCTGACATCAATGTATTCTTCGTTTCTTCGTAAATGGAGTATGACAGTTTTTTTTGACAAATTCTGCACAACTTCCAGAAGTTCTTTTTTATTTTCAATCGGCTCATCGTCAATCCCTACGATATAATCTCCATCTTTTACAAGATGCCTGGACGGAGCCTCGCTCGTACCGTCCATCTGTTTGATCTCCTCAGTCCCAAGGACCATGACTCCGTCCATTTCCATATAGATCCCCACCGGCATCCCTCCCGGAATCAGCAGATTATCCGAGAGATTTCCGACGTTAACTTCTTGTTTCAGCTCCTCTTTTTTTATTTCCAGAAAGCAATATCCGCCTCCTACAGTGATCGTAAGTATCAAAATTATTATCAGCATTCTTCTGTACCATCTGACCGCCATCTACGTTCTCCCTTCTTCCTCCCGGTATGCGTTTCGGCATTTTTAACGCAAAAAAAGGCAGGAATCTTTATTCCTGCCTAGTATGTGGAGAATGTTATCGTTTTAAACCAGCTGCCAAAATTTTCATTTCTTTTGCATTCTCAAGTACCGTATCTGTAATTTTTGCTCCGCCCAGGATCCGAGCGATCTCGCGAATCTCTTCTTCCTCATCCAAGTGGAAGATTGTAGTCTTTGTCACATTTTTTTCTACTTTTTTTTCTATGGCGTAATGCGCATCCGCCATTGCCGCAATCTGCGCCAGATGCGTGATGCAAATCACCTGATGCTTCTTTCCGATCAGGCCCATTTTCTCCGACACTTTTTGAGCTGTCCTTCCGCTGATACCCACATCGATCTCGTCAAAGATCAAAGTTTCGATTTCATCTTTATCCGCCATAACCGACTTGATCGCGAGCATGATCCTGGAGAGTTCCCCACCGGATGCGACTTCCGACAGCGGCCGCGGCGCTTCTCCGGGATTCATGGAGATCATGAACTCGACGTCATCCGTCCCGTTTTCTGTATAACCACGCGTCTCTTTAAACTGGATCTCGAACTGGACGTCCAAAAAATTCAGATCTTGAAGTCCCTTTTTTATCTGTTTTTCGAGCTGCTTTGCTTCCTTTTTCCTAAGCTGGCTCAACGTTTCACACAACCCGCGAAGCTTCGTCTCAGATTCCCCCGTCTTCGCCCTAAGCTGCTCCAGATATGTGTCATAGTCCTTGAGGATCTGGAGGCGTTCTTCCTTTTCTTCGCAATATTCGAGTATTTCCTCCACAGTATTCCCATATTTCGACTTTAAATGATTGATTTCATTCAGCCTTGACTCCACTTCATAAAATGCTTCCGGTGAAAATGAAAGTGAATCCATATAGTCCCGCAGCTCCCGGCTGAAATCTCCGAGCAGGCTCTCAATGTCAAGGAGCTGCCCATAAAGCTCCTCTGCCCTGCTATCATGGTCCGCCGCCTCTGCCATCGCACGTACCGCCCTGCCCACAGCATCCGAAGCGTTTCCCTCTCCTTCCCCTGAAATATAAGCATACGCTTCTTCCAGGTTTTCGCTGATACGTTTGCCGCTTATCATCCTCCGGTAGGTATCCTCCGTCTCCTGCGCTTCCTCCGGGGTGACGCCAGCGTCCCGGATCTCGGAAATCTCAAATTCCAGGAAAGCGGCCTCCTTCATCCTCTCCGACTCATCAGTATCTGCATCCCCAAGTTCTTTTTGATTCTCCTTGTATTCCTTAAACGCGTTCTTCACTTCCTGCTTGATTTGGGACGCTTTCTTAGAAAATGCATCCAATATGGACAGATGGTTCTTTTTAAACAGGAGCGACTGGTGCTCATGCTGTCCATGGATGTCAATGAGTTCCGCGGCTGCCTCTTTGAGCCGGCTGATCGTCACCGTCTCCCCGTTAATCCTGCTTACGCTCCTGCCCTCCATCAGACGGCGGCTGATCATGACCTGTCCGTCCTCCGGGAAAATATCCATCGCTTTCAACTTCTCCAATGTCCGTTCGCTTAAGGCGCCAAACGTCAATTCTACCAGCCCATAATCCGCGCCTTTTCTCAACATATCCGCCGAATAACGCCCACCGAGAGCCAGGCTTACACTCCCCAGCACAATGGATTTCCCAGCACCGGTCTCCCCGGTCAGAATATTCAGGCCAGAAGAAAAATCCACCTCCGCCTCATCGATCAGCGCCAGATTCTTCACATGTAAATTCTGCAGCATTTCCTTATTCCTCCCATTGCCGAATAGGCAATTCAATTCAGGTATCCCGACCGGCCTTTGGCCGCGAGGGGTTTCCTCTTTCCTCCCATTGCCGAAAAAGCAATTCAATTCAGGTATCCCGACCGGCCTTGGCCGCGAGGGGTTTCCTCTTTCCTCCCATCGCCGAATAGGCGATTCAGTTCAGGTATCCCGACCGGCCTTGGCCGTGAGGGGGTTCCTCTTTCCTCCCATCGCCGAATAGGCGATCACTGTAGGTAACTCTATTTTTCGAGCAGTTTCTTCATTTTTTCCATCAGAAGGATTGTGTCGTCCACGCTTCTTACCGCACACATGATCGTATCATCTCCTGCGATGCTGCCTACAACTTCGTTCCATTTCATCGCGTCCAGCGCGGCCGCAACAGCCATCGCCATACCGGATACCGTCTTAACTACCAGAATATTTTGCGCCATATCCATAGAAACAAACCCATCTTTCAGGATACGGATATATTTGTCCGCAAGCTCTCCGTCGTCCCCTTGCAGGACCGCATACTTCTGCCTGCCGTTCTCAGCGGGTACCTTGGTGAGTTTCAGATTGCGGATATCCCGGGAGACTGTCGCCTGCGTTACCGGAAATCCTTCGTCGTTCAAACGGTCGGCAAGTTCTTCCTGCGTCTCGATCTGGTATTTGTGAATCAATTCTACAATCTTTGCATGTCGGTCTATCTTCATTCTTAATTTCCTTTCATCTTGTCACGCAAGGTTTCAATAAAGCTAATCTTGCTTAATTTCACGATTTTCGCCGTCTCCCAGGCTTTCTTAATATGAACCCGGTCCCCAGTCCGAAGCTGTGCGATATCGGCACCGTCGAATGCAAGCGCCGCTTCGTCACTCCACATTTCCCGTCTCGCGCCGATTTCGATTACCACCTCGTCCATATCCGACAATATAATGCTGCTGGAATTCAAGGCGTGTGGACAAATGGGTGTTACGACCAGAAGAGACGCGGTCGGCTCCACGATCGGTCCTCCTGCCGAAAGATTATAGGCTGTGGAGCCGGTCGGTGTAGAGATAATCAGCCCGTCCGCCTGATACGAAATAAGGAACTGTCCGTTCACATACAATTTAAAATGGAGTATTTTCAAAGAACCGCTTCTTGTAAGCACAATATCGTTCATCGCCACATCGCGTACCCGGTTTTCCACAGAGCCATACAGCATCATACGATTTTCGATCGTATAATTTCCCTCCACAAGCTGATCGATGGCGCTCTCCACATTCTGGACCTCGACTTCCGTTAGATATCCCAAGGTTCCCATGTTGATCCCCAGCATCGGGATTTCTCTGGCGTACAGTTTACGCGACGCCTGGATAAAAGTCCCGTCGCCTCCGATCACCAGCGCACAGTCGATATTCTTCGGTATCGCGTCTGCGTGCATATTTTCGTAATCCCCTTTTTCACAGAGCATACACTGCTTGCCGTGCGCCTCAATGCAGGCTTTAATGCGCATCGTGATCTCATAGTCCTCGTCTTTTGTATAATTTGTTATAATATAGAAATTCTCCATCTCAGACTCCGCTTACCTCTTTTTTTGCCAAAGTCAGGAACGCTTCCTCTACGGTCTTATCAATATCCAGCTTCTCCACTGCTCCTGCCTTATCCGCCGTACATTTTTTTAAGTGGATCAGATATTCAATATTTCCCTCCGGACCTTTGATTGGGGAAAACTCTAGCGCTTCTATATAAAATCCCACGCCCGCCGCAAATTCTACAACCTTTCGGATCACTTCGCAGTGAGTCCTTGCGTCCCGCACCACCCCTTTTTTGCCGACCTTTTCCCGTCCCGCCTCAAACTGAGGCTTGATCAGCGCGACAACCTCCCCATCCGTTTTCAGATAGCTGTGGATTGGTCCTAAAACTTTTGTCAATGAAATAAAAGAAACGTCAATCGAAGAAAAATCAATCTCTTCTCCCAAATCTTCTGGCGTCACATAGCGGATATTCGTCTTTTCCATACACACGACCCGCTCGTCCTGCCGAAGCTTCCAGTCAAGCTGCCCTCTTCCCACGTCGATGGCAAACACCTTTTTTGCCCCATTCTGGAGCATACAGTCCGTGAAGCCTCCGGTGGACGATCCTACGTCAGTGCATATACTTCCTTCCACAGAAATATCGAAACAACGGAACGCTTTTTCCAATTTCAGTCCCCCACGGCTTACATAGGGAAGGGTATGTCCCTTTACTTCAATCTGAGAGTCCTCAGAAAATATAGCTCCTGCCTTGTCCTCCCTTTGTCCTTCGACAAACACGTTTCCCGACATTATAATGGCTTTTGCCTTTTCCCTTGAAGGCGCCAGATTCCGTTTTACCAGCAGTACATCTAATCGTTCTTTCATGACTGTCCCTGTCCCCTCCGGGACTCCTCCCTGATATATTCTGTGACAACTTTGGTGCATACTGATTCTTCGTCTAGCATCACTTCCCTGCGAAGCGTCTCCACACTTCCATGCTCGATATAATCGTCAGGAAGTGCCAAAGAAAGCACCCGAACATCCAGCGCTTTTCGCTCTATCAATTCCAGGACCTTTTCCCCAAAACCGCCACATTTTACATTCTCTTCCATCGTCACAATCAGGCTATGCTCTTTTGCCAGAGTTAAGATCATCTCTTCATCGATCGGTTTCGCAAAGCGGGCATTGATAAGAGTACAGTTGTACCCGATCTCTTTTAGCCTCCTCCGTACTTTTACGGCAATCTCAAACATATGCCCAATACTAAGTATGGCGATATCCTCCTCCTCGTAGATCGGTTCACTCTTTCCATACACGATGGGACGCCGGTATTCCTCGAATCCATCGTAGGCTGTCCCTCTGGGATAACGCACGGCAACGGGCGCGCCAAGCTGCACAGCAAAACGGATCATATCTGCAAGCTCCCACTTATTTTTGGGAGCCATCACCGTCATATTGGGTATCATACACAGATACGACAAGTCAAATACTCCCTGGTGCGTCTCACCGTCGCTTCCCACAAGTCCAGCTCTGTCCACGGAAAATACAACCGGAAGATTCTGCAGACATACGTCGTGGATAATCTGATCGAACCCTCTTTGCAGAAATGACGAATACACTGCAAATACCGGGTGCATCCCTGCCGCGGCCAGACCCGCCGCAAACGTAACCCCATGTCCTTCTGCGATTCCCACATCAAAGAACCGTTCTGGATAATACCTGTGAAACATAGAAAGTCCGGTCCCATCCTCCATCGCTGCGGTCAATGTCACCAGCTTGGCATCCTTGCCCGCCATATCGACAATAACCTTCCCAAACACATCCGTGTAAGAATCTTTTTTCCCTTTTGCCGTCGGCTCTCCTGTGGCAATGTCAAAAGGCCCTGTCCCATGAAAACGCGCCGGATCGTCCTCCGCCGGAAAATATCCTTTTCCTTTTTTTGTCAGGACATGCAGAATCACAGGTCCTCTTACGCGCTTTGCCTCCACAAAGGCACGCCCCATCGCTTTTAAATTATGACCGTCGATGGGTCCAAGATACTTGATGCCCATATCTTCAAAAAACATTCCTGGGACAAAAAGGTGTTTGATACTGCTTTTTGTCCGTTTGATATGGCGGACCATCTTTTCTCCTCCAACCGGGAAACTCCCGACAGCCTGCTCCACCGCGTTTTTGAGATCCGTATACGCTTCCGCGGTGCGCAGCCCGTCGAGATACCGGGACATCCCCCCTACATTCTGAGAGATGGACATATTATTATCGTTTAAAACGATGATGAAATTTGTTTTGAGATTTGCCGCGTTGTTCAGCGCCTCGTACGCCATCCCGCCAGTAAGGGACCCGTCCCCGATAATGGAAATGACGCTGTAATCCTCCTGAAGGATATCCCGCGCCCTCACATATCCCAGCCCCGCCGAGATGGACGTTGAACTATGTCCAGTATCAAACGCATCGCAGTCGCTTTCCTTGCGCTTCGGAAAACCGCTCATACCACCGTATTTCCTTAGTTCATCAAATCCTTTCTTTCTTCCTGTCAGAAGCTTATGGGTGTAGGACTGGTGCCCCACGTCCCAGATCATCTTGTCCCTGGGCAGATCGAAATTTAAGTGCATCGCCATCGTCAGCTCGACCACTCCCAGATTCGACGCCAGATGCCCTCCTGTGAGACTGATCTTTTCAATAAGGAAATCCCGGATTTCTTCCGCCAGATCTTCCAATTCCCCATCCTTAAATTGCTTGATATCATTTGCTTTTTGAATCTGTTCCAGATACATAGTCAGTACCCCGCTATTTCTCCTATTTTGTGTGGTGGGCTACCGTGAATCACAGTTTCAACCGTACAGGTGGCTATTTTTTTCTGTGTATCAGTTCCCGTATCAGATACTCCAGATAAGAGCCCTCTCTTCCAAGGTTTTTGAGAAGCTCTACCGCCTCCACAGAAATCTGTTCCACGTCGCGTTTTGCTGTATCGAGTCCCTTTAAGGACACGTATGTGGTCTTTTCATTTTTTTCATCACTGTGAATCGGCTTTCCCAACTCTTCCATGGTACTCGTCACATCTAGAATATCGTCCTGAATCTGAAAAGCCAGCCCCACGTCGGAGGCGATCTTTTCCACAGTGCGGACGCTTTCCTCCTCTGCACCTGCAAGAATCGCACCGATCATCATGGCGCTCTCGATGAGCGCCCCTGTCTTAAGCTCATATATAAAATCCAGCATATCCTGCGTAAGTCCTTTGCCGCAGGAGGCCACATCCACCACCTGGCCGCCAATCATACCATAGATACCTGCTTTTTCTGCCAGTACCCTAAGAGCCTGTCCAATCTGCACGCTTCGATCCGGAGCAATGTCAAATGCCTTTATCGCTGTCTCGAACGCATAATTAAGGAGCGCGTCCCCCGCAAGAATCCCCATCGCCTCGCCGTAGACGACATGGGTGGTCTTCCTGCCCCTTCGGTATTCGTCGTTGTCCATTGCCGGAAGATCGTCATGAACCAGAGAATAGGTGTGTATCATCTCAATCGCCGCCATAAATGGTTCGATCTCTTTCCCATGACCGCCAAACAGACGGTATACCTCCTGCATCAGCATAGGCCGCAGACGCTTTCCGCCCGCTGTGACGCTGTACGCCATGGCTTCCATGATTTCCCGTTGGTATCCATCTGGTCTTGGAAGATACGCTTTGATAACCGCCTCTATTTCTTCTATTTTCTGTTCTTTTAATTCCTCAAAATTCATGTATCTCTCCATTCTCCTCCAAGATTAGGACCTTCTTCTCCACCGTATCAATTTTGTCGTTACACATTTTTAGCATTTCCATCCCCTTCTGATACAGCCGGAACGATTCCTCCAAAGACGTACTTCCTTCCTCCAGTTTCTCCACGACGTCGTCAAGCCCTGCAAATAATTGTTCTAATGTCTTATTCTCCTCTTCCTGCACCTTTTCTTCCCGTTCTGCCATGATACTCCTCCTTCCTGGTATCGGTCACCGTCGCCTTTATTTTCCCGTCTGTAACAAATACGGTAATCTCGTCGTTTTTCTGCACGTCCCCGACATGCCGGACTGTCTTTTTCTCTCGATTCTGTACATAGGAAAAGCCTTGGTTCAGCTTTTCCAAAGGTGACAGTCCCTTCATCCGTTCTAGATAGATCGCTAAATTCTGCCGTCTGTCTTTTATATGCTGTTTCATCAGAAACCGGATTTTTTCTTCTACCGTTTCTTTTCTTTCCCGTATCTTCCCGCGCTTCTCTTCAAACAGTTTTGGAATCTGCTCCTCATATTCTGCGACCCGCTGCCTATACTCCCTAAGCCTTCCCGCCGGGCTTAAATACGAAAGTTTCGTCTGGTATTTGTCGAGACGAAGCCGCTGTACATGGGTCTTCTGCATCATGCTCCGCTGTATCCGAAGACCATATGCGCGGACTGCTTCACAGAACTTCTGGTATTCATAGACGGCAAGTTCCGCCGCCGCGGAAGGGGTCGGCGCGCGCAGATCCGCAACATAGTCGATGATCGTGGTATCCGTCTCGTGTCCCACTGCTGAGATAATGGGAACCTGGCAGTCAAATACTGCCCTTGCCACGATTTCCTCGTTAAACGCCCACAGATCCTCCATCGATCCGCCGCCGCGCCCAACGATCATGACGTCCACATTTTGTTGTTCCAGCATACGGATTCCCTTTACAACGCTCTTTGCCGCTCCTTCTCCCTGTACCAGAGCAGGATAAAGAAGGATCTGTACATAAGGGTTCCTGCGCCGCGTGATGTTGATGATATCCCGGATCGCCGCGCCTGTAGGCGCGGTCACAACTCCGACCGTCTTAACGAAAGAAGGGATCTCTTTTTTATATTCTGGTGCAAACATTCCCATCTCTTCCAGTTCTTTCTTAAGCGCCTGGAATCTCTCATATAAAAGCCCGTCCCCGTCCGGCACGATCTCTTTTGCGTAGAGCTGGTATTTGCCGTCCCGCTCATACACACTGACGCTCCCCAGGACAATAACCTGCCCGCCTTCTTGCATACGAAAAGAAAGTCCGATGCGCTGCCCGGCAAACATAACACAGGCAATCGTTCCGGACTCATCTTTCAAAGAGAAATATATATGTCCCGAAGTGTGATACTTTAAGTTCGACACCTCTCCTTTTACATAGATTCGATTCAGCATAAAGTCCTGCGCAAACATGTTCTTCACATACGCATTGACCTGCTTTACTGTATATACATTCTTCTGCATGGATTATCTCGCTAACTTCCCTAAAACACCGTTAATAAACGCCGGGCCGTCGTCGCCGGAAAACTTCTTCCCCAGCTCAACCGCTTCATTGATCGCTACCTTTACCGGCACATCCTCATCCCACTTCATCTCGTACACAGCAAGACGAAGGATGGAGAGATCCACCTTGTTCATGCGGCTTGTCTTCCATCCCGCCGTACGCTCATTGAGCAAGCAGTCGATCTCCTCCGCTTTGGCAGCGACCGCCGCGGCCTTATCCAGCATGTATCTCCGGTCCTTTTCACTGACGTCTTCCAGCTGGTCCAGATACAATTCCAGCTGGTCCTCCATCGTGTCTGCATCGTTAAATTCGATCCCGAAAATCATTTTAAAAATATGTTCCCTGAGCTCACTTCTTCCCATAATCGGTCTTCTCCAGCCTATAATTCTCTACTTATCTTCCGGCATATCTACACCCGCCACACGGATATTCACATCCGCAACCGTAAGACCGGTCATATTCTCGATCGCACTTTTTACCTTTTCCTGCGCCTTCATAGTCGTTTCCTTAATATTCTTGCCGTATCTTACGTTCAACGCCAAAGATACCGTCACGACGCCTTCCAGCACATCGACTTTCACGCCTTTAGAAAGGCTCTTCATACCGAGCCTGCTGACAAGCTCGCGGGTCGCGTTCCCCGCCATAGAGGATACTCCGTCGACTTCCATTGCCGCAAGCCCCGCAATGATCGCCACCACTTCGTCGGCAATCTGAACTTCTCCCAAAGTCTCTATAGATTCCATTGTATATCTCTCCTTTTCTTTACCCATTGATAAGCAACTACTTTCTCTTAGTGTATCACATTTTTCTTTTGATGGAAAGAAATTTATAGCAGTTCACCAATGTTCTTCCATCAGGATCGTCCGAACTCAGACAATGAAAGCCCGGGATTCCTCTCCAGTACCATCCGTATACTCCAACTGTGGACAAAAAGAAGCAGCGGGCGATCTTTCAAGTCTTTAATCGTCTTCATGTCGGACGTACCCGTCAGTTTGTCCATATCTATTTCTTCATTTTCTATCCATCGGATATGTTCGTACGGCAGATTCTCCATGCGTATCTCTACATTATATTCATTTTTAAGCCGATACTTTAGGACGTCGAACTGGAGGACTCCCACCACACCGACGATGATCTCCTCCATGCCGGTATTATACTCCTGGAAGATCTGGATCGCCCCTTCCTGCGCGATCTGGTTGATCCCCTTGATGAACTGTTTTCTTTTCATGGTGTCCACTTGGCGGACTCTGGCGAAATGTTCTGGGGCAAACGTGGGGATTCCTTCATATGCAAACTTCTCAGGGGAGTTGGTAAGCGTGTCCCCTATGGAAAAGATTCCTGGGTCAAATACCCCGATAATATCCCCGCCGTACGCCTTTTCCACCATCTTCCTCTCGCTTGCCATAAGCTGCTGCGGCTGCGAAAGACGTACCTTTTTTCCTCCTTGAATGTGAAATACGTCCATTCCTGCGTCAAACTCACCGGAACAAATCCTCATAAACGCGATCCTGTCCCGATGCGCCTTATTCATATTCGCCTGAATCTTAAATACAAACGCCGAAAATTCTTTCTCCTTCATGGGGTCGATCTCGCCTTGATCCGACGTCCGCGGAAGCGGCGGTGATGTCATCTGAAGGAAATGTCTCAGGAATGTTTCCACCCCAAAATTTGTCAGTGCGGAACCGAAAAATACCGGGGAAAGCTCCCCCTTATCCACAAGCTCCTGATCGAACTCGGCGCTAGCCCCATCGAGAAGCTCAATCTCCTCCTCAAGACGGGCATACTGTTCTTCCGTCACGATTTCCCGCGCCCTGTCACTGTCGATAGGCGCTTTTTGCACCTCCCCTACTGCTGTTCCCTTCTTCGTATCGGAAAATATTTCCAGCTCCCTTGTATTCCGGTCGTACACCCCCCGAAACGCCTTCCCAGAACCGATCGGCCAGTTGATAGGACAGGTGGCAATGCCCAGTTCTTTCTCAATATCGTCGAGAAGTTCAAAGGTATCCATCGCTTCCCTATCCATCTTATTGATAAACGTAAAAATCGGGATATGGCGCATGACGCAGACCTTAAAGAGCTTCCTTGTCTGTGCCTCCACCCCCTTAGAACCGTCGATCACCATGACAGCGGAATCTGCCGCCATCAAAGTCCGGTAAGTATCCTCCGAGAAATCCTGATGTCCCGGCGTATCCAGAATATTGATACAATAGCCTCCGTAGTTGAACTGCAGTACAGAGGAGGTCACGGAAATCCCTCTCTCCTTCTCGATCTCCATCCAGTCGGACACCGCATGCTTTGCCGTCGCCTTCCCTTTCACGGATCCCGCCTGGTTGATCGCTCCCCCGTACAACAGGAACTTCTCCGTCAGCGTCGTCTTTCCAGCGTCCGGGTGCGAAATGATTGCAAATGTCCTTCTCTTCTTTATTTCACTGATAAAATCGTCCATAATATACTCCTGTAATCCCAAATATTTAGTCCGAGATATAGTCTAACATAGTTCCTGTTTGCCTTTCAAGGAATATATCTTATTTTTTACATAACTCGATTTTATAAATATCCGCCGCTTCATTTTCAAAGTGTCTTATCAAAAAGCTCGCTTTGCCCAAAAACGAAATACGGCAGATGTAAAAAGGCGATAACGGAAACAGGCCGGGATTCAGAAATGCGCTGGCTCCCAACTTGTAAAATCAGGAGGTTTATGGTAGTATGGAGATATGAAAACAGAAGGGAAAGCAGGTGGGAATGTTGGCGGTGACAGTACAACAACATCAGGAAGATTTACAGCGTTTGCGTTTGTTAAGGCCAATCGATGATGATTTTATGCGTTGTCTTTTTAAGGATAACATTCCATTGACTGAATTTGTGTTACGCATTATCACTAATAAACCGGATTTAATTATTACTGAATGTGAAACACAGAAAGATATGAAAAGACTGGCCGGGGCACGTTCTATCTGCTTGGACGCATATGGAACGGATTCGGTTGGA
>JAAWDY010000012.1 GCA_022793995.1 Coprococcus sp.
GCAAGGGTAAATGCACTGCATTGCAGCCCTTGCAGTTCTAAAGCAATTCTGGTGTAGGGTAATCAAGCGGTTAAGGATAACCTTACTATGCCCGTGGTGTTACTACATATTGTGGTGGCTCTCAAGCATTAGAATAATCACTGATAGAAAAGGCGGGTGGAGCTGGGAGAATCCGACCACACCGCCGGAAGAATAGGAAGGAGGGCGCAGGAATGAGGAAGGATTACAGGAAAATCGGGGTGATATCGGCCGCGGTTCTCGGCATGGCAGGACTTCTCGGCATGGCGTCCATACAGGAATCCAAGGATGCGTCGGCGTATTTTACCACCTATGTATCCGCGGGCGGAAGCCAGGTGGTAAATATGGGGGCGCAGACGGAAATCCATGAGGATGTGTCGCGCATGACAAAGCATGTGTCAGTCATGAACACATCGCAGATCAATGACTGTTATGTAAGGGTGAAGGTGTTCCACAGCGGCGATCTCAATATTACTTATGAAGATACGAGCGAAGCAGGAAACCTATGGACCTATTCAGACGCGGACGGCTACTGGTATTACGGCCCGATTCTTGAAAAGGGCGCGAGTACGGAGATCTTCGATATCAAAATCGGGGACCTGCCGGACGACTTCGATAAAGACAGTTTTAACGTCGTCGTCATCCAGGAGTGCACTCCGGTCATCTATAACGCGCAGGGGAATCCCACGGCGGACTGGAACACGATTTATGACGAGTATCAGAAAGTCCAGGGAGAGGGGGATGACGAGTAATGGGAAAGATCAGAAAATCCAAGAAAAGAGCGTTCCTCAGTGGAAGAAAGATCACATATGGAATGCTAGGACTCTCCGCTGCTCTCCTTCTGGGAAGCGCAGTAGGCAGTACCCAGGCAGCACTGACATTTTACAGTGAGAATTATACCGCGGAAATCAAAATCTCCCAAATCGGCGTGACGCTGGTAGAGAATGGCAAGGATGTAAGCTGTCGCAACTACAACGGCGACAAATGGCAGGAGGAGACAAACCGGGACGGAGACTCTGTCTATGGCGAGCTTCTCGCGGATATGGTACCGGAAGGTTCAAAGCTGGCGTTAAATAAGACTTACAACGAGGATTTGAAGGTCCGGAACAGCGGAAGTATTGACGAGTATGTACGGGTCAGGATTTATAAGTATTGGCGCGATCCAGCGGGGAATAAGGTAACCACCCTCTCCCCAGACCTGATTGATCTAAACCTGGTAAACCAGGGACAATGGATACAAGGCAGCGCTACACCGGAATGTACAGAGTTGTACCATAAAGGAATCCTGACCGCCGGAACAGAGTCGGCGCCTTTCGCGGATACAATCCGTATTGACGGTGAAATCGCTTCGGCTGTGGAGATCAAAACGGAAGGAAATAAGATCACAACAACTTATAAATACGACGGTGTGACGTTCCATGTGGATGTAGAGGTGGACGCGGTACAGACCCATAATGCGGAAGATGCAATGAAAAGCGCCTGGGGTGTGGATGCGGCCGCCCTTGGGATACTATAAGGAGGGATCAGGGAAATGAAGAAGCGATTATTATGCGCGGGACTTACCACTCTTCTGGCCCTCGGAGCGGCTTTCGGGGCGCCCATGACGGCGCAGGCCCAAGAGTACCAGGGCGAAGAAGACTGGGAAGTGGTGTTTGACGGGAAGAAAATCAGCAACAATTTTTCAAACGCGGACATGGACGATGAGATTTATAATATACAGCCGGGAGATTCGGTGGAGCTGACTGTTACCTTGAAAAATAAGCGGGATGGGAAGACAAACTGGTACATGAGAAATAAGGTGCTGGAAACCCTGGAGGAGACCGCCGGAAGCGGAGGGGCATACGACTACCTGCTGACGTATACGGATGCGGCAGGCGAGACATCGACCTTGTATTCCAGTGAGAAATTCGGCGGAGAAGGAAGGATCGGCGGAGTCGGGCTTCACGGGGCGACCAAAACACTGGAGAATTATTTCTTTCTGGAGCAGATGGACGGCGGGGCAAGCGGAGTTGTGAAGCTAAAAGTGGCGCTGGACGGCGAAACTTTAGTAAATGATTACCAGAATACTTTAGCAAGGCTGCAGATGGATTTTGCGACGGAGGCGGTTTCCACCACAACTGGACGGACGGCGCGTTCGGTGCGGACGGGCGACGAGGCGAATACACTTTTATGGATCGTTTTAATGCTTGCGGCAGGGCTGGTTATTTTGATTTTTGCCCTGTTCCGGTTCAAACGGGAACGGGAAGAAGCGGCTTCCATGGCCTCTATGCGCGATGACCGCGCCGGGCGGAATGGACGCGCTGGGAAGGATGTAAGGAGAAGGAATTCTGGAAGGAGGCCAAGGTAAATGAGACAGGGGAAACATTGGAAAAAGACCTGCTGGAAAAAAATCCGGATGGGCCTTCTGACCGCATCGGCCGCCGTCCTCGTGATGGGAATGACCGCATTTGCCGAGGAAGGCAACGGAAACGGAGCCGTGCAAGGCACGGGCGGCGCAGGCGGCGTTGAGGAAGGCGACGCGTACACGTATACCGTTCGCCTGAACGCTGGAAACCAAGGAGAGCTTACCGGGGACGGAATCACGGCCCCAGGCGGCGCCAGCATACAGCGGGAAGGTGACTGGCTGGTCGTCAAAGGCCTGAAATATGGGGACACTTTATATATGGTTCCCCAAGACGCGGTGAAGGTGACTGACGAAAGATATGACGTGCGCGGCGTAAGGCGATCCGGAAGGGATAATTCGGACGCGACGGAATCGACGTTCACTGTAGCCAGTGACCGGGACTATGTGATCGCATACTATGTGGCCGGGGACCGCGTAGCGTACACGGTGAACTACCTAGATGCGGATGGAAATCAGCTCCTTGGGAGTGATACGTATTACGGGAAACCCGGGGAACGGCAGTATGTATCAGCAAGATATGTGGAGGGATATACGCCGAACGCGTTGAACATGGTGATGACCCTCTCCACAAATGAGGCAGGAAATGTATTTAACTTCCGTTATACTCCCATACCAACTCCGGGATCAACGACAGAGACCGGGCCGACAACAACAGAAGCGACTCCGGCGCCAACTCCGGGAGGAACCGAAGAAGGAACGACAACGCCAGAGGGCGGGGAGACACCGGGAGGAGAGGAGACACCGACACCCGGAGGGGAAGAAACACCGGAACCGCCGATCGGCGGGGATGCGAACCTGCCGGATGAAAACGTACCCCAGGGGACGCAGGACTTGGATAATCTAGAGGATGGAGAAGTACCGCTCTCCAATGAAGCGCTCAATTCGGACCGGCCGGGCACAGTGATGAGCTATCTCCCGATCTACGCGGGAATCGGAATCGCCGTTGTGGTAATCCTGGCGGCGGCAGCATTTTATATCAAGAAAAAAGGCGTGAAAGTGAAGTCCACGAAGCTTCCGGAAGACATCCTTCACGACGAAGATAGGAAATAAGCTGTGGAAAGAAAAATCAGAGAAAAGACAAAACAGGGTCATAGCAGAATAAGAAAAGTGATCAGCGCCACGGGGATACTACTCCTCGTGGCGGTCATCGCGTTATGCTCTCTTTTGGTGGTGCCAGGGTTCTTTGGCTATCATATGTACCATGTGGTAAGCGGGAGCATGGAACCTGCGATTTCGGTGGGAAGCCTGATCTATGTGAAGGAGGAAGCCCCGGAGGAGATCAAGGAAGAAGAGATCATTGCATTTTACAGCGATCAGGAAGGAACCGGGATTATCACCCACCGGGTGGTAAAGAATAACGTGGTGTCCGGGACATTTACCACAAAAGGGGATGCAAACGCGGGGGAAGACCCGATGCCAACCGCGTATGACAATTTGATCGGGAAGGTGGTCCTGGCAGTTCCCGGTATGGGAGGCGTCATGACCGTTATGACCTCGTTTTACGGAAAGATCGCGGCGGCATGCGTGATCGCACTGGGGGTACTCCTGAATCTGATGGGGTCGGCGGGAAGGAAAGCCGACCGTGATTGAAGGGATACTGTCTTTTAAAGAGTTTTATGCCGCCTATGACGGGGATCCGCATCATGCCTGGCAGGAATATGTTGCCTATGGCGGTCTGCCGGCAGTGAGGGGGAAAAGAAGACCGGAAGAGAAGGCGGCTCTTTTACGGGATCTGTGGGATACGGTGTATCTGGAAGGAATTCTGAAGCAGAATCGAATGCTCCATGGGAAGGACGTGCTGGGGGCTGTGGTGGATGCGGTATGCGCATCGACCGGTTTCCTTACAACGCCAAGGAAGATTGCAAAAGCCGTGAAGGATGCTGGCGCTGCGGATGCCGGTCAGAAGGATGTCGACCAGAAAGACGCCGGGGAGATGAAGGTAAGTCATGTGACGGTGGGAAGGTACATCGATTTTTTGCTGGACGCCACCCTCATCCGAAGGGCTGGACGATATGATGTGAAGGGGAGGAAGGAGGTCGGCCCGCCGGTGAAATATTACGCCGCCGACGTGGGACTACTGAATGCGAGATTTCTGGATGTGGGACGTATAGATAAGAGGCTTTCTTTCCAGCGGCCGGATATGTGGCGCGCGATGGAAACCATCCTCTACAATGAGCTATGCCGCCGTGGGTTCGCCGTCCATGTGGGGATATTGGATTATAGCTATAAAGATGAGAATAAAAAGAGTAAGCGAAAACGGATGACGATTGATTTTGTAGCGGATAAAGGAAGCACAAAGTATTATATCCAGTTGATGTGTGCGGCAGAAGGGGAAGAGGCCTATCGGCGGGTATCATGGCCGTTGCGGCAGATACGGGATTCCTTTCGGAAGATCGTTGTGGTACAGGAGGATGTGGTTCCATGGAATGATGCATATGGAATCCTGTATGTGGGGATTGAACGATTTTTGATAGAGGAAAATATAATGAATATGTGAGGGAAAGTTGCGAGGAGGCTTTTGGGCGGCCTTCGCTTCTCGGAGCTTTGGATTCGCTTATTCAGTGTTCTTTTTGATTTGCCATAAATTCTCTCCTTTTCCCGGCATTTGCCGAAAACCAAAATCATTCTTCTGACAAGGAAGACGCTGTAAAAACATTGTAGAAGAAACTTTTCAGAGAGCAGACAAGTCAACCGGGGAATGAGTACAGGAGATAGACATTTACCTTAAGTTTCCGATCTGAAAAGATAGACGCTTTATGGCATATAGGCCAAATGGGTTACAATTCTATATCTCTTTTCCGCGTTATGGTACACATTATCTGCATATAATATGGTACGATTATCTGCAGAAGGGATGAAGACTATATGAGAAAATTTGATTATTCTTTTTTAAATAACGGTTTGTTGCCTGCGAATCTTGTAAACTTAACTGCAAACATATCTTCTCTGAAGACTATGGCAAGCGTATTGCTGCCATTGTAAATCAAAATAGCGCCCCTCTTAATCATAACGAGGCAGAAATCGCAGGTTACAGGGACGCATTAAATGAAATTCATTTAGGCTTTGAACATATTGATTTCAGAAATCATGATTTTCTGCGTTTGCACGAAATGATGATGTCTTTTGCTGGATATGAATACGGCGGCCAGTACAAAACTGATGACAATGTAATTTTAGAGATAGACTCTGACGGCAATAGGCGAGTTCGTTTCCGCCATATTCCCGCAAGCGAAACGTCGCAAATGTGAATCAGCTGTTGTTGATTCCCTGTATTATTTTGGATTTTCTTTGCATACACCCATTCCGGGATGGGAATGTAACATTGAGACACCAGCAGAAAGCGACGTAACAGCGGCAAACTGCTTTGTATATTGAATTTACTGGGGATTAAGGGACATTTCGGCTACTAAATAAAGGGATGTTCCTTTTGTAGTTTTAAAATTATTTTTCTGACTTTTTATCTATATCGGGAAATACTATTTACAAACATAAGTTTTTTATCTATGAGGTGAATATTATGTATGGACATACTGTTGAAAAAAGTCAGTTAAAAGGATATAATTATAATACTTTATACACCATCGGAGGAATAAAAATGGATAGGATTACTCAAAGTATGTCAAAATATTCTGGATGATATAGATATAGAAAATCGAAAATGTTTTGAAAGGAAAGAGACGACAGAATATTTGCTCTCTCAAAAAGGAAGTTTGATTGAATATCTGAAAACAGATAATGTTATATCGTAATTTTACTTTTTGTACATGTGGAATGTTTTTCCTAAATGTAAAGAGAGGGGGATTAGATGTGAAATCTGAAAATGAAAAGATACCCATTAATGATTTAGAAATGGCTATAAAGCGCACCAATAAAATTATGATTACGGATATGGCTATCGAAAAAGTACCATAAATTAGATACAGGGAGATTCCAGAAAGCGAATATTTGATGCTACAGGAATTAGCTCGGGAAGTATTGATGATTTCTAAAAATGATAATGATTCTAATGAGGTAGCCCTTACTTATAGTCTGGATTATAGGAATTTGCTTGCTGAAGGAAAAGAGTTTATGGGAGTTGCTTTGGGAGATGAACATTCTGTTGATCCATGTATGAATACAGTGGCATACCATTTGATAACCACATCTATTCAATGTGTTGTTATTGTACTCCATAACCATCCATCATTATCAAAATTTTCATTGGAAGATGTAAAATTTTTTCTTAGTAATGGTACAGTTAAGATGATGGTGGTAATTACAAATTTAGGGAATATTTCATATCTTGTAAAAAAAGAAAATTATAACCGCAAAAAAGCGATAGAAATATTTAATAATGCGGTTAGTATGCATAATAAGGGAAGTAATATACATGATTATCA
>JAAWDY010000013.1 GCA_022793995.1 Coprococcus sp.
AAGCCCCTCGCGAAAAAGCGCTCGGGACCCCTGAATTCAATCGCCTATTCGGCGATGTGAAGAAGATGGAAGCCCCTCGCGAAAAAGCGCTCGGTACCCTTGAATCCAATCGCCTATTCGGCGATGTAAAAAAAGCGGAAGCCGGGCAGATGATGATTGAGAACGCTGCACGCCGTATTGCCGAAGACCGGAAAACTTTAGAAAAGCAGCAGGAAGAGAATGAAAAAGACCGGGAGCAGGAAAGAGAAGACCGGGATACCTCCGCTCTTTCTAAGCAGAGTAAATGGTTCGCCACAGAAGGCAGGTCTATGGAAAGTGCGAATATTAAATGGATCTTAGAGATGGAAAAGGAACTCTGGGAGGCGCTTTTGAACTGGAATCCCACAGCAGATGACAGCCTGTCCCGGCAGCTCGAGGCCTTATCCAAACTTTATCTCGCCCTATTGGACGCTATCCTGACCCATACGGCCGGTGACGCGCAGGCCGCACAGATTGACCGTTTGGAAGAGGTCCTGGCGCAAAAGCTAAATCTTCTTCTGGATGCAGATCTAAAAGAATTGCTCAAGCTCTTTGAGCAGAGCGGGCAGACATCAGCCATTTTGAATATTAAGTCCAGCCTTTATAAACAGACCACGGGGGAATCCATTTCATCCGGGTCTGCAAACGCCTTTTTCGCAAGGGCCGACACGCCTTCTTCTTCCAATACACGATACTTTATGCCGGCTTCCTCCGGCGCGGAACAAGGGATAAAAGGTGGACGCTCTTCCTATGTTTCTTCATCGGACGAGGGTTCACTTTACAAACTATCCAAAGGAGGAAATGTGCAGATCAACCAGGAATTTAATTCGCACAGGAAATCCGGGGAATTTCAAATCAGTCAGCGAAACCTGGCGCTGAATGCTTCCAAGAACGCGGATATTTCCTCGCTTGCCGGCCAAAAAACTTCTTATACAGGAAAAGAACTATCGACTGCAGAAAATTTTGCAGGACATCTAAACCGCAGCCGCAGTTTGTTCCAAAGTTCCGGTATGGGGGCGCAAAGCGAGGAGGTCCGCGGAATCCTGGCCGCCGTCACCTCGATTAAAGGACAGATCTATGATTCGGGTAAGGAAAGCTCCATGCGCATCCCCTTCAGAAATACGGTGGACCGGATGGTGGATTATTACCTTACGCAAAAAGGCGTCTATAAAGTATATTCCTACACTGCGAACCGATATGAGGAGACAAAAAATGTTCAGAAGTCCATCAGTGATGGTCTCTCGTATGCGTACCGCCTGTTTTCCGAAAAAAAGGCTTCCGGCGTCTATCCGCAGGAGGCCGGGTTCTTCCAAGTATTACCGCAGGGCCGTTCTTTGGAAGAGGATATCCGAAGAGGGCTACTCCTTCTGGAGCAGAACTGGAAAGATTTTCTATCCTCGATTGGTGAAAACGAAAAAAAGGGGATCTCCCTTTCTCTGCAACGTTTCAGCCCGTGGGGAATTGCCGAGGAGAATGAGAAGCTTAAAAAAGCTCGGAAAAACGAACGGCAGGAAAATGGAAAAAAGGGTGTTTTCTCCCTTGAGACGATCTGCCTTGCTTTGACTGCCCTGATTATCTTATTTTGCTGGGTGATTATGAATACATAGGGGAGTGCTGTGTTACACTAAGACTGCTTATGTAGGCGAAGTCCTTGAATTATTCGACAAAAGGTGCTATGATGATAAAAATTTCTAACTGTGCGGTGAGAACTGCGATTCACGGCAGCCCACCACGCAAAATTCGCAAAACCCTGCCAGCAAGCTGCCAGCTGCCGCAAAAACGCCGCTTCTGTTTTGCTCATTTGGAGGTGAATCGCAACCGCACAGTTAGAAAAATTTTAACAGGAGGTTGATATTGTGCCAGAAGATACTGTGATTATTGAAGAAGAAAGTTTAGATGTGGGTACCCCTATCGATATACATACAGAGCAGACGACAACGGCAGAGCCAAAACTCCCGGAAAATGTTCCTTCAGCCGAGCCTGCCGGAACAGCTTCCGCCGAATCCAGGGCTGTTCCTGAGCCGGCCGAAACGGAACCCCCCAGGCCAGAACCGCCAAAAACAGAGCCGCCGCGTTTTGAATACAGCAGAACCGAAGTACCGAAAGCAGACCCCCAGGAGATGCCTATTGAGAAGGCTCCCAGACGCCGCTTCTTTCGCCGTGAAGATGTTGAATTTTCAAGGGATAAATGGATCCTCACCCATATTAACAGCGAAGATCTGTTGGAATATCTGAAGCTGGAACAGGAACGCAGCGAACAGCTCCGTATCGCGAAAGATATCCGGGGAAAACGGCTCATGTCCGCTTTTCGGCTCGCCGTATCTCTTGCCGCTATTGTAGCTGTCGTTTATCTGCTCCGGGATGTTCCGACCATATTAGTCAACATCCTGTATATCTGCGGAATCATTGCCGCTCTGTGGCTGTGGAAGAATCCGAATGATCCAGGCAAGAAGTAATTCAGACTGTTTAAAGATACCCCAGGCAGGTTTGTATCACTTACCTTCCCTGGGGTATCTTATATCATTTTTCTCTGTTTATACAATCACCGCAAAAATTCTCTTTCCCCTGCACTCGATCTTTCTTGACTTCGGGCGCTTTCCTTTATGAAAGTTGAAACTTATGAGATATCCCTGTTCTTTGCCATAAGAATCCAGATAATCCGCAAGCTGTGCAGCGCATCCTCTGATATAAAGAGATTATAGAACCAGGTTTCAAAAATCCGGTTTGCAATGACAGCCTGCCCGGACAGCCGTTCATCCACCACTTTACATATATAAGAAACTAAATACGGATAACCGGACGTGTAATCATAAATGAGTTCCGCCGTCGCACGAATATCCATTCCTGTATGCATTTCCTGTTCATACTCCTCCAGCATAGTGGAAATATCCTCCGGCAAAAAACTCATGTCCACTGGAAATTCGGCGGCAATATTCCACGGACTTGTGCACTTCCTCCGGACGGATCTTTTGTTTTAGGTTCTTAATGTCATATACACCGGCAAGAATCACCGACTGGAATACCGCCGTCTGCTTTCGGTCCAGATAATAGTCCCTAAGCTGTGCAAGGAAGTCAATAAAGATCTGATTATTCGAGGCGCTATCCACCTCGTCGATCATAAGCACGATCGGCTTTTCGGATGTCGCGCACAGTTGGCTGAGCTGTATAAATAATTCTGTCAGATTAAGATCACTCTCCTGTGACGAAGCTTTTAGAAAAACGATACTCATCTTCAAAAGCCTGTGTGCTCAGGCGTTGAAAACTTATAGACAGTACCGTATATTCATCCTGCAGATATTCTTTCAAAGCCCAGAGTAATGTTGTCTTTCCATACTGCCTGGCGCGGTTGATTACAAAATATTTTCGTCCATCCACAACTATTTCTTTATCTCCTCCTCCGGGATCTCTCCGGCGGCAAAGAGTGCTTTCTTGGTAAGGGTAGGACCGATCAGCTCGTAGACCAGAACTGAAAAAAGCACCACGCTGCGGACCATCACACCGTCGGATAGATTCGCGGCCGTGATTGCCATCCCCAAGGCCACCCCGGCCTGGGGAAGAAGGGTGATACCTAAGTATTTCTGGGTATTCCTCGAACAACCGCTTAATGCGCAGCTTCCATACGCCCCAAAAATCTTTCCCGCAGCACGGGATATAATGTACACCGCACCGATAAGAAGGACGATTGGATCCTGGAGGATCTTAAGATCCAGTTCCGCGCCTGAAAGAATGAAAAACAGGACAGTTAAAGGCGTCGTCCACCGGTCAAGACGTTCCATTAGGGAGGCTGAGGTTTCACAGAGATTACAGAAAATGGTTCCTGTCATCATACACACTAACAGGAGAGAAAAACCACAGTGTATCGCTCCGATCTCAAATTCTATCATTGAAAGCCCCACTGTCAAAAGTACAAAAGCCACGGAAATGGAAATACGGTTTCCCCTGGAATGGAAGTATCTTTCACTCCAGTCCAAAATATACCCGGCGATCATTCCCAAAAGCAAAGACAATACAATCTCCAAAAGCGGCTCCACCACCACGGTAATGACGCTGATTCCCCCCTGCTCCAGAGCGCTGGCAACGCCAAAGGAAGCAGAAAAAAGTACCAGCCCTACCGCATCATCGATTGCCACGACCATCAATAGCAGACGCGTAAGCGGTCCGTCCGCCCGATACTGGCGCACGACCATCAAGGTCGCGGCTGGCGCTGTCGCGGCGGCAATGGCGCCCAAAGTGATTGCCGAAGAAATCGAAAGTGCTTCCGGGAATACCAGGTGCAGAACAATAAGCGCCGCGTCTACCGCAGCTGTCGTCACTACCGCCTGAAGAATTCCTACAGTAACCGCCTGTTTTCCCATACTGCGCAAATCCGCAAGCCGAAATTCATTTCCAATCGTAAATGCAATGAATCCAAGCGCTGTATCCGAGATGATCCCCAGAGCGCTCACATCCTCCATCGTATGGAATCCAATCCCTGTAAGCCCCAGTCTCCCGATACAGTAAGGTCCCAGAATCAATCCTGTGATCAAATAAGCGGTAACGGCCGGAAGCCCGATCCGTTTCGCTGGACGGGTCATAAGAAGTCCCGCGATCAGAGCAAGCGAAATACAAAGAAGTAGATTCTGCATAATATAAAGACCACCTTTCCTCTTTCTTTTCATCTTATTTCAAAAACAAAGATACCACTTTTTTTCAAAAAGTCAAGAAAATTTTCCTACTGTACGGTTGAAAATGCGATTCAAGGCAGATCAAGGAACTGAAGCAGCATTTCTACTTTCAAACGGTCAATATGCCGCTCCCAGGTCATATCAAGCAGGCTGTTTACTTTGTCGATCCTTTTTCGGATTGTGTTGATATGCACATACATCTTCTCAGCCGTCAGGCTGTAGTTCATATTATTTTCCAGATAAACTTTTAAGGTCCTAAGAAGTTCTATATTCTTCTCATCATGCATGAGCGCCTTGTATCTGCTCAACATTTCTTCCAGTTCTTCCTCCGGAATCTGAAGCCAGGCAAGCGGACCTAGCATCTCATAATCCCAAATATATTCTTTCGGGTACAAAAGTTTCCCCATCTTCAATACTTTTCTGCACTTCTCAATGTTCGGCCTTACCTCCGCCAAAGTCTTTTCTTCCCGGCAGATCCCAAATTCCAGTTCCATCTCTGGATATTCTGCCGTCACCCGCATACGGAACTCCTCAAGAAGCCTGATAATCCCTTCCTTGTCTTTGGCTACCGCATCCCCTGCCTGCAAAAGCAGCGCCCCTTCGTTTTCTTCCAGAAGGACAAGCTTCCCTCTTTTAGCTGCTTCCGTCGTCTGAAATATCTCCATCAATTTCTTACGCTCTGTATAGGTGCTGAGGGCCGGACTGCACTGCCGGAACACCACGAAGGTGAAAACCTCGCTCATCGAGATTCCCTGGACATTCGCCTGATATACCAGACGTTTTCTGTCGTTCTGCCCGTAACTCATGGCAAAATGGATGAAATTCTCAAATCCGACATTTCCCACGCTCCTTGCAATCTCCAGCTGCTCATAGACCGCCTGCAGCATCAGAAATGCAATGCGGATAGAATATTCATCATAATAATCAATAAATTCCCTGGATTCCATAACGACAAAATATGCCCGTTCTACCCCATTCATAATGATCGGTATCCGGATCCAGCTTATTCTGGGACCCTCCGCATTATCAGGATTCAGAAGGCGGAAGCGGACCATATTGATGTAATCGCATAAATTATGCTGTGTATAGGGATAAGACGGCTCGATATAATCGCTCTCTTTCAGACCAAACGATTCTGTGATCCTCCGGAAATTTACTGAACTGTAATAGGATCTTTCTTCCGCCGTATCGTAGACAAACGCCAGAAAATTCATTTCCACCTCAACTGCCTGAAGAATCCTTTTAATCTTCTGCATTTTATAGGTCTGGTTAGACGGCTGAAACATACTGGTATTCTGGATCCGAAATCTGCGGACCGTTCGGTTCATGACAGCTGTGTTGATCTGGTTTATCATCTCCATCCACGGCACTTCAAAAGGCATTGTGATGAGGGGGACGTCATATTCATCGAAGAGCCGGATGATATCCGTCGGAATCTCATCCAAATACCTGCCTCTTTTAATCAAAAGACCGGATGATGGCTGGATATATCCTTGTTCAAACCCTTTCTGAATACATCCCGGCTCTTTCATAATGACATAACCGGACGAAAAGACTAGTTCCCGACCGCGCACCCAGTTAAATGCATCCGGCGCTTCCAGACAGGATATCCCCTGGATCTCCTTATGGACTCCTCCCCTGCCTGCCACGACCTCAAAATCCTTAAAATATTCCAATGCCAGCAATTCCCGCACTGCAATCCCCATTTTCTCTCTCCTATCCGTTCTTTCCTATCCTTTTCATACGTTTCTTTTTGTTTCCTGTAAAGCAGCATAACATCCGACCCGCTGCATTGTCAACGGACCGGATGTTACCATCGTCATTCTTTTTCACTTCATACTATCCCTCGAACATCGGAGAATACCCTGTATCCTTCTCCCGAAATTCTTTTATAATCTCTTCGCGTACCTCCGGGCAGGTGAACAAATCATACGCGGTCCCTGCCAGGACTCTTGCCGCATACAAAGCTCCTTTCTCTCCGATACTGCTTCCCGTCGATGCCGCCGCCTGCCAGGTATGAGGCGCACAGCCAACCGGCCAGCATGTCGTCGTAAGAAGATTCATCGGCATGATCTGACTTACGTCCCCGCTGTCCGAAGACGCTGTGAGCGGAACCTTTCTCTCCAGATCTCTTGGACATATCCCCTCAAAAACAGGCATCCCCGCCGCATGGTAAATCTCTTCCTCCCTTGCCAGTACCGCGGGATCCAGCTTCTCCTGAAGCTTTCTGGCAAATTCTTTCTCTTCTTCCGTATACTCCGGCCATGGGGCTTCTTTTAAGTTCTCGTAAGTCAAGTCCGTGAAACGGATATTCCCGTTGATGTCGCAGCAGCCGTACTCTATCTTACTATCCACTTCCGTCTCCGTCATGAGGGCCGCGCCCTGTGCGATCTTCTCGATCCTTGCAAGCGTTTCCTTCACATCGGAAATGTGAGGAGCCCGTACAAAATACCACGCGCTTGCCTTATCAGGCACGATATTGGGGGCAAATCCACCGCTGTCGGTCGTATAATGGATCCGGGTCTTATCTACTACGTGCTCCCGAAGATAATTACATCCTACGTTCATCAGTTCTACCGCGTCCAATGCGCTCCTGCCTTTCTCCGGGGCAAATGCCGCATGAGACGTTCTGCCTTTAAAGAAAAATTTAGCGGAAGCGCTTGCCAGATATCCCTCGTCATAGACCATATTGGCACACATGGGATGCCAGCTTAACGCCATATCGCATCCATCGAACATATGATAATATGCCATCTTTACTTTTCCACTCAAAAGCTCCTCCTCCGGGCAGCCGTAGAAACGTATGGTTCCTTTGGCTTCTCCCTTTTCCAGAAATCTCTTGACGGCGATGGCTGTCGTCGCTGCGGCTGCCCCAAGAAGGTTATGGCCGCATCCATGCCCTGGTCCGCCCGGAATCACCGGTTCTTTCTCCGCACAGACCTTTTGCGACAATCCGGGAAGCGCATCGTACTCGCCCAGCACCGCGATGACGGGACTTCCGCTCCCATACTCCGCATAGAATGCATGTTCCATATGTTCCGTATTTACAATCGTGAATCCTTCCTCCTCCAGAAGTTTCCTGAGGTAATCCGCGGACTCCTTCTCATCCCCCCCTGTCTCCGGGTTTTCCCACAGCTTCCGGCTTATCTCTTGACAGATTGGCGCAAGGCTTTCCACCTCATCGTACATTTCCTGCTTTTTCATTTTCAGCCTTCTCCTTTACCTTAAACAGACCCTATCTGTCCGCTATTTTTTCTCCAGATTTTTCTTCTTGCCATAAGTCGCCAGCGTAACGCCGATCGCCATAAATACGCTCGCCAGCGTTGCAAGATAGTTTGCCGCACCTGGGAGCCAGTTGAACAGGCCCGCATTGATCGCCACACAGATGAGAATCGCAAATACCAGAATTCCTCCCGCCAGGCTTTTCTGCTTCAGGCCGAACTGCATTAAGAGAGCGCCAAACAGTGCAGGGAGCAGATAATTAAGCGCCTCCGTCACGCTTGCCGGAAGCATGGAAAGAACGGAATTTCCAAGGATCACGCCGATTGTGAGTACTGAAATATTAATCACAATGGAGGTCGCCATACCGATCGTGGAAATGATAGCGCCTTCGTCCGTACCTGGTTCCACTCCGGCGGAAACCTGCGCCATACTTGCGCAAGGGACACGCATGTTGGAAATATTTCCAGATAAGAACGCCATATATGTACCTACGGGCCCTAAAACTGTAAAGTAGGAAATCGGCTCTACAATCCATAGGAATCCAAATGCGCTAAGGGCAGAGATAAAAGCGGTAAGAAGAGCTGCCGGCTTCGGAAGAAGCCCGTAAACAACCGCCAGGATAATTGCCGGCAAAAATGATGCGACTACGCCGAGCGTTCCGGTCAGCTTGCCAATCCGGTGCATTCTAGGCATATATTCTTTTTCAAAAAAGTCTTTATTATTGCTCATCTTATTGTCCCTCCTTAAATCACTGCTGTTATAATCATTGCCGCCAAGATTGAAATCGTAAGATTCCATTCCCTGAGCCATTTAATATTCATCTTATCCGATACTGTCACAAGGATGCCCATGATCACTGCGCCAAGAACGCACGCAATCGAATTTTTGTTCATCCTTACCAGATGAGAAGCGGACATAGAGCTAAACGCACCGATGATCGCTGCTCCTGAGATCGCCGTCAGTTTCGCCGGATCCCCGCCTGTCAGCTTCGTCTGGACTTTATCCATACGGTTTGCTGAAAATGTTGCAAAGATGACCCATCCAATCGACCCAAGGATCATGGTCCACACCGCCATATCCAATGCCAGCGGGGTCAGCTTGTCAGCTCCGAGCGTCACACCGACTGCAGAAGTGCCGAAACCAGCCGCGATGGACTCGAACATAACGGAACCAATGAGCGACAGCCTCATCCATGCCATCGGTCCTCCGACCGTAATCAGAAGTGACAGCATTCCGCTTAAGATAACGATGGACGGCCCGATCGATGTGATGGCACTGCTTTTTATAGCTCCCTTCATCTGCTTATCCGTAAGACCGACCTTTTTCCCCGCACTGTATGCATTCTTGGCAAATACGACTGCCTGCACGATCACCAACGCCACTGCGATACCGCACGCGATCCACATGGGTATACTGTTTGCAATTTTCATAGCATCCATTTGTTTTTCCTCCATTCCTTTTCGTAAAAAACATGTTACGACTTATAAATTACTACTTTTTCCAGGAAAAACATATGAAAATTTTTTCACTTTTTAGGTTCTATTTATCTATTTTTTACATAGTATCCCCTGTCATCTCCATCCGATCAAAGTAATGCAGATTCCACCTATATTCTCGATCTTGCTCTTGACCTCGCCGTCTCCAAAAAGTGCGTCCGCGTCCACCTTCGTGGATTCTCCCTTAGGCCAGTCCCGAACATAGAGGGCATATCCCAGGTCCGGCCTGTAAGAAAGGTATGCGATCTTACGTCCGCCCGGCTCTATGACACCACTCCAGTTTTTCCCGGAGTTATCCGGAATATATGGAATCACAGAATATCTTGCTTCCTGAATATCAATCATCCGGCTGTCAAGACTCATCTCCTGGTTCTTGCCACATATTTCCACATCACAGAGATAACGTCTTTCATCAATCCAGGCTGTAATCCTGCTGCCAAAGCGCATACTATACTCGGAATCCTTTAGGGTATCCATCTTATAAGGCGAACCCTTTTTCACCGCCTCCGGCGTTACATTGTCGTAAGGGACATAATAACACTGCGACGTCTGCAGACTGTCACAGTAAACAAACGAACCGTCCTCCGCAAAACCGACCGGTACATATCCGGCCGAATCCAGCCCCAGAGTTTCTGTTACATCGAAAAATTCTCCCTTTTCGTTGATCCAGCCTGCATGGGCTTTTCCTCCGGGGTAGATTTTCGCGCAGGCAAGCTTGGTAAAATCATCCGATAGCATATCTCTGTACGATGCATAGCGGCACAGACCGGGATAAACCGCATATCCCGCGTCGTCCTGTCCGCCTGCAAAAGGAAGCTGAAAATGCGAGATGATCTCCTGTTTCCCGCTCTCTGGCTCTATACACCTTACTGTAAATTCATACTCTTCCCCGTAACCAGAGATCTCGGCTGAAAGTGTTATGATGCCCTTTATCTCCTGTTCTTTTACCACGGCACACCCCGCCACCATGACAAACATGATACCTAATACCAGCAGCGCTGCTGAAATCCTTCTCCTCATCTTGCCCTTCTTCCTCCTTCGTCTTCTGTAAGCATCTTAATTCTAGTCTTTAGGACCGTAGGACCGGCAGTTGTTCTGGGACGAATTCCCTGTCAAATGCAAAATGTAACATATTGCTAAATATGTTACATTTTGGGATTTCCGGATATCGTCTATCAGTACTTTTCACCGATCTACGTAAAATCGAAGAGGTTATTAAAATAATCTTAAGAATGCGGATGCCGCTTGAATACGGGCTTTTTTGCTGTTAGAATATGTAATCATATTAGCAGGAAGTTACTAAATCCTTTTGTCCGGAAGTGCGTTATACTGTTCATATCACAGACAAGGGGGTTTTATTCTTATGGCAGCGACAGAACCAATCAGAAATAAAAAACAGTTAAAAGCACTGGCGGAATACTATCTAAAACGCGGACAAATACGGAATTATACTTTAATCATAGCCGGAAGCTATACAGCGCTTCGGATCAGCGACCTGCTCCGGCTTAAATGGTCGGATGTATATGATGAAGAGAAGAAAATGTTTCTGCCCCATGTGGCGATAACAGAGAAAAAGACCGGGAAGACCAAGCTTGTGGCCCTGAACAGGCAGGTTCTCTCGGCTCTTCGCTTATGCTTTTCCCACCGGCGCGGCGAGTTCATATTTTCCAATAATCGGAAAGACGCGAAAGCGATCAGCCGTGTACAGGCGTGGCGTATCATACACGCCGCTGTAGTCGCTGTTGGGATCGCCGGAAAAGTCTCCTGCCACAGCCTGCGTAAAACATGGGGATACCACGCCTGGACAAGCAAAAAGGTATCGCCCGTTATTATCATGCATATCTACAATCACAGTAATTATGATGTCACTAGACGGTACTTAGGCGTGGCGCAGGACGATCTGGATAAGGCTTATCTGACAATGGAACTGCTATAAAACGGCTGCCGCAGACGACAGCCGTTTCACAAGATGATCCTATAGCCAGGCGACGCCGCTAAAAATCCTTCTTCCTCATGATCCGCTGAGATGCAAGGTAAGAAATCAGCAATACGACGACAATCAATAAGATCCACACGCCGACTACTGTCGCCAGATTTGCCGTAAGTATCGCACTAACCGTTTGCTCCAGGTCAATCCCCACTTTTTTAACGATATAGAGGACCGCGTATATCGCTACGAAAACCACCCCAAAAACCGCAATATAGATCGACTGCATCCGTTCCGACTCAAATTTGAGTTGTAAAGGTATCATGATAAAATCCATCAGAAGCGCCATCCCGCCGCAGGCGCCTAATGTAAGAAGAAGTTCTTCCATATCCACAGGAACGAGCTTCATATTTATAACGACCGTCAATATAACCGCTATGGCGGCAAGAGCCAAAAGCAACATCATAATAGCAAGCACATACTTTTCCTGTACATATTTCTTCCTGCTTACCGGAAGAGTAAACAAGTAGCTCATCCCTTTTTCATATTTATCATAGGAGATGGACGTTATCACAAGCGTAGAAAGCATCACCATCCCGTACCCGATCGCAAAAGACGCGTCACGATTGCTCACCATAAGGATTACTGTCATAAACAGCGCGATCCCCAAAAGCTGTTTCTGATTCTTAAAAAACATAAAATCTTTAATCAACAATCCTTTCATTCCTTTTCACCTCGTACCATCATCATAATCAGTTCGTCAATGTTTCCTTTTTCAATGATTGCATCCGGATAATTCTCTGCATAGAATTGTCTCTCATCTGTCAGAAGCCGATATCCGAATCCTTCCTTTTTATACCGCCGGATATATGTCTTATCCAGCGCTCTATACTGGTCTTCCGTCACTTTTAAGATCGCATAGTCGCTTAGGAGCACGTCGGTCTCTTCATGAAGGATGATTTTCCCGTCGTCGATCATATAGAAATCGTCGCACAGCCCTTCCAGGTCACCGGAGATATGGGAACTTATAAGGATCGACCGTCCGTCCGTTTCCATATATTCCCGCAGCATCTCAAGAAGTACGTCCCTGGCGACGATGTCCAGTCCTGCCGTCGGTTCGTCCAGTATCAGGAAATCCGCGTTGTGCGAAACTGCGGCAAGCACCTGCAGCTTCCTTTTCATCCCCGTAGAAAATTCCTTGATCTTCTTATCTATAGGAAGCTGGAACCGATCGCACTGAGCCAGGAAGTCCGTCTTGCTAAAATCAGGATAGACGCTCGCGAGAACCGGAAGCATATCTTTGATCGACAAATATCCATTGAACCCGGAATCTGCCAGGACGACGCCGATCTTCTCTTTATCTTTTGCCGTCACCGCCGCAAGCGGCTTGCCAAATATCTCGATCTCGCCGCCCTCAATGCCGATCAGCCCCAACGCCGCTTTAAACGTCGTGCTCTTTCCCGCGCCGTTCTTCCCCACAAGCCCGGTGACACAGCCCGTCTTCACTTCCAGAGAACAGTCCAGGTCAAATTTCTTATAATGTTTCTTTACGTTACTCATTCTCAGCATTTCTTAATCCTCCAGAATAATATGAAATAGTTCCGTAATCTCCTGATTACTCATTCCACAGCTTCTGCCTTTTCGGATGGCCATTTCCAAATCAGCTTCGACTTCTTTCTTCTTTTCCTCAAGCATGAACTGCTGGTTCGCAAGGGTGACAAAACTGCCTTTTCCATGTACGGTAACGACAAAGCCCTCTTCCTCCAGAGCATCGTATGCTTTCTTGACGGTCAATGCACTGACCTTCAATTCTTTAGCTAAAGTACGAACTGACGGGAGCATTTCTTCTTTTTCTAATTCCCCATGCATGATCTTGTTCTTGATCTGCGAGACAATCTGCTCGTAAATGGGCTGCATGGAAGAATTATTGATTATTAATTTCATCATCACTCCTCCTTCGTTACAAACAGTATATAACAGCATTAAACTGTTGTCAACTGTTTTATGCTGTTTATCCAGAAATAATTTCCAAAACACTTTAATAAGGGCAGTTGCTTCCCTTTTGGAAACAACTGCCCCTATCGTCCATTCACTGGATTTAAAAAATTGAATATTCTTTCCTTATCCTTCCCTTCTTACCTTCGATGCGGTCAGTCCCGCCAAAAGAATCGCCGCGGCAAACGCGAACTGGATCCCGATCGACTGGATGATGGTATTCCCCACTTCTCCTCCTGCCGCTCCAAAGTCTACGAGAAGATCATTTGCTTTCTCATACCAGTACACGGGCAAAAACTGCGCCACTTTTACCACACTTTTGTTCATGATCTCAAGCGGTACGAATACTCCGCACAAAAAGCATGTTCCAAGCGAAATTGTATTTACAATTCCGCTCAGCATCTCCGTATTTTTCACAAAGATGCCGACAAGGTATGAAAGTGACAGTGTCACCAAAAGGAGCATCACTGAATTTAGGAGATACCAAGGCATCGCTTCGCTTTCCAGAAAGCTGCTCCTATACATAATCATTCCCGCGAGCGCCACGAGTCCCCAAAGCCCTACTCCAAGCGTCAGCACTGCCAGAAAGCCCTCTACATTCTGCCGAATAGCCGGGACAGCGGATGCATTCAGCCGTTTTCTCACATCTTCTCTTCGGAAGGCTGAGAAAATATTTCCCATCACATAACAGAAAACAGATAAAAGCAGATACGGCAGGTAGCGGAAATAATAAGCGTACGCAGGCATTTCCCCAGCGTTTCCAGTGTCATCGAGCATTTTAACTTCCGGATGGCGGATATCCGCGATCGCTTCCGCCGTCTCAGACTCGGTAAATCCCGCCTCACTGTAGCATCGTGCATTGTTCAGAAAGCTGTTGATCTGCTGATCCACATAAAACGCTGTGTAAGCGCCAGGAATCTTCGTCACTTTCAGCGGCTTTTCATTCTGAATACAGTTTTCAAAAAAATCAGACGGGATCCGCACGATATACTCGGTATTACGGTAAAATAGATCTTCCTGCAGCTTCGCCGTATTGTTTTCCACGACAGATACTTCATGAATCCCGCCCAGATAGTCTTTCAGTCCCTCCGCCAGCACTCCGCCGTCATCGTCCACCACTTGGAGCCTCACACTTTCCGCCTGGTAGTTTGGGTTATCATCCCCACTTACCGCGGCCTGGAAAATCATCGTGACTCCAAAAAAGATCGCCAGATACATCAAGATCAGCCCGGCATTCTTCTTTACGATTTTCATATATGTCTTATAAACTATCATACCGTTCCCTCCTGACCATATAAAAGGCTGCGATAACGAGTACTGCGCACATGACCGATAACGTCGCCAGGCTGCGGGTATATCGGACGCGATCGTCATACACATTGATACAATAAAATGCGTCTGAGATTAAAGCCGCTGGGTTCAGTTTGTTGACGATCGGCGCATAGTGGTCCACCATGTACTTCATCTCTGCGTTCATCAGCCCCGCAAGGAAACTTCCCACCATGGACATTCCAAGAAGAATACCGACCTTGACCGACTCCTGCATCCTCCCTATGCTTCCAACAAATATCCCCATGGACACCCCAATCATGCTGCCGATCAGGGAAATCAGCAGCATTTCCCCTGTATTTCCTCGGAAATCCAGCTTGAGAATATACCGCAGGTAAATGAGCAGCACCAGGATATCCACAAAATGGAGCACAAAGCAGGACAGCATCTCGGACACGACCAGCTTCAGCTTATGGGTCGGCGTAATACAACGTCTTGCCGCGACCGGCGTTAGGTTCGCCTGGAGTGCGATCGCCGCGCCGAATCCCATAAAAGCGCCGTACAGGCACGCCATCGCGACTAATGCATAGAAGAACTGGACGTTTCCATCCGTAGTCCTTCCTCCAAGAGACGCCTGTTCCACCAGCGTCTTATAATCTGCCATAGCCTCCACGGCTTTTGGCATCCCCTCCGGATGCGTCTTCATAACATGTTCCATCGTCTGCTTCCCGTTCCCATAGCTTTCCAAAAGTGACTGCAAGATACTTTCCGCAATCCCATTTCCCCCTACTGTCAGGGACGGCTCTTTCCCCACAAAGAAAATTCCGGACACCTTCTTATCCGTAAGCGCCGTAAGCGCCTCTTCCTTACTCATCTTTTCCACTGCTAGAAGCTGCTCTTCTCCATCAGCCATGGTATCAAGGAACTCTAAGAACATTGCATCCGCTTCCGCCTCTTCCACCACAGCTGTCTCCACGGTCTCAAAGTCTGCTTCATCCAGCTTCCCGAAGGCAAAATAGAACAATGTCCCTAAAATCAGCGGGAATGCCAACGGCCAGAAAATCGTATTAAAGTTTCTGAATTTCACTAAAATATTGTATCGAATCAAATGCAGCATACGATCCCTCCTGTTCCATGGAACTAATCCCGAAGCTGTTTCCCGGTTATTTCCAGGAATACATCGTTCAGAGTGGGGAGTTCCGAATAGACTCTTCCGAATACTGTTTCCTGTTTCTTCAGAGTATCCAGTATCCGTATCAGATTGTGTTTTGCCGTCGTACAGCGCACCGTCAACGTCTGGCTTTCATAGGAAATATCGAATACGTGGGGTAATTCTTTTATCATCTGCAGCTGTTCCTCATTCAGCATGACCGCTTCAATCGTGACCGTCTCTCCGGTCTTAATCATCTGTTTCAGCTCTTCCTTTGTCCCCTCCGCAATCTTACGCCCGTGGTCGATAATGGCAATCTTGGTACAGATCTGCTCCACTTCTTCCATATAATGAGAAGTGTAAATGATGGTCGAACCCTGGCGGTTCAGTTCCTGGATCCCCTCTAAGATCCGGTTCCGGCTCTGCGGGTCAACCGCCACCGTCGGCTCATCCATAATGATCAGCCTGGGCTTGTGCGCGATTCCACAGGCAATATTCAGCCTCCGAAGAAGACCTCCCGAAAGCTTCTTCGGCCGCATCTTCGTATAGCCTTCCAGCCCAACAAACTCAACAGCCTCGTCTACCAGGCGCCTTCTCTCCTCTTTGTTCTTAACATATAGCCCGCAGAAACAGTCGATATTCTCATACACAGTCAACTCATCAAACACCGCCACATTCTGAAGCACAATCCCAATCTGCTGTTTTATCTTGTAATTATCCGGACGCATCTCTTCCCCAAAGATGCGTATACTTCCTTTATCATATTTCAATAGTGAAAGCAAACAGCTTATAGCCGTGGTCTTACCGGAACCATTCGGTCCCAGAAGACCGTAGATCTCGCCCTCGTCTACCCGCAGGTTTAAATGGTCCAGCGCCAGAAGGTCTCCGTACCGTTTTACCAGGTTTTCTATCTGAATCATTTTTCATACCGCCTTTCCTTAGTTAAGTCAATTACTTCTTAAACTTTTATACTGTAAGTATAATACGTTTTTACCCTCTGCAAAAGTGTCCCCTGTCACAGTTTCATATGACAAATGTCATAATCCTCATTTTTCCCTTTACCCCGCTCACAATTTCAGGGTATAATGTCCACGAAAGCAATGAGCCGTGCGAAAACTTTCAGGGTCAAATCGGCTGCTGGCAGACGAATTTGAGCATGGAAGTTTTCATAGGGCGAATGCCCGTGAATGAGAAAGCCGTAGGCTTTCGAGTTCGCACGGCGTACGATGCGGGCGAGGAACTTCGCTGACTTAGACCGAATGGCGTGAATGAGAAAGCCGTAGGCTTTCGAGTTCGCACGGCGTACGATGCGGGCGAGGAACTTTGCTGACTGACATCGTTCGTTTCTGCCGGAAAGAGAGGAATCTATGCACTATATCCAGGATATCCTGCTTCTATTAATATATAGCCTGTTTTCTGCACAATATCATGAGATTGATTTTGTATTTGTTCTGGCTTTTTTATTTGCCGTGATCTACGCCTTTCTTGGATTCTGCCTGAAATCAATGTGGCTCCGCCAGATTCTCGGCCTCTTTTTTCTCGCCGGCGCGGTCCTAGTACCTCCACTTTTCTTCTTCTATCCATCTGCAGTCTATATTTTCATACGGGACAAACATTACGTTTCCTGTTTATCCGCATTTTTGATCTGTGTATGCCTTCTTTTTACCGGGCATACGGCGTTTTTTCATACTGCTTTCTGCATGTTCGGCTGCTTTCTCGCCATTTTTCTTCAGTACCGCACCATGCGTTTTGAAGAACTGTCCGCAAAGTACCGCAGGACGCAGGACGACAGCCGGGAACGAAATCTTCTGCTCTCCGAACGGAATCATTCTCTTCTGGAAAGGCAGAATATTGAGATCTACACTGCCACTTTGAAAGAACGGAACCGGATCGCCCGTGAGATCCACGACAATGTTGGACATGTCCTGTCCCGCTCCATCCTGCTCCTAGGCGCTGTAAAGACTATCAATAAGGATGAATCCCTTCTTCCGCTTCTTTCCGACCTGGAGGGAGCGCTCAACCAGGCTATGGACAACATACGCAGCAGTGTCCATGACCTTCATGATGAATCTATCAATCTGGAGTCCGCCATTCAGGGTTTGATCCGCGATTTCACTTTCTGTCCGGTAGAATTTAAATATGATATGCATCTTAATATACCCAAGGAAGTAAAGTATTGTTTCATCAGTATTACGAAAGAGGCACTGTCAAACATCATACGCCACAGCAGCGCAGACCAGGTCCGTATCCTCCTCAGGGAACATCCTGCCCTTTACCAGCTATGCATTGAGGATAACGGCGCCAAATCTTCTCCTGGCGGCTCAGGCATTGGGCTTGCAAATATGCGGGAAAGGGTGCAGGCATTAAACGGAAGATTCCAGATCTCCACAGAACATGGATTTCAGATATTTATCACAATACCAAAAGGGGAATAGATTATGAAGATCATCATTGTAGACGACGACTGCCTGGTAGCAGGAGCATTAAAAACGATTTTGGAGGCAAATGAAGACGTTACCGTATGTGCGGTTGGAAGCGACGGACGGGACGCTGTGCAGTTATACCGAAACCTCCTCCCAGACGTACTTCTCATGGATATCCGCATGAAGGAGATGAACGGCCTCACGGCTTCCGAAATAATATTGAAGGAATTTCCCGACGCAAAAATTCTTCTCCTCACCACCTTTTCCGATGATGAGTATATCGTAAAGGCACTGCGCCTCGGGGCAAAAGGTTACCTGTTAAAGCAGGATTATGCCAGCATCCTTCCCGCACTGCGGGCGGTATGCTCCGGGCAAACGGTCTTTGGAAGCGAGATCATGTCCAAAATACCGGCGCTTCTGCCCTCCTCCCATACATTTGACTACAATGCCTGCGATATCAACGAACGGGAACTAGAGATCATCCATCTCATTGCCGAAGGTCTGAGCAATAAAGAAATCGCATCACAGCTTTTCTTAAGTGAAGGGACCGTCCGCAATTACTTAAGTTCGATCCTGGATAAACTGGACCTGCGCGATCGCACGCAGGTGGCGGTTTTCTATTATCAGCATAAGGATTGAATGTCAAAGATGCTCATCTGCTCCGGCTCGCCCGCATCCTCCAGCTTGGAAGTACGGATACCCAGAAGCCGGATCGGGGTATGGTCCCACAGCTCCGCGAACAAGATACAGGCGGTCTCATAAAGGGCAAAGTCCGTATCTACGGCACGCTGAAGCTGCTTCTGGTGTGAAACACTTTGAAATGTGTGGTATTTGATCTCCACACTCACCATATTCGCCTTCTGTCCTGCCTTCCGCAGTCTCCTGCCCACGCTCTGGGCCAAAGTGAAGAGAACCTTTCTTGCCTCTTCTTCTGTCTCCACATCTCTGGGAAGCGTCGTAGAATTACCGATCCCCTTTGCCGCCGATTCCTCGGCCTGCACGGGGGAGCCGTCGATTCCATTGGCGAATTCCCACAGCATCCGTCCGTGGCTTTTTAGATGAAGTTCAAGAAGATACGGGTCCGTCTGCGCCAGCTCACCGATCGTACGTATTTCCAGCTTCTGCATGGCTTCCACGCTGGAACGGCCCGCCATATATAGCTCAGAAAGCGGAAGCGGCCACATCTTTGTCCGAATTTCCTCCGGAAATAAGGTATGTACACGGTTCGGCTTCTCAAAATCCGACGCCATCTTCGCTAAAAGCTTGTTGCTGGATATCCCTATATTCACAGTGAACTTAAATTTCTCATAAATCCTGTCCTTTATCTCAAACGCTGCCGCAACCGGAGATGCGAACGCCTTGGCAATCCCGGTAAAATCCAGATAACACTCGTCCACACTCACCTGTTCGATCTCCGATGTGTAAGTGTGCAGAAACTCCATCAGTTTTCGGCTGTATTCACGGTATAATACATGGTCCGGAGGCTCCATATGGAGTTTTGGACATTTTCGCATGGCGTTTACCACAGGTTCGCCAGTACGGATTCCGTATTTTTTTGCCGGAAGCGATTTTGCCAAAACGACGCCATGGCGGGAACTCGTGTCCCCGCCTATGATCGCCGGAATGGTCCGTATGTCCTGCCCGGCGCCGTTCTTTAGCTGTTCCACCGCCGTCCAGCTCAGGTAGGCGGAATTGACGTCAATATGAAAAATCGTTCTCTGCACGGGTACATCCCCCTGCTGTCATAATACTGCTGCCGTAATACTGCTGTAATGATACTGCTTCTCTGATGCCGATGTCGTTATAATCCCACTGCGGTCTCGGCCGTCAGCTCTCCGTCCGATACATCGATCCGTATCGTATCCCCGCTTCCTACCTTCCCGGACAGAATCATCTTCGCGGCCAACGTTTCCACATGTTTTTGCAGATAGCGTTTCAGCGGCCTTGCGCCGTACATCGGGTCATAACCTGCTTCCACGATGAACTGTTTCGCGGACTCCGTGATCTGTATTTCCAATTCTTTATCTGCAAGCCTTCTGTTCACATCAGCAACCAGTAAGTCAATGATAGAATGGATATTCTCTCTTGTCAATGGCCGGAACATGATCGTCTCATCCAAGCGGTTCAAAAATTCCGGGCGGAAATGTGTCCGCAGTTCATTTCTTACCATCTCTTCCGCCTCTGAACGTATCTCCCCGTTCTCATCAATGCCATCCAAAAGGTAGGTTGACCCAAGATTGGAAGTCATAATCAAGATCGTGTTCTTAAAGTCCACTGTCCTCCCCTGGGAGTCCGTGATCCTCCCGTCATCCAATACCTGGAGCAGGACGTTAAAGACATCTGGATGCGCTTTCTCCACCTCGTCAAAGAGCACCACAGAATACGGTTTTCTCCTGACAGCCTCGGTAAGCTGTCCTCCTTCATCATAGCCCACGTATCCCGGAGGCGCCCCGATCAGACGGGACACAGAATATTTCTCCATATACTCGCTCATATCAATACGCACCATATTATTCTCATCGTCGAATAGACTCTGTGCCAGCGCCTTTGCCAGTTCCGTCTTTCCGACTCCGGTAGGTCCAAGGAACAGGAAGGAACCGATGGGTTTCGTCGGATCTTTGATGCCAGCCTTAGAACGGATAATGGCTTCCGTCACCTTCTCCACGCCCTCATCCTGTCCGATGACCCGCCTGTGCAGCTCTTTGTCCAGATTCAACGTCTTGCTCCGCTCGCTTTCATTGAGCTTCGCCACCGGAATCCCGGTCCAGCGGGAAATGATCTTCGCAATCTCTTCTTCGCTCACGCTCTCATGGACTAGTGACAACTCCTCGTCCTTTACCTTCTCTTCTTCCTCTTCGAGCTGCTTTTGAAGCTGTGGGAGACGCCCGTACTGCAGCTCTGCCGCCTTGTTCAGATCATACTCCTGCTGGGCGCTCTGAATATCCCGGTTGACCTGTTCGATCTCCTCCCGAAGCTTCTGTACACGCTCAACGGACTTCTTTTCATTGTCCCATTGTGCTTTTCGTTTGGCAAATTCTTCTCTATCCTCCGCCAACTCCTGCTGCAAATGTTCCAATCGCTCCATACTTAAGCGATCGTCTTCCTTTTTCAGAGCCGCCTCTTCGATCTCAAACTGCATGATTTTCCGGTTCAGCTCATCCAGTTCCGTAGGCATAGAGTCCAACTCCGTCTTAATCAGGGCGCAGGCCTCATCTACCAGGTCGATCGCCTTATCCGGCAGGAACCGGTCCGAAATATATCGATTAGAAAGTGTCGCCGCTGCCACCAGCGCGCCGTCTGTAATCTTAACTCCGTGAAATACCTCGTACCGCTCTTTCAGTCCCCGGAGGATGGAAATCGCGTCCTCCACCATAGGCTCGTCGACCATCACCGGCTGGAATCGGCGTTCCAGCGCCGCATCTTTCTCAATATACTGCCGGTATTCGTCCAGCGTCGTCGCTCCGATACAATGCAGCTCTCCCCGGGCCAGCATGGGCTTTAACATATTGCCCGCGTCCATGGCGCCGTCCGTCTTCCCGGCTCCCACGATCAAATGCAGCTCGTCAATGAAAAGAATAATATTGCCGTCGCTGTTCTTTACTTCTTCAAGAACTGCTTTCAAACGTTCCTCAAACTCGCCGCGGTATTTTGCTCCCGCGACCAAAGCGCCCATATCAAGCGCAAAAATTTTCTTATCTTTGAGTCCCTCCGGCACATCCCCGCGGACAATCCGCTGCGCCAGTCCTTCTACCGCCGCCGTCTTACCCACGCCCGGTTCTCCGATCAATACCGGATTGTTCTTCGTTTTCCGCGACAGGATCCGGATCACATTCCGTATCTCCGAATCACGGCCGATCACCGGGTCAAGTTTCTGTTCTCTCGCCCGCTCCACCAAATCCTGCCCATACTTATTTAAAGTATCATATGTCGCCTCCGGATTGTCGCTGGTTACCCGCTGGTTGCCCCGCACAGTCGAAAGCGCTTGCAGGAATCCTTCTTTGCTGATCCCCATCTCGCGAAAAAGCGCTTTCATCTCCTTGTTCGCATATTTTAAAAGCGCCAGGAAAAGATGCTCTACAGAGACATACTCATCTCCCATCTGCTTGGCTTCATCCTCCGCATGGATCAAAACATTATTTAGATTCTGACCGATAAACATCTGCCCGCCCTGGACTTTCGGGCGCTTCCTAAGCGCTTCCTCCACCCGCTCAATAACGGCTTCCTTCGCCAATCCCATCTTCTCAAAAAGCTTCAGGATCAGGCTGTCCTGAATCGTAAGCAGAGCATAAAACAAATGCTCCTGTTCCACTTCCTGATTACCATAATCCAGCGCTGTCTTCTCACACGCCTGCACCGCCGATATAGAACTTTGTGTAAATTTATTGATATTCATATATACATCCTCCTCTTTGTAAAAGACGTTGTGTTTTTGTTCTACATGAACTATAACACTATGGGTTAGCAGTGTCAAGGGGAGAGTGCTAAAATTGTGTGAAAATTTTATGAGGTGCTGATGAAATGGGGAATTATGAGGGTTAGATATTTTCAGTAGTGGCGGCTATTTCTTTTTTCCCTTGTAAATCTGATAAATCAAATTCGCAAGGGCAACAATGAGTATGCCGATCTGAATTAAATCTTGATATATAACATACATTGCATCGCCCTCCTTTCTTTCGTATCCAAAGGGCATGATATACCCAAAGGGCATGATATACCCAAAGGGCATGATATCTGGAGGGCTACTTTGAACCCTCCGAATAAAAAAGAGGGGTAAAGCCGCCTTGGCTCAAAATCAATAGATTACGTCAATAAAAGAGCGTTTTGATTTGTAAACTATTCCCACTTGAAAAATTTAACCGCAATTCCAATACACACTACCGAGATACAACCCATAAGTATAATTGGAAACACTACATTTTCAACCGGCAATCCCAATGAAGTATTTTTTAACAGCTTGATTCCCTGTGTCAGGGGTAAAAAACTTGCACACTTCTGTAAGGCGGCTGGCATAACCTCATACGGTAATGTTGCTCCGGAAAATACCAGCATAGGAAAATAAAGTACGCTTGCAATGGTACTTGCGATTTTGGTATTTGGAGCAACACCGCCTACCATCATACCAATACTGAACATGGACAGCATAACCAGCACAAACGATAAAAAGTATATCGCAAATGAACCTTTCATTTCATAATCGAAAAAGAATGTATTGACAAGAAAAATAAGCAGTAAGGACACCAGCGAAAAGGAGCATGTGACCTCGCATAATTCAGAGACAGTTACCTTGTCCTGATAGTTTGCTTCTTGAAATTGAACGCCGACAGATTGAAATAATTCACGTTTTCAGTTCAGATGATCGGTTATTTTCCAGCCAGATTCTGCACTAAAATAGTGGTTTCCATGTGTATACTTCCTTTTCATTTTTGCTGTCTGCAAGGCAAAATAATAACACCAGAAAACTCTGGTGTTAAGATGGAGGGTTCATTTCGTATTTATTTTCATTCTTTCCTGCAAAGACAGCATATATAAAGCATTTTCGTGTGATGATTCCAATGAAGTAATGAGTTTGTCACAGGCTGTAATAATATCATCATCTGCTTTGGGAGTGTCAATGACATTCTTTATATCAACGTCCGGATTTGCCGAGAGAGCATTTAACATTCGTAGTATTGCAGACAATGAATAGTTTAAGAATAAAGCCAATAATAAACTGGGATTTTGAAGTTAAAACTCATATCGATTTCCATGTGACAATAACAATCCGTCCGTTAATTTCACACATAAAATTATAGTGTTTTCATCATCAAAATCATTATGTCCGTTATCAATCCATTCAGCAAAGGCATTTTTCAGTTTCTCTGCAATCAACTGATTCTCTTCTCTCTTAAAATATCCTAAATTAATACTGTTTCCATGTGCTGTGAACCACTCTCCTGATATTGCAAC